>JADGPW010000135.1 GCA_017882265.1 Chitinophagaceae bacterium | reverse complement strand
TTTATTATTAAAAGACGGTAGTTTCTCCATCTGGAAAGAACAAGGCATACCCATTGAAGCCATTGAATTTTTAGACAGTATCTCCTGGGGAAATGAGGAAGCCGTCTATGAACATAAAAATACACCGGAGCATTTTAACTATATCACCAACCCCTACCTTGTTTCTATTACCGAAGGAAGGAAAATTATGGGCACGGCTGTTTTTTGTAATCCACAGGTCACCGTGGCCGGCAAGCCCTTTAATTATTATTATACCCGGTATTTTGCCTCCTCTCCCGCCATCAGGGGAAGAGGAGTCATCAAACGATTAGCCATAGAGGTAATGAGTTCTATTCGTGAAGGCGAGACCTTGAAAACCATTTTTGTAGGATTTATCGAAAGAGGGAATAAAAGTTCTTATAAGGTTTCAGAATCGGCAGGCTATCATACGATCGGTACCATTAAAACAACAGGATTCAGCCGTTTTTTCCCAAAAAAAAGTAAAAACATCCGGCAAGTCACTACAGAAGTGGAGCGGCAGGAAGTCCTTGCCCTGTTAAAAGAACAATACCGGCAACATGCTTTGGTGCAGTTTGATTACCTGTTTATGCACGACAACTATTATGTCATTAAAGAAAATAATAAAATAGTGGCTGGTTGCCAGTTTCACAGGGCGCATTGGGTCATCAACAAAATGCCCGGAATGATGGGAAAAATAATTCTGAATGTCGTGCCCCGCGTTCCCTTGCTCAACCGGTTATTCAACCCGAAGAAATTCGAGTTTCTCGCCTTTGAAGGTCTTTTTTTCAGTCCCGGAAAAGAGCATCGCCTGCAGGAGTTATTTGAAGGATTACTGGCAAAGGAAAAATTGAAATCAGCTTTATTCTGGCTGGATAAAAAATGTCCCGTGTATGTGGCATTGACCAATTATGGCAGGTTGGGATTGATCAACAAATTTGTGAAAAGTTCTGATGTTTATATCATGGCTTCCTACCAAAATATGACCGAGGAGGAAATATATACCACAGAAAACAGTCCCTTATATGCTTCGGGATTTGATTATATTTAAATGACCCGGCTATATCTTCACAGGGTACATAACCGGTAAGCTGAAAAACAACAGCTATCTCCTTAAACCACCATCAGCCACAGTAATGATCACCATCAGTGGATTCGGCTCTTCTCCCTCTGTACATTGCAGCAGTAAAGAAAAGGGTGGTCCGGATTATTAATCTAATAAAATAATTATATGAATAAGAAAAAAAACAGATTGACTTCTGCATCAGGTATACCCTATGTAGAGCATGAAAATTCAATGACGGTTGGCCCGCGGGGGCCTGTGTTACTGCAGGATTTCATCCTTAATGAAAAAATGAGCCATTTCAACCGTGAGAGAATTCCGGAAAGGGTTGTTCACGCAAAAGGAACCGGGGGATTCGGAAAATTTACTGTTACCCATGATATCACCAGGTTTACCAAAGCGAAATTGTTCGAACGTATCGGTAAAGAAACAAAAGTATTTGCAAGGTTTTCCACTGTGGGTGGTGAAAAGGGCTCGGCTGACAGTGAAAGGGATCCCCGGGGCTTTGCGGTGAAAATGTATACAGAAGATGGTAACTGGGATTTAACCGGAAATAACACCCCGGTATTTTTTATTAAAGACCCAAAGAAATTCAGCGACTTCATTCACACCCAGAAAAGAGATCCTAAAACAAATTGCAAAAGCCCGACCATGATGTGGGATTTCTGGTCACTAAACCCGGAAAGCCTCCACCAGGTATTGATATTAATGAGCAACAGGGGTACTCCTTTCAGCTACCGGAATATGCATGGTTTTGGGAGCCACACCTATTCATTCATCAATGCGAAGAATGAAAAATACTGGGTAAAGTTTCATTTTATCACCCAGCAGGGTATAAAAAACTTCAATAATGAAGAGGCTATTGAAATGAAAGGAACAGATCCTGATCATGCGCAACGTGATATGGTCGATGCAATCACCAAGGGTATGTTCCCTAAATGGACGTTGAAAGTGCAGATCATGCCGGAAAAAGAGGCAAAAAAATATCGCTGGAATCCATTTGACCTTACAAAAGTATGGCTTCACAAAGATTACCCGATGATAGAGGTCGGTGAAATGGAATTAAATAAAATACCGGAAAACTATTTCCGGGATGTGGAGCAGGCTGCTTTTGCACCCGCCAATGTAGTAGATGGTATCAGCTATTCACCTGATAAAATGCTGCAGGGAAGATTGCTCTCTTATCCTGATGCCCAGCGGTATCGTCTCGGAGTAAATTTTGAGCAGATCCCTGTAAATAAATGTCCCTTCGCGGTGAATAACTATCATCGTGACGGGAATATGCGTACCGATGAAAACGGTGGAAGCAGTACTAATTATTATCCCAATAGTTTTGACGATATCTATATAGATGAAAAATACAAGCAACCTGCTTTATTACTGGAAAGCCTGACAGCGGACTGGTATGATCGCAATGGTGAAGGAGAAGATGATCATTATACCCAGCCCGGGATATTGTTCAGGGAAGTGATGAATGAGAAAGAAAAAAAATATACCATCCATAATATTGTGGAAGCTATGAGGGGTATCAGTGGACCCAAAAGCGAAGCCATCATAAACCGGCAATTGTGCCATTGGTTCAGAGTGGATGAACAATTAGGCATGGAAGTGGCCAAAGGTCTGGGAGTGAATGTGGATGAAGTAATGGCCGGATTAAAACAACATCCGGAAATGGCATAACAGTAACATTCTATGATTACGAAAAAGGGAGCATGGATTACCATGTTCCCTTTTATTATGATAGCCTTTCCTTCCCGCCCCTCCGATCAATGTCATTAAGTTAAGCGATGCTGCTTCCCCGGACATGGAACTTCAGCGCACCGCCTTCAATGAACCGGCCTCACCCTCCCGTCCCTCTCCTTCAGAGAGGGAAGCCACACTCTATTTCATAGCATTTTTGCGGATAAGATTCAGCGCACCGCCTTCAATGAACCATTGTATTTGGGGTTCATTGTACGTATGGTTCACAGTGATCTCTTCACTGGTCCCATCTTTATGATATAACATCAATGTTAATGGCACACCTGGAGTAAATTCAAGCAAGCCGAGAATATCAATAGTATCATCTTCCAGTACTTTGTCGTAATCGGCTTTATCAGCAAAGGTGAGCGCCAGCATTCCCTGCTTTTTCAGGTTGGTCTCATGTATGCGGGCAAAGCTTCTTACAATAATAGCACGGACGCCAAGAAATCTTGGTTCCATAGCCGCGTGTTCCCGACTGCTGCCCTCCCCATAGTTCTCATCTCCCACCACTACACTTCCAACGCCGGCTTCTTTGTAAGCTCTTGCTGTGGCGGGTACAGGGCCATATTCACCTGTCAATTGATTTTTTACACTATCGGTCTTATCATTAAAGAAATTGATCGCCCCGATAAGCATGTTATTAGAGATATTATCGAGATGACCCCTGAATTTCAACCAGGGGCCGGCCATGGATATATGATCGGTGGTGCATTTTCCTTTAGCCTTGATCAAGAGTTTTAATCCCTGGAGGTCGTAACCTTCCCACACAGGAAAAGGATCCAATAGCTGCAACCGTTTTGATGCAGGATTCACTTTTACTTCAATGCCACTGCCGTCTTCTGCCGGCGCCTGGTAACCGGCATCCCCGACTGCAAACCCTTTGGGTGGCAATTCAAAACCGGTGGGTTCGTTCAACAGGACCTCGTCTCCGTTGGCATTTTTTAAGGTATCCTTCAATGGATTAAAAGCGATGGTTCCTGCCATCGCCATCGCCGTCACAATTTCCGGGCTGGCCACAAAAGCATGCGTGCTGGCATTGCCATCATTACGCTTTGCAAAATTTCTATTGAATGAGGTGATGATGGTATTCTTCCTGTTGGGATCATCAATATGCCTTGCCCATTGTCCAATACAGGGGCCACAGGCATTGGCAAGTACCACACCGCCTGCATCTTCAAATTCTTTTATAAAACCATCCCTTTCAATAGTAAAACGCACTTGTTCGCTACCGGGAGTGATCGTGAATTCAGAAATAGTTTTCAAACCCTTACTCATGGCATCTTTTACAATCGATGCCGAACGGCTGATGTCCTCGTAAGAAGAGTTGGTGCAACTTCCGATCAGGGCCACTTCTAATTTGGCGGGCCAGCCATTGGCGGCTACCGCTTCAGCCATTTTAGAAATGGGGGTGGCCAGGTCAGGGGTAAAAGGACCATTCACATAAGGTTCCAGGGTAGCCAGGTCCAGTTCCAGTACCTGGTCATAGTATTTTGAAGGATCCGCATATATTTCCGGATCCGGGCGCAAATGTTCACGGATAGTATCAGCCATCGCAGCCACTTGTTCACGCCCGGTAGCTTTCAAATAAGCGCTCATTTTTTCATCATAGGCAAACAGGGAACAGGTAGCGCCGATCTCAGCGCCCATATTGCAAACGGTCCCTTTACCCGTAGCGCTCATACTATCTGCTCCATCCCCAAAATATTCAACAATAGCCCCGGTACCCCCTTTTACGGTAAGTTGTCCGGCTACCCAAAGGATCACATCTTTACAGGAGGTCCAGCCGCTCATTTTACCAGTGAGCTTCACCCCAATGATTTTTGGCATTTTTAATTCCCAGGGCAAGCCAGCCATTACATCCACCGCATCGGCTCCCCCTACACCGATCGCTATCATGCCTAGTCCACCGGCATTTGGCGTATGCGAATCGGTTCCGATCATCATGCCGCCGGGAAAGGCATAATTCTCCAAAACAACCTGGTGAATGATACCCGCCCCGGGTTTCCAGAAGCCGATCCCGTATTTATCGGAAATGCTGGACAAAAAATCATAGACTTCCCGGTTGGTTTCTATGGCCAGCTGCAGGTCTTTTTTAGCGCCGATCTTAGCCTGGATCAGGTGGTCGCAATGAACAGTAGATGGTACCGCCACTTTATTTCTTCCACAGGTCATGAATTGTAATAAGGCCATTTGAGCTGTCGCATCCTGCATGGCTACCCTGTCAGGGGCAAATTCCACGTAATCCACACCCCTTGTATACGGATGCAGGGAAGGTTTAGTCAAATGGGTATATAATATTTTTTCAGAAAGTGTTAAAGGCTTACCCACAATATTCCGGGCAGCGGCGATCCTTTCGGACATTTCTGAGTACACTTTTTTGATGAGATCGAGGTCGAAAACCATAGAAGAGTATTTAATATTTTGGATTGAAGAGTTTAAGGGAGAATCCTGGATAAGAAGATTTCGCAAATATTTAATCTTAAATCTTCAATTTCAAATCGAAAAGCGCTGCGAAGTTAAGAAAACCAGCTATTTTTATAACGTCCTATTGGCCGATTTGTTTGGATTTTATAATTTAGCTATATGAGCAGGATCAGGGATTTTGTTGAATGGAATGCTTTTGGAGTTTGTACAGCCATTGGCAACCGCATGGGTATAGCCACCAGCCGTATCCGGCAGTATTTTATGTATGCTTCCCTGCTGACAATGGGATCCCCTATTATTATTTATATGGTGCTTGCTTTCTGGCGGAATATCCGGAAGTATATCTGGGCGGCCAGGCGGAATCCGTGGTATTATCTTTAAATAGTGTTAGGTTTTAAGTGGTAAGTGGAGATGCTATCCTATCTCATTTGTCTTCCACCTATACCAGACAGTTTCTTTACTTAACACTTAACACCTAACACTTAACACTAAATCAAATCACTTCTTTATCATCCTTTACACTCACTTTAAAATAAGTGCGCTCCCCATCCCTGATCATCGCCAGGATCAATTTATTGAAATCTGAAGCAGAAAAGTTGCTGTGACCGTCTCCAGATTTCATCATTCCGCTGATGGATTTCAAAACCCCTTTTTCGTAATTGGTTTCGGAAAAACTCAGGTCGATACCCTTTTCTTTCATTTGTTTCTTAAATTCTTCCAACTGTTCTATCGTGGAGTTCTTTGTAATGGTGATGATTATATCTTCATTACCGGTAATGTTGTATCCATAATCATTCATGATCGTAACGCCTTTACCCGGTGAGGGTGTTATAGGGGAAATCATGGTGGTTCCGGATCCGTTACTCTTCAGCGCAATGGGAGAAATGGCACTCATCACCTTACTGTTGGTGGTCACTGGTTCGGGAGTATCTTCTGAACCATTACCTGAACCATTACCCCATCCACTACCAGAACCATTACCGCTTCCATTTCCTGAACCATTACCATTACCAGTACCCCTTCCGGTTCCTGAACCATTACCTGAACTACCGGAACTCACAGCCGCCGGGTAAATGACGGATTGCATTTCAGTATGCCCGGTCGCAGCCACCGGAGTGATTGAGGAGTAAGCAGCGGCTGTGTTATTGACGATCCTACCATATTTCTTTTCAAAGTTTGCCCGTTGATCCGGATTTGTCAGATCATATTTTTCAATTGTACCGTCCTTTAGTTTAAGGGTGGCTGATTGATCGGTTATTTCATACTCATCGCTTATGCCCCGCAGTTTGTTATTATCACCGATAGCGATAGGGGTAATGGGGTGAAGTGAGGGTGGTGGCGGTGGGGGTGGCGGGATAAGATCTTCCAGTTTCACCCCATACTTCTTTTCAAAATCATTCTGGCTTTCCTGTTTTACCAGGTCATATATTTCTTTACTCCCATCTTTTCGTTTTACCAATACCAAACCGTAGAGTTTTTGTTTAACAGGATCGGCAGAAGCTGCATCTTCCTTAGTTTGAAGCAGGCTGATCGAAGAAATTTCTTTGGGTATTTTTCGAATAGCTGTTTTAGGAGCAGGCAGGGTATCCGGCAATATTTTCGGTATGAAGGCTGGTGCATGTTGTTGAATGTTTTCATACTGGCTTCTGAAAGCCAGCAGCATGACAACGGCGACGGGCAATAAAAAAAGAAATTTTAATAAATGTACTTTGGCTGATTGGAGTTTGTTCATCATGGCTATACGTTTTTTTAATGAAGAAAAATTGAACTTGGGGGCTATACTGAAATGATTGTAACCGATGGTCTTTACTAAAAGATACTGGTATTCCTTACGGTTGACCCCGTTCTGTAATACTTTATGATCAGCAATAAATTCAAGATTTTGCCGGATCGACCGGCGTAACAACCAGGCAAAAGGATTATACCAGTTAAGCAGACAAAGGGTTTCACCGAAGATAACATCCAGGCTGTGTCGCTGTTTTACATGCACAAATTCATGTGCAATGATCTCCCTGATATCTTCCCCCGAATGAAGATGACGGTTGATAAATATGGAATTCCCAAATGAAAATGGAATAATGTCCTTATCCACCTGGTATAGTTTCATGCCCTGGCCGGAAACACATTGAGCTTTCTTCATCATCCGCCGGAAAGAAATCAGCTGAGCCAGTAAACGAATTAACATGATCAACATGCCTGCCATGATCAACAAACTGACCATATTCCACATAGTGAAAGAATGCGCCGGGGGGTCGTCATTTCCAATTAAAGTTGAATTATTGATAACGGGGACCCATTGCACCATTCCGGAATCCGACCATTCGTTTCGCTGCAATGCCGGTGAAATATCGATAAATGGAATAAGAAAAGCAAGCAAGGTATAGCCTAAGAGGTACCAACGGTTCCAGTTGTAAAACGTCAATTTGCGCAGTGCAAAATGATACACCAGGAATACGATAGTAAGGCTGATGGATAATTTCAGAATATAGATAAAGAAAAATGGCATGCAAATAAGTTTGACCTGATTAGCGGTTCCCTTTTTCAATCATCGTGATAATCTCTTTCAGCTCTTTGGCGGAAAGCTTTTTTTGTTCCACAAAGAAATTAACGAGCTCCTTATAAGAGTTATCGAAATAATCCTTTACCACATTTCCCATGAATTTCTTTTTGTAGGCTTCTTCACTTACGACAGCCTTATAGATATAGGCATTGCCTATTAAACGACTACTGAGGTACCCTTTTTTTTCAAGATTTTTGACCGTAGAAGCTAACGTAGTGTAAGGCGCCGGTTCGGCCATGTTTTCCATAAAGGATTTTACATTACCTTCTCCTATTCGCCATATAGCCAACATGGCTTCTTCTTCCTGGTGGGTTAATTTTTCCATTTCTACGAAGTTTTCGTAAATCTACGAATGTTTCGTAACTTAACAAATTTATTTTGTTAAGAAGTCAGTAAAGTCAGGAAGTCGGAAAGTCCGAAAGTCAGGAAAGTATCAGGTTGATATTTGAAAAGTCATTTCATTATTGAAAGGCTTAATCTTTTTCACCTTTCCGACTTCCCGACTTCCCGACTTGCTTGCTTTTTCAGGAAAAAAACATTTTTTTCTGTTAAATACACGCCAGATTCAGAAATCCGGAGATTATTTTTATATGAACCAAAACATATAATTATGCCCTTCAAATTTGAAAAATTACTTGTCTGGCAAAAGGCAGTAGATCTTTCGGATATTGTCAATCAGTTGACAAAAAGTTTTCCAAAAGATGAAATTTAATTTTGACTTCTCAGATCAAAAGAGCTGCAGACTCTGTTTCTTTAAATATTGCTGAAGGGTCAACCGGGCAATCAAACCCGGAGTTTAAAAGATTCCTGGGAATGGCCTTAAGGTCTGATATTGAAGTGGTGGGATGTATCTTTCTTGCGAGACGGAGAGGATATATCAAACCAGATGATTTCGAAAAAATATGCAGACAATGTGAAGAGATTCTGGTGATGATAAATTCACTTAGAAATTCATTGAAATAGAAAAGAAGTCGGGAAAGTCAGAAAGTCGGGAAGTCAGAAAAGAATGAGGCTGATATTAGAAAAGTTACTTCATCAATAAATAGTTTCTTCTCTTCCGACTTCCCGGCTTTCGGACTTCCGGACTTCTTTCCTTAGATCAATTCCTGCAATTTAGCTACCACCGCCTCTACTTCCTGCCTGGTATTATATTTACTGAACGAAAAACGAACCGTGACAAGATTGGGATTGTTGTTGATAGCGCGGATGACATGGGAGTCCTGGTCGGCCCCGCTGCTACAGGCACTTCCGCCTGATACACAGATATGATTGATATCGAGGTTGAACAGGATCATTTCGGATCTTTCTGTTTTTGGAAAGGCGACGCTTAATACGGTGTAAAGGCATTTTCCCTCCTGGTCACCATTGAACTGAACTCCTTTGATGTTGTTTTTCAGTTTTTCGATCATATAAGTTTTGAGTGACTGGATATATTTACTATCTTTTTCATAATTCTTCATAGCCAGTTCCAGGGCTTTGGCAAACCCAACTATCCCGTAGAGGTTTTCTGTTCCTGCCCGCATATTACGCTCCTGCCCGCCCCCGAAGATGAAGGGTTTCACTTTAATATTATCATTCACGTACAGGATACCGATACCTTTGGGGCCATGGAACTTATGACCGGCAGCGGAAATAAAATGTACCGGTGTTTTGCGAAGATCCAATGGATAGTGTCCAACCGTCTGCACACAATCGGAATGAAAGATGGCATTATGTTTTTTACAAAGGGTGCCTACGGCATCAATATCGAGAATATTCCCTATTTCATTATTGGCATGCATAAGGGTGACCAGGCAACGTTCTTTATGTGAAGACAATTGGAATTCCAGGTCAGCCAGGTTGACATGCCCGTCAGGTAATAGTTTTACAAAATGACTGGTAACCTCTTCCCCGCAACCATAATGTTCAACGGTGTGTAATACTGCATGGTGTTCGATAGCTGAAGTGATGATATGTTTGCAACCGAGATCTCTGATGGCAGATAGAATAGCGGTATTATTACTTTCAGTACCCCCACTGGTAAAAAATATTTCCCCGGGGTGGGCATTCAATAACCTTGCAACTGTTTTCCTGGCGGTTTCGATCGCCAGCCTGCTTTCCCGTCCATACGAATAAATGGAGGAAGGATTGCCAAAGTTGGTTGTCATGTAAGGCAACATGGCATCTAACACCTCTTTATCAAGGGCAGTAGTAGCGGCGTTATCGAAATAAATGCGGTTCATAAACTGCAAATCCGCCTATGGCGGAGCTTTTAAAACTAAAAATAGGTTGCAAAGATAACCATTCATCGACTATTGAGACCACGATTTCATGGATCTCTTCTGGCTATTTTCTAAAATAATAGGATGAAGATTATATCCCCCTTTTAGGGGTTGGGGGCAAACTCTTTGATATCCCTCATGATCTGCATGGCGATATTGTTAGCCTTGGTTTCAAAGTCGCTTTCGGCATAAATACGAATAATGGGCTCTGTATTGGAAGTACGGAGATGGACCCAGTCAGTATCAAATTCTATTTTTAATCCGTCTTCGGTATTGATCGGATTCTTTTTATACTTCTTCTTTATCTTTTCAAATATAGCTTTTACATCAATGCCATTTTCCAGTTCGATCTTGTTTTTGGAGATAAAATAATCGGGATATTGGTTACGGAGCGATTTGATACCTTTTTTATGATTGGCTAAATGGCTAAGAAACAAACCAATGCCGATGAGTGCGTCGCGACCATAATGGAAATCAGGCACAATGACGCCACCATTGCCTTCTCCACCGATCACCGCCTTCACTTCTTTCATCTTCTTTACCACGTTCACCTCCCCTACGGCAGATGGGAAATACTCCCCGCCATACTTGCCTGTTATTTCCTTTAATGCCCTGGTGCTGCTCATATTGCTCACCGTGTTCCCCTTCCTTTTGCTTAATACATAATCAGCAATAGCCACCAGCGTATATTCTTCGCCAAACATACTGCCGTCCTCGCACACAAAACATAATCGATCCACATCGGGGTCCACAGCTATACCCAGGTCGGCCTTATGCTTTACCACCTCATTACTTAATTCATTCAGGTGCTCCGGCAAGGGTTCCGGGTTGTGCGCAAATTTTCCATTTACTTCCCCATTCAGTAAAATAATATCATGTATTCCCAGGGCCTTTAATAAAGCAGGCACATAAATAGCCCCCGTGGAGTTGATGGCATCTACGACCACTTTGAAATTTCGTTTCGCTATAGCTTTTGAATTGACAAGGGGATATTTCAAAACCGCATCGATATGTTTTTGCACGTAACTGTCATCGATAGTCAGGGTTCCGGCTTGATCAGCAGGAGCAAAAGCAAATTCTTTCTGGGCAGCCAGTGCCATCACTTTGGATCCTTTTTCAGCCGAAATAAATTCCCCTTTATTGTTCAATAATTTCAGTGCATTCCAGTCTTCGGGGTTATGGCTGGCTGTAATAATGATCCCGCCTGCAGCATTTTCAATCTGTACCGCCAGCTCAACTGTAGGCGTGGTAGATAGACCTAGGTCTATGACGTCAATACCCAGTCCTGTCAGGGTGTCGATCACGAAACCACGGACCATTTTTCCGCTGGTCCGTCCATCCCGGCCGATTACCATCTTGAACGGATTTTTCTTTGGAGATCTTTTTTCAAGCAATAATTTCCCGAAAGCCGCTGTAAATTTTACAATATCAGCGGGTGTCAGGTTTTCACCCGGTTTATCACCAATAGTTCCTCTTATTCCCGATATCGTTTTGATTAGTGGCACTTATTATCTTTTTGGTCGGCAAAAATACACTTTTCATTTTCAACCGATACTTACGGCCGTCATGGTACATTTGCGGAAAGAAATGCATGGCTAACCCGGAATGGTATAAAGATTGGTTCAATTCTCCCTTCTATCACAAACTATATTTTGAAAGAGATGAAAAAGAGGCGATTGCTTTCATCACTAAATTAATGGAGCATTTAAAACCCGGGCCCGGCAGCCGTATGCTTGACGTTGCCTGCGGAAAGGGCAGGCACAGCAAAACATTGGCCTCGCTGGGGTTTTCTGTAACCGGAATAGATATTTCACCCGACAGCATTGCTTTTGCCAAACGATTTGAGGCGGATAACCTCGATTTCTACGTTCATGATATGCGTTTACCATTCTGGGGTAACTATTTTGATTATGCTTTCAATTTCTTTACCAGCTTTGGCTATTTCAAGACCAGGCGCGAGCACGATGACGCCATCCGTACCATAGCCAATAGCCTGAAACCCGGAGGCTTTTTCGTGATCGATTACCTGAATGTACATTATGCTGAAGCGCATATTCGGCACAATGAAGAAAAACAGGTGAACGGCACAGTGTACAAGATACTGCGCTGGCATGATGACGATCATTTTTTTAAAAAGATCGTAGTGGATGACCCCACACTTACCCAATCGCAGGTCTTTACCGAAAAAGTTGCCAAATTCTCTTTAGGTGATTTTACGGATATGCTTGCTTTCCAGGGAATGCAGGTACAGGAAGTGTTTGGGGATTACCAGTTCAATAAATATGATGTGCAGAAAACACCCCGGCTGATCATCATTGCCAAAAAAGCGTTTAGCGAAACGGGGGATAAAGAGAAAAGGCTGTATAGTGACGGGAGATCAACAGATATTTGAATAGTGTTAAGTGTTAAGTGTTTGGTGTTAAGTGGAAGGTCTTATGTAGCACTTAGCACTTAACACTTCCTCAATCTTTCTTATTATTCATGATCATATACTTCGCAGTTTCAAAAAATGCATTGGTGAAGTCCGATAATCGCTGTGTTATAGAATCCTGTTGCTTTTTGCTGTATGGAGAGAAGCCTGCATGCATGGGGCTCAATTGTACATCAGGGAAGTTGACATTCCGGCTGAAATAAAAATCATCTGTTACCATACCGATCACATCAGCCGTATTAGTAATAAATGCATAATTATTTTTCTTAGAAGGATCTAACAGGTCACGTCCCAACGTAGTATTTACATAAGACTGGTGTAACATACCCGCTATCGTAGGCAGGATATCAATCTGCGAAACCACTTCCTCTCTTTTTTGTGGTTGTAAAAGATCGGGAGCATAAAATAAAAGCGGTACATGTTGATCGGTCAGGCGGTCATCGGTCCAGGCAGCAGGATAGAGCGCTTCCGCATTACCGGCCACACCATGATCACCTACAAAAACGAAAATGGTGTTATGGAAATAGGGCTCTTTTTCTGCGGCTTCTAAAAATTTTCTGAAACAATAATCCGAATACCGGAAAGCATTAAATTCATGGAGTGACTCAAAGCCATAGTGTTTCAATTCATCATCCGTCACCACCTTTTTTACAAAATCAGAATCCGTTTCAGGTATCGTATAAGGCCGGTGGTTATCGGAAGTCTGGATATAAGCAAAAAAAGGTTTTGTTTCTTTTTTAAATACGTCATTCGCTTCCAGGAAAAGATCTTTATCGCTGATGCCCCAGACATTTATTTTTGGCGCGGTAAAGCTGTCTTCCGTATGCATTTTCAGCCCGGTAATGTTCTTCAGCAAGCCTTCAAAGTTATTGAACTCGGCGCTGCCGCCTAAAAAATAATGTTTTTCATAATCTTCTAAATTATCTATGATGGTATGTTGCTTTAATGCCAGCGGATTTCGGCTGGAGAATTTAAACAGCTGGGCGTCTGGGATTCCGGTTAATATGGCAAATAAACCTCTCGCCGTGGAAAAATGGGGTGAAAAACAGCGATCAAAGAAAATCCCGTTCCGGCACAAAGAATCGAAATAGGGAGTTGTATTCAGCGGGTTGCCACTCATGGTACTTTTGTACATGCTGAATGATTCACATTGGACCAGTACAATATTGGGGCGGCTCTCCAGGGAATTACTCCGGGGGCCAATTTCCCGGCGATATGAAAATGAATGCTTGTCGGGCAATTGCATCCATTCCGCCATGATGGGGAAAGCCTGCCTGGCCTTTACTTCATTAAACTCCGGTTTTCTTAATTTCAAGGTGGCGAAAAAGCTCTGCAATGGATTAATCGCCAGGTAGGCTTTGAAATTATTACCGAATTTAAAACTGTCATTCCTGCTTAACGGAGGCCAGGAAAAATTACCCCAGGCACAGATGCAGAGTATCAGGGCGGTGATGACGAAATATTTCCGGCGGTACAGGATACCTTTACCGTCGGTTTTGTTAATTACCTGCCAGTGACTATGGTGATACATCCACCGGAAAAAAAGAACCGCGACCACCAGTCCGAGACCCATCCAGAACATCGGGTAGGTCTGCCGCATCATTTTCCAGGATATTTTAAAATCCTCAGCAAAATTCATGGCGCCTGCATCCAGGGGCGTCTGGTTATAGGAAAGGCTGCCAAACCCGGCAGCAAAAAAAACAAATATGATAAAAGTAACAACGGCGAGATACCATGTCCACCACTTTTTATTCCTGGCCATATAGAAAGGTGATAGTTTTGGGATCATGCTGAAAAAAATAATGGGCATTAATATAAAGGCGATCCACCGGAGATCGTAGCGGATACCCATTAAAAAAGAAGGGATAACATCTCCAAATGAAACCCCTTTGGGTTTAAAGGCAATAAATATGGTCACCCTGAATAAAGTAAATATCAGGAGAAAGATGGCAAGCAGGTTTGACACCCATAATATCGTTTTAGGTATTTTAAATCTGGAAAGCATTAAGGCGATATTTATTTAAGGCCGGCAAAGAACTACAAAAGAATAGAATTTAACCGATTTAAGCAATTCCTCATGACTTATTTAACAGCCAGCTCTTGAAATTGATATGCCTGCCACCTGATATTTATTTTCCGGTTGTTGTTCCTATTAATGGTCTACCCTACTTTTGCAGCAATGTTTTTTACAGCTATTAGTTTTTGGCAGAAGCTTCTCCAATGGGATCAGTCATTGTTTATCAAAATGAACAGCCAATGGACAAATGGTGTTTTTGATGCCATTATGCCCTATATGCGTAATTCTTTTACCTGGATACCACTCTACCTGTTCCTCCTGGTACTGGTGCTTCTGAATTTCAGAATAAAGGGATGGTGGTGGGTCATCTTCTTTCTTGTCACTGTTGGTTTAACAGATATGACGGGCACTCAAATTTTCAAATATGGTTTTCACCGTATCCGGCCCTGTAATAATCCTGATCTTGCTTCACAACTCAGGTTACTAGTGCTTTGCCCTTCCGGCTGGAGTTTTACTTCCAATCATGCTGCAAATCATTTTGGCATGGCCACCTTTCTTTATATCACCTTACGGCATTTGTTTAAAAACCGGATGTGGCTCGCCTTTTTATGGGCAGGCATTATCGGGTATGCACAGATCTATGTTGGCGTTCATTATCCATTTGATGTAGCCGGCGGGGCCGTATTAGGCATTGTATTCGGACTGTTTACCGGTCTTCTGTTTAATAAATATTTCGGTCTAACTATCCAGGAAAAAAATAGCGGGTGAATATATCACTTCTTCTTTTTATTATTGAACAACAGGTACCGCGATACTTCATAATAACCTAAAGTCAGGTCATGGACTTTTTTATAGAAAGCGCTGTCCGGGTCATCAGGTTTCAACGGGTTATTATTTAATAAAGAAAACATGTTTCCCTTCCGGGTTCGCTGGTTGTATTCATAATAATATTTCCCCAATACCAGCCCGATAAGACTTTGGTCAGGATCAAAAATAAATGTATGATTACTGATCTCGTTACTGTCAGAAAAAGCAGAGTTCGTAAAAATATCCCGTCCCAATGTTGTATTATTAACGCGGATTCCTGCAAGCCGGGCAAGACTCGGGAGAATGTCTATTTGTGATACTTTTCTTTCCTCGACCCGGGGTTTCAGCATGGAGGGTGCATAAAACAATAAAGGCGTATGCTGGCAGGTGAGTCCCTGCTCGGTCCAGACCTTTGGAAACATGTTACCGGCATTACCCCTGATTCCATGATCGCCTACAAAAACAAAAATAGTATTGTTAAAATACTTTGCATTTTCTGCTGCTTCAAAAAATGTTTTATACGTATAATCCATATATGTATATGCATTCAGCTCACTATTACTTTCGAACCCATATTTTTCAAGTGTATCTTTTGGAAAACTCCGTAATTTGACAGCCATTTTGTCTTCCTTAGGTATGGTATATGGGCGATGATTATCAGCTGTCTGGATAACAGCAAAAAAGGGGGTTTTTTGTTGTTTTAATACGTTATTTGCTTCTAAAAACAAATTCTTATCACTGATTCCCCAGACATCAACTACCGGCGATTTATAATCCATTTGTTCATACAAATGCAGGTCTTTAATATTATCGGTCAGCACTCCCCTGATATTTGCCCAACTGGCGCTCCCCCCGATAAAATAAAACTTAGTATAGCCATCCATGTCATTCAGGATAGAGTGCTGATCTACCAGGTTGGGATTACGGCTGGCTGTGCGTAATTCAGTAACATCGGGTATCCCTGTGAGGATGGCCCATATCCCCCTTGCCGTGCCGTAAGCCGGGGAAAAACAGTTTCTAAAGAATATACCTTTATTGCATAAGTCGTTAAAGAAGGGAGTTGTGTTCAACGGGTTCCCCCACATGGAGCTTTTATAGGCACTGAAACTTTCGCAAATTACCAGTACAATATTCGGATGGCTTGCAATTGCGGAATCATTTACAGGAGAAACACGCAAAAAATTTAACGTGGCCGTATCCAGGTTTGTTATGCCCAGCTGTGTGGCAACCAGGCCGTAATACTGTTTCGTCTTTTGTATATCAAAACCTGAATGACGGAATTTAAAACTGCTAAAGAAACTCTGAAAGGGATTAAGGGCCAGGCTGGCCTTATAATCACTGTTAAGGCGGTAAGCATCACTCCAGCGTAGCGGGAACTGGCCGATTCGGCCATATATCGTCACGGCAAAAACAAAAAAGCTGATTATATAACTGGCAATGCGGTTTCGTTTTGTTGTTTTTCCCGGTAAAGTGCTACAGGAACGATATAAGAAACGTGCTGCATAATAAAAGCCTGCCAGGCAGATGACCCAGGCAAGTAATATTTTAATAACAGGGTAACTCTCCCATACCATGGTAGCAGAAATCTTCGGATTTTCTGCATACATAAGTATACTTGCATTGAGCCTTTGCTTCAGGTAAGCAAAATGGGCAAAATCAAACGTATAAAATATAATGACCTGAAAGGCGAATAGATAATACAAAAAGAATAGGATCCTGCGGGATATCTTTTGGGAAAACGGCTGAAAGAAGCGAAAGGAACCTAACAATAAAACAATCAGCAAAAAACAACATACGACTCTCGCATCATACCGGAAACCCAGCAAAAATGAATTAACCAGGTGTGTTTCGCCGGTCCTGTGAAATACAAAATGAAAAATAAAACGCAATAATGATAACAATATCAGGGAAAAAAGACCGGTAGCAAAAAGCCAGCGGATCAACCTGGATTGAATAATTCTTTCCATGATTTTGGTAATAGGAATAAGCTGATTAATGTCTTTATGATGCAATTTAAAGGTTAGTAAATAATTTTTTTACATTTTTGATTTGCATTGGCAGAAAGTTTTCTGCTTTCTGATCATTCAGGTAGTGAAGATTTTATAGATTGGTTTTATCATGTCAGGACACCTAAACACTATTTCACTTTTACCGTATTACCCTTTGCAAAATGAGGATGGCGCAATAAAGATGGTTACATAACCTGACAGCCACTGGCAGATCCGGGTATATCAATTGTGTAACGACTGACGATACAAAAAGCAAAATATAGTTTAAACGATAAATCCCGCGGGTATCATCCAAAGGATAAAACAAGTGTGAAATTAATTCGGTTCGCTTTTGGATCAGGCCCTGCACTTTCTTCTGGAAGCGATTCAGATTTGCTATCTTCGGTTACCAACCTTTTATCTAAATGGAGATTATCATACTACTGGTTCTTATTTTTATTAATGGCTTGTTCGTCATGTCAGAAATCGCCCTGGTTTCCGCCCGTAAATCACGACTGGAGCACCTGGCCGAGAAAGGTGACCTCCGGGCCCGGAGAGCTCTCGATCTTTCCAATACCCCGGAAAAATTTTTATCCGCGGCGCAAATCGGCATCACACTGATCGCTATTCTTACCGGTGTGTATTCTGGTGATCGTTTTGGCCGTCAGCTTCAACCACTCATAGAGAACATAACTATCCTGAAACCTTATGCGACTGCTATAGCTACTACCATTGTGGTGGTCATTGTCACTTTCCTGACGATCATATTTGGGGAACTGATCCCCAAACAGATCGGTTTGTTGCGTGCTGAAAAGATCGCCAAGGCCGTGGCAGCCCCTATGAATGCGTTTGCAGCGCTCACGCATCCTATTGTATGGTTATTGAACAAGATCAGCCAGTTATTTTTCAGCATCTTTAGTATAAAGCGATCCAAAGATGATGCGGTGACGGAAGAAGAGATCAAAACGCTCATCACTGAAGGTACGGAAGCCGGTACTATCGATGAAGCCGAACAGGAGATCATTGAAAGGGTCTTTCACCTCGGCGATCGTAATATCACTTCGCTGATGACACACCGCAGCGATATCATCTGGTTCAACTTGAATGATAATGAAGATAAGATCAAAGAAAAGATCATTGGGGCACCACATTCGGTTTATCCCATCTGTGATGGTATAATTGATGAAATCAAAGGGTTCGTATCAATTAAAGATCTGTATATAACCCCGGATAGTACTTTATTCAAAGAGATCATGAAACCGGCCTTATTCATCCCGGAGAATAATACACCTTACCAGGTACTGGAAAAATTCAAACGATCACAGATACATGCCTGCTTTATCGTAGATGAGTATGGAAGTATCCTTGGCCTGATCACGCTAAATGATATTCTCGAAGCTATTGTAGGGGATATGCCTCAGCCCGATGTGCCCGATTATGAAATCACCGAAAGAGATGATGGTACTTACCTGGTGGACGGCCAGATACCATTTTACGATTTCCTGACCCGGTTTGAAAAGGCGGAATGGATGAATGAAGGAGAGCATGATTTTGATACCCTGGCTGGATTTATCCTGCATGAACTGGAACGTATCCCCAAAACCGGTGATAAAATGGAATGGAAGGGCTTTCAATTTGAAATAATAGATATGGACGCTCACCGGATCGATAAAGTGATGGTCACTTTGAGTCCCACATTAAAGGAAGAGATGATAGATAAAAGATAAAAGTGAATAGATAATAGTGCTTCAAAGCAGTCCTATTCACTAAAGCTACGTGAGTCTCTAACTGCTGTAAGAAACTTTTATCTATTCACTTTTATCTTTTATCTACTTCCCTGATACATTTTCAAAATGTAAAGACCGCCTGTGTCTCCGGATAATCCAGCTTGGTACTTTTCCGGTTCCCTCCTACTATGACATGCATGAGATTTATCTGGTCAGTAAAAAGATCATATAGCAGTTTATTGACCAGTTCAATTTTATTAATGGAAGGAATATTATCCACCTGGACATACCCGAATACGGCATCGTCTTCTTTTTCAAAACCGAGGTAAGAAAAAATAACCGGCTTACCATTGGCCGTAATGGATAAATGGGTTTTGATATAATCACTTACCAGTTTATCCATGGCTTTCCGGTCGGGGGGATTGATAAGATCAACTTTTACCTTGTAATTCTGAGCCAGTACTTTTTCAAAATCATCGGTGAATAGTTTACAACTTATTTCAAGTGTTTTGTCAGTTGAGTTATGATTGATCTCCACCACACTGACATGAAAAGGATGAATTCCCCTGTCCCGGCCAAGCGGGAATAGCTGATCAAGCGAAGGCTTTGCCTCTATAAAAGAAAGAATAGCGGGAAAAAGGAGTAATATGAACCATTTATAAATGGAGGAGGCCATTGACACAATTATTTTTCCGATTACAAAAGTCTGACTTACTTTGGCGTCGCGTTTAAACAGGACGTTAAAAATAGGGCAATAGTTTCAGGATTGCCCGAAAAAAGTATGAGTGATTTCAGTTTCTATTTTGGTTGGGGTTGGCATCATATCATGAGTTGGGAAGCTTTGGATCACCTGCTTTTCATCACGGCTCTTGCCACCATTTATTTATTAAAAGACTGGAAGCAGGTATTGATCCTGGTCACGGCATTTACTATTGGTCATTCACTCACCTTAGCTTTAAGCGTCCTGGATATCATTCGTTTCCCTTCGAACTGGGTTGAATTTCTGATACCCTGCACTATTGTAATTACGGCAATCAGCAACTTGTTTCAGAAAAAATTTACGTCTAAGTCGATACGCATCAATTATTTTTTAGCTCTTTTCTTTGGTTTGATACACGGAATGGGATTTGCCAACACCATCCGGTTCCTGCTGGCAAAGGATCAAAGCCTCGGTTGGGGCTTATTTGGATTTAATGTCGGGCTTGAAGCCGGGCAAGTTGTAGTGGTCACAATCGTCTTATTAGTAGCAGCTGCCATTCTGACTTTCTTTAAAATAAACAGGCGGGAATGGGTGGTCTTTTTGTCGGCTGGTATATTTAGCTTAGCATTGAAAATGGCTCTGGAACGTTTACCTTTTTAATATAACCAACACGCATTATGAAAAAATTTATCCTGATCAGCAGTTTCCTGTTAATGGCCGGTTCTTACCTCATGGCCCAGGTTCAGAACAATGCTGTTTCCAATCATGGAAATAAGTTTGAGCAATTGGGCTCAATTTTACCAACGCCTAATGAATACCGATCGGCCAGTGGTGCGCCGGGACCGAAATACTGGCAGCAGCGTTGCGATTATGATATCAAGTGTGAACTGGATGAAAAAAACCTCATGCTCACGGGCAGTGAAATGATCACCTATTTCAATAACTCACCCGACCAGTTATCTTACCTGTGGCTGCAACTGGATGAGAACCAGCACAGCTCCTCGGATAATGCTAATTACCAGGATGCGAGCAGCATGCCCGATAGAGGAGTTCCCACTAACATGATTGACAGAATGGAATCGTCTGCCAAACCAAATGACTTTGGGGATAAGATCAAAAGTATCGCTGACGCGACGGGTAAAGCATTGAACTATACCATTAATAAGACTATGATGCGGGTTGAACTGCCTGCGGTCTTAAAGCCGGGACAAAAATTTGTTTTTAAAATTGACTGGTATTACCATATTTCCAATCGCCTTGTCCAGGGTGGCCGCGGGGGTTATGAATTATTCCCCGATAATGGAAATTACCTGTTCACTATGTCACAATGGTATCCCCGTCTTTGTGTATATAGTGATTTCAAGGGATGGCAGAACCACCAGTTTACGGGACGTGGTGAATTTGCATTGACATTTGGAAATTTTAAAGTACAGATAACGGTTCCTGCTGATCATATCATCGGTGCCACCGGTGAGTGCCAGAATTACCAGCAAGTACTGACCCCTGCCCAGTTTGCCCGCTGGCAAAAAGCGCAAACGGCAAAAGAACCCCTTCAGATAGTTACCCTGGATGAAGCAAAAGTGTCTGAGAACAATAATACGACTCAAAAGAAGACTTGGATCTTCAAGGCAGATAATGTCAGGGATTTTGCCTGGGGTTCGAGTCCGAAATTTGTCTGGGATGCCATGCCCGCCACAGTAGAAGGCAAAAAAGTAATGTGCATGAGTTATTATGGGAAAGAGGCCTATGGTTTATACAGCAAATTTTCTACAAAACTTGTGGCGCACACAATAAAGACCTATTCTAAATTTACGATACCCTATCCTTATCCCGTTGCTCAAAGCGTGGAAGCCAGCAATGGCATGGAATACCCGATGATTTGTTTCAATAATGGCCGGACAGAAAAAGACGGTTCCTATACAGAGGGCACCAAAAATGGAATGATCGGTGTGGTGATCCATGAAGTAGGTCACAACTTTTTCCCCATGATCATCAACAGTGATGAGCGCCAATGGACATGGATGGATGAAGGGCTGAATACTTTCGTGGAATATCTTACAGAAGAATTATGGGATAATAAATACCCGGTAAGAAGAGGCCCCGCTTACACCATCACCGACTATATGAAATTGCCGAAGGATCAGCTGGAGCCTATCATGACCAATTCTGAAAATATTGTTGGGTTTGGCAACAATGCATATTCCAAACCAGCTGTGGGTTTGAATATTTTACGTGAAACTATTATGGGCCGGCAATTATTTGATTATGCATTTAAAGAATATGCCAAACGCTGGGCTTTTAAACATCCCGAACCCGCTGATTTTTTCCGTACCATGTCAGATGCGAGCGGTGAGGACCTGGATTGGTTCTGGAGAGGATGGTTTTATGGTATCGAACCCTGTGATATTTCATTGGATAGTGTACGATCATTTAAGGCCGACCTTAATTCACCTTCTTCCGCTGTAAGAGACACAACGGTATATCGTAAATTGCAAAAACCGATTGTCAATTCGTTCGAAGATATTTCGAAAATCCGCAACCGTGAGGATAAGAATATCACGTTTACCACCGATGCTGATACCGCGCTCCGTGACTTTTACTGGCGGTATGCCCGTGGACAGGAAAACTATGATACTTCCAGCTATGCAGTAAAAACAACTATAGGTAATCCACCCCTGGATGATGAAACAAAAGCCAAAATAGAGGGTAAGAGTTTTTACGAACTGAAGTTTACCAATAGAGGAGGCCTGGTAATGCCCATCATTATAGAGTGGACATATAAAGACGGCACCAAAGAAATAGAACGGATTCCTGCACAGGTTTGGCGCAAAAATGAAAAGGGTCTGACCAGGGTATTTATGAAAGACAAAGAAGTGGCATCCATTCGGCTCGACCCGATGCGTGAAACGGCAGATATTGATGAAAACAACAATAAATGGCCTTCTGTTCCTACCCCATCGAAATTCACTGTCTTCAAACAACAGGGAGGGGGCCCACGTGGAGCCGGCGGAGCCGGGACCACAAAGAATCCCATGCAGGCAGCAAATGAGAAAAAGGCATTTTAAGAAAATTTCGTAGAGACCAGGGCATGCCCTGTCTCTATCACACCGTTGTCAATACGCATAAGGAAGCCAGAGTAGCGCCTGCGGCTCCTGCGGGCGACCACCAGGTATGATCGCCAACGATCCCATCAGCGGTAACACCGATACTTTGCTGGTAAAACTTTAAGGCCGTTTCCGTTAATGTGCCATAATGTCCATCCACAGCGCCGGGATTTGGGCCGGGGGGAGAATTACCTTTCAGGAAATGTTGTAATGCAGTCACTGCCGTACCCGTTGAGCCATGTGATAATTTGGGTGTATTGGGATCCGCCGGAAGCGCATGCCAGGTAGCTGGTCCAACAATTCCATCAACGGTCAGGCCTGCACCCGTCTGGAAATCTATGACACATTGTTTTGTAGTAGCATCGAAAACGCCATTCAGGTGGCTTAGATCCAGTTCTTTTGTCATGACAAAGATCCGTTGAAGTCTTCTCACATCATTGCCAGTAGAACCGGTGTGCAATGTAGGGCCATTATTCATAGCTGAAAAAATTTATGGAAAGTTATTACATACTGGTAAATCATAAAAATCTATCAGTTGATGGATTGGGGCCATCCCTGATCATTTACTTTCGCTGAGTGTTCCTTTTTATTTTTTCTTCTCCGCTTCATTAGCCATTTTCCCTCCAGGCTCCTTAATTCTTCCTTCCTCTTTTACCTTTTGATATAAGATCCATTCGATATGCCCGTTGACGCTGCGAAACTCATCGGCGGCCCATTTTTCAAGCGCCCGGTACGTTTCATTATCAATTCTTATTACAAATGATTTTTTGTTACTCACAGATCAAAGAATAAGAATTATTGATATAATGTTCCTGTGTTCAAAACAGGCGTGGCTGCTCTTTCGCCGCAAAGTACGACCATCAGGTTGCTCACCATAGCAGCTTTCTTTTCTTCATCCAGGTGTACGATCTCCTTTTTGCTCAACTGTTCAAGTGCCAGCTCCACCATGCTTACGGCGCCTTCTACGATCTTGAAACGGGCCGCAACAATGGCCGTGGCCTGTTGTCTTCTCAGCATATCCCCTGCGATCTCCGGGGCATAAGCCAAATGGGTTATCCTGGCCTCTTTAATGGTAATACCCGCGGCAGATAATCTTGCACCCAGTTCCTGTTCCAGCATGGCAATTACTTTTTCTCCTCCATTTCTTAATGTCACTTCCGCATGTGAATCTTCCATTTCATCATAAGGACAACTGGTCGCCAGGTGCCGGATCGCTGATTCACTCTGCATCTTTACATATTGAGAATAATCGGTGAACTCGAAAAGTGCTTTATACCCATTACTGACCTGCCAAACAATAACAGCAACGATCTCCACCGGGTTCCCCATTTTATCATTTACTTTTAATTTGGCGCTTTCAAAATTATTGGCCCTTAGGGAGATCCTCTGTTTTTTGAAGAAAGGGTTAACAAATAATAACCCGTTATTTTTTATGGTACCGACATATTTACCAAAAAAAGTACAGCCCTGGCCTGGTTGGGATTGATAACGATAAGTCCCCCGAGAAGGATTAAGAAAAAGAGTAGCCCGCCTGATCCTATCCAGATCCCGGCCCCCACTGTTACCCCGTTATGCGTGGCGCTGGCCATTAAATAAATGCTGAATCCTATTCCGGCGAGTGATAATACCATGAAGAAGAATCCTGATATAGGTTTGATGATCTTTTCCATATAATTTATTTTGATATCAAAATGATATCAAAATCATATTAGGTATATTTAATGTCCAAATATTTTTTATGCGCATACGAAGGATCTTATTGGCCTGTTTACTGGCGGTTGGTTTTTCGGCCCATGCTGCCCAGGTGGATACGGTCAGTATTTACAGCACTTCCATGAAGACCAGTTTTAAATGCGTGGTGATCAGGCCGGATTCAAAAAAAAGGAGACCCTTGTCTCAACCCGTTGTTTATTTATTACATGGTTACGGCGGCTGGTACAGCAATTGGATCATACGGGTTCCTGAACTGAAAAACTATGCGGATGAATATAATATCATCATAGTTTGCCCGGATGGCGGCACCAGTAGCTGGTATGTGGACAGCCCGGTGGATGCCACGATGAAATACGAAACATATATCGGCCAGGAAGTTCCGGACTATATAGATGCGCATTACCCCACCATCCGGGACCGGAAAGCAAGGGCAATTACCGGTTTGAGTATGGGCGGGCATGGCGCGCTGTTCCTGGCTTTTCGTCATGCCGACAGGTTTGGTGCCTGCGGGAGTATGAGCGGCGTAGTTGATCTGAATTTTACAAAAAATAAATATGACCTGATTAAACGCATTGGCGACACCTTGAAAAATGTGCAAAACTGGAAAAACTATTCCGTAATCAACGTGATCGATACTTATCCAAAAGATTCGCTCGCTATTATTATAGATTGTGGCAATGACGATCCGTTTGCCGGTATTAACCGGCAATTACATGCAAAATTGCTGTCTTTGAAAATACCTCATGATTATATAGAACGCCCCGGGAAGCATGATTGGACATACTGGGGCAATGCCGTGCGATATCAACTGCTATTTTTTAGAAATTATTTTGAGAGGAATAAATCCGGGCGTCCGTGACTAGCAACTAATAGCCCGTTTGTCCGTCCCTCGTTCTTACTTTCTTTTTACCGGCATTCTTCTTTTCATAATCCAGGATCGCCTGCGGCTTGGTGAGGATTTTTTTTGCAGTTGTATCGGATTTTGATTTGCCATTGCTGATATCAATAGGCTTCAGATCATCATCAGCGATAAGATCGCCGCTACCTGTTTGTAATTTATTCATCCAATATTTCTCAGTCGTTACAATGGTACCTTCCGCCGGGTCATAATAGGTCCATTTACCATGTTTAACGGCGTACCCATTATTCTTTACCGATACATAATTGATTACTTTAGAAGGATCCTTAATATCATAGACGGGTACCGTATCGTAGCCGATGGCGGGGTCAATAGCTCTCCAGCTTTCTTCCCGCAAAAGGCCGCCATTGTAAGTAAAGTATTGTGATTTTCCGTTCAATTTACCCCATCGATAATTTTCTTCCGCGATCTTTACTCCTTCGAGTGAATAACGTTTCCAGGTTCCTTCCTTCAGATCATTCTCATAATATCCTTCTTCTTCATAACCTCTTTCACCCCGCAGATCATCCACATGCACGGACCAGGGGCCTTGTTTCCTGCCTTTCATATCTGTCCCATTCAATGTATCGCCCCTTTTACCAATAATATAGGTCTTTAGCTGGCTAAAACCATTTGTAGAAATAAGGAGGACAAAAACAAGAATAAACCTCATAGTTTAGTAAGTTTGAAAGGGAAGCAATCAACTAACAGTAGTTGGCTGATAGCCGGAACCTCTCAACTAATAACGCCAAAATCACCTGTTTATGTCATCAAAATTAAGGCAATTTGCCTTCTTCTTCTTTTTTACACTTGCTACTTTAACATTAAAAGCACAAGTTTTGCCTACTTCGGCCGGGGAGAGAATGCAGGGTCTTGATCAACGTCATAAACTCGAACAGCTTTCCCTTCTGAACGAGATCCCATTCCATAGTATAGGCCCGGCAATTATGAGTGGCCGGGTGGTTGACCTCGATGTAAATCCAGATGATCCTACAGAATTCTATGTAGCCTATGCCACCGGAGGTTTATGGTATACTACTAACAATGGTCAATCATTTACTCCGGTCTTTGATAGTACCGATGTAATCGGTATCGGTGATATTGCAGTCAGGTGGAGAAAAGCCACCCAGAAAAGCTCATCGGGAATGACGGTGAGCAACAATGTCATTTGGGTGGGGACAGGTGAAGTAAACAGCAGCCGGTCTTCTTATTCCGGCATAGGTGTTTATAAAAGTATGAATAATGGTAAAACCTGGGAATACCTGGGCCTGCCGGAATCACAACATATCGGCAAAATACAGTTGCACCCCACAGACGATAATATAGCCTGGGTTGCCGTGCTGGGTCATTTATATTCCGCCAATAAAGAAAGGGGGGTATATAAAACAAACGATGGGGGCAAAACATGGAAACAAACCCTGTACGTAGATGATAATACCGGCGCTGTTGATCTTGACATCAATCCAACCAACCCAAGCGAAATATATGCTGCAATGTGGTACCGGACAAGAACAGCCTGGAAGTTCGAAGAAAGCGGTAAAACAAGCGGTATTTATAAGAGCGTTGATGGAGGGGAAACCTGGAAACCCGTTTCTGTCCCCGGTTCAGGCTTTATGACCGGCGATAAGATCGGGAGGATCGGTATTGCTGTCTATCCCAAAAATCCCAATATCGTTTACGCCATTGTGGACAATAATATGCACAAACCGGATACCGCGAAGAAAAATGACAGCTTGTATAAAAGAGAAGATTTCAAGTCCCTTACTAAAGAACAATTCGAACAATTAGATAGTAAAAAGCTGGATACTTTTTTAAAGAAAAATTTCTTTCCCCGCAAATACACGGCGAACCTTGTGAAAGAAATGGTAGCCACCGATAAAGTAAAACCTACGGCCATTTGGGATTACCTGGACAGTGATGATGGTTTTCAAAACAGCGGTATTTATGGATGTGAAGTATATCGCAGCGATGATGCGGGTATAACCTGGAAAAAAACACATATTAAAGGAATCGGCATCTACAGCACGTACGGTTATTACTTTGGAAAGATTTATGTGTCACCGGTAAATGAAAATAAACTGGTGATCACAGGGGTTTCATTACAGTTGTCAACCGATGGCGGCAAAACATTTAAAAATATTGATCAGCGTAATGTACATGGTGACCATCACTGCATTTGGATCGACCCAAAAAGAGATTCACATATCATTAATGGCAATGATGGCGGCTGTAATATTACGTATGATAATGGCGAACATTGGTTTTTTGCCAATACACCCCCGGTGGCGCAATTCTATTCTGTGGTGGTGGATGACGATAAACCATACAATGTGTACGGTGGTTTACAGGATAATAATGTGTGGTATGGCCCTTCTACTTACCGGGCCAACATCGGTTGGCAAAGTTCCGGGGATTATCCCTACAAATCTTTGGTGGGAGGTGATGGAATGCAGGTGCAGGTAGACACAAGAGACAATACCACTACCTATGCCGGCTCACAGTTTGGAGCCTATTCAAGGCTGAACCGTAAAACAAGAGGTGATCGCAAATCGGTCCGGCCGCAGCATGAATTAGGAGAAACACCTTTACGGTTTAACTGGCAAACGCCTATTTTATTGAGTAAACACAACCAGGATATATTTTATATCGGGGCCAACCGGCTGTACAGGTCTTTAAATAAAGGTGACAGCCTGGTAGGTGTAAGCAATGATCTTTCCAATGGAAAAGTGCCCGGTAATGTTCCATACGGAACTATAACTGCATTGAGTGAATCACCCCTGCGATTTGGTTTATTATATGCCGGCACAGATGATGGCAATATTCAGCTATCAAAAGATGGAGGTTATACTTGGACCAAAGTCAATGTTGCACTCAACCAGCCTGACTCAAAAACCAAAAACAAAAAGCCAATACTTCCGGTTGTACCCGTGGGTCTATGGGTAAGCCATGTTACTGCATCTCAGTATGCAGAAGGAAGGGTATATGCTTCACTCAACGGTTATCGCAGCGACAATTTTGCACCCTGGTTATTCATAAGTGATGATTACGGGGCCACCTGGAAGCAACTGGGAAAAGACCTGCCCTATGAACCTTTGAATGTGGTGAAGGAAGATCCGAAGAATGACAGTATACTTTATGTAGGTACCGATGGTGGGTTGTATGTCAGTTTTGACCGGGGTAATCATTTTATGGCCTGGAACGCAGGATTACCTAAATCAGTTCCTATCCATGATATTGCCATACAGGCAAGAGAGAATGAAATCGTTCTTGCCACCCATGGTCGCAGTTTATACGTAACTAAATTAGATGATGTCCAAAAACTGAAAGCAGATCCTGAATGGATGAAGAAGAAACCAAAAGATAAGAAGAAGGCAGTTGTTCCTGCCGAAGAGGATGATGGAACCGGGATGGAACCGGATATGAATTAATTAGGAATGGTCCCGGGATGCCCGGAACGATTTAATAAATTGTTGATGATCGTATCCGATCATGCCTTTCTCTTCTTCCTTAATAATAATACCAATAATACGATCAGCAATAATGCTCCGCCTCCGATATAGTAATACAGGGTCATATCGTTAGGCTCTTTGTCCAGCCCTTTTTCAATATTCCTGTTTGCATCGGCAATATAAGTGTCAATGAATGGAAAGGAAGTATTCATATTTTTCACCTCCCTGAATTTCACGAGTGCTTTTTTATACCGGGCTTTATCAAACAGGCTTAAGGCCTCTTCATAAGCCAGCGAAATATCGCTCATAGCGGGTTTGATCTTAGCTTTATCAAGAAACTCCTGAACAATAGTGGTAGGCACAATAAAATTCATCCCCTGCACTTCCTGTTTCCGTTGTTCATCCACACTGACAAATGTGGCCAGTCCAATTACTTCACCTTCTTCATTCATGACAGGCCCGCCGCTATTACCATGCGTAATGGCTGCATCTATCTGAAGTACCTCCCATCCATCCTTCATATTCTTTTTCGCGCTCACAAGTCCCCGGGTCAGTGTAGCTTCCGATATGGTTTCAGTGGAAAGCAGCGGGTTAAAAGTGGCCACGGCCGGATATCCCAACACATATACCTGGTCGCCGACACGCATGGCTTTATCATCCCCGACACGGATAGTAGGATAGGTATGTTTACCTTCTAATTTCAGGATAGCGACATCCTTTCCCGGAATAGGCTCTCCCTTGGTTACCAGTTCTACCGGGATAACCAAAGGGACAATTTTACCTGTGGCGCCGGAAATACCAAACACCACGCTGAATTCTTTGCTGATATTCCCTACTTCCATAGCCTGGGAAAAATACCAGGTATTAGCGCCGCTCAATGCTTTTGTTTCTTCTTCTGTAAGCTTTCTGCCGATCGTCTTTTCCATATCCGCAAGATCATTGGCTATTATTTCCTGGAAAGCCTGCTGGGCAAATCCCTGTTTGGTAGCATCATCATTCTCATCCACTACATGCGCATTAGTGATCACATAACCATCCGGGGTAATGATAAACCCGGAACCCATCATTGTCGTATTAAGTTCTTTTGAAACGGTTTCTGTCCCTTTCGTCATATACTGATCAATATTCCTGCAATAATCCATGATAAAAACATTCCAGAACTGTTCCTGTGTTAACTGGCCCTGCGTGATCGAATCCCGGATCCGTTGTCCAAGCGCCTGGACCTTTTCAGTATTGACAACAGGGTTAACGGCGGTGACCGTACCTTTATATGTGGCCTGTATCATGACCGTACCCGGTTTATTGCGTTCGGCAATTTGTACCGGTGACAAGCCCGATTGCTGGGAGAAAGACATCATCGAAAAAAGAAGAGTGACAAAGAGGAAGGCTTTCTTCATGACAGTTAGTTTTGGTTTGAAGTTAAAGATAGATCGCGACAGTTAAATTTTTCCAGCCCATAAATTTTAACGGGATTCAGCCCGACAGGAGGTAATCGATCGCCAGTTCGTATCCTTTTAATCCCAGGCCGATGATGCTGCCTGCCGCTTTACCGCTTATGTAGGAGAGCCTGCGAAAATCTTCCCGGGCATGCACATTGGAGATATGCACTTCCACCACCGGGGTTTTTATCGCTGCCACCGCATCCCCGATCGCCACGGAAGTATGCGTATAACCACCGGGATTAAAAATGATACCGTCATATTCAAACCCAACGCGTTGCAATTCATTGATCAATTCGCCTTCTACATTACTTTGAAAATAACTCCACTCAATGAAAGGAAATTTTCTTTTCAGCTCCATAAAGAATTTTTCAAACGGCATGTCCCCGTAGATATCGGTTTCTCTTTTACCAAGGAGATTGAGGTTGGGTCCGTTGATGATAGCGATACGCAAACCCGCTTTCCCCCCATGAGGGGAATTTAATTTGTTACTTTCACTGTTACTCATATTCCTTCTTTAAAGAAGACAATTTACAATTAAAATGAATAAAAGTCCTGTAGCCAAGCTTGCAAAACTCCCC
>JADGPW010000134.1 GCA_017882265.1 Chitinophagaceae bacterium | reverse complement strand
AGGGGCTTTGGAGCCGTTACCGGTAATACGGCTGATGACGCTTTATTCAAAGTGGGTTCCTTGCGCAATGTGGAACTAACAGCCCCGTATATGCACGATGGTCGTTTTGCCACCCTGGAAGATGTGGTAGAGCATTACAGCACCGGTGTTAAAAATCATCCCAACCTTTCGCCTCAACTGAAATTACCCAACGGTCAGCCCAGGTTATTGAACTTAACTCCCCAGGATAAAGCCGCCCTTGTAGCTTTTTTGAAAACACTGACAGATCTCACTATCACCAGCGATGTGAAATACTCGAATCCTTTCAAATAATCATTTTTTTACCTGCAGCGGCCCTTAACATTTCACCAAAGCCCCATCGTTTTGCAAGGGCATTAACGGCTAGGGTGATCCGTTTTGTTTTGGTAGGATCTGTTTTAGCGTCATCAATCCATTTACTGAAGTAACGTTGGTGAGAACCTGGCAGGGTATGGAAAAATTCCTTTGCAACCGGTTCATCTGCCAAACACGCAATGAAATCTTTATTTAATGCAAAGGGACTTTGATCTTCCTGAAGATGTACTTTCAACATCGCACCGTGCCGCTTACCAATACTCTTCCGCATAACTGCATTAATGGCCATGATAAAAATACCTCCACCCATCGGGATCAAAGCAACACCCGAAATTTTATACTCGTCAAGTTTACCTTTTACACGGAATGATTTTTTATTCCCCGGCTTTATCTTTTGAACAATATCAGCCGGGACCTCAATATAGGTCCACCCGGTCTTCTCTCCCTGTTTATCAAATTTGTGGAGAGTGGCGGTAAACTGAACTGGTTTCATGCAATAAACTTAGTAATAAAATGAAATTTATCAAAGGTTGGTAGTGGAGGTATAATTGGGCTTTAATTGTGCCAGCGGATGCAGAACTTGCAGCGTTCCGGGATTAAATGTATTCTGTGCCTACCCTGCTTCCTTTTTAGCAATTTTGTTCAAACCGTGATATTCCTCAAAGGTTAAACAAATTCAAAATCAAACCTTTCATCCTTACGGTTCATTTCTTCAGCGCATATTTCATTATTTTTGAATTTTCCCATTAACAGTAATCGTTCCATGAAAAAAGAGTTAGTCCTTATTCTCCGAAAATTATTTTTCGTTTTTCTCTTATCCAATGTGGCTGCTCACCTGGGAGCCCAGGTTATTCCGGTAACCATTAAAGTTGTCAACGCAAAAAAAGAGCCGGTAGCTTTTGCCACGATAAGTGTGACCAACCGGGTTGATAGTCTTCAAATAATAAAAATAGTGGCCGATAGCAGTGGCATTGCCAAATTCAATCTTAAAAAAGGCGGGCAATACACCATTTCGATCAGTTCGATCAATTACCAGCCCCTTGAAAAAGGGATCATTGTCTCCAGTACCCAATCCTCCTTCCATTTTTCATTAGAAGCTGCCTCTAAAACCATGGATGCCGTTGTCATTACCGCACAAAAACCATTGATGCACCAGGAGGATGACAAAACGGTCGTTGACCCGGAAAATTTAGTAGCCGCCTCCACCAGCGGGTACGAAGTACTTGAAAAAACGCCCGGCCTGTTTATTGACCAGGATGGTAATATCTATATCAGCAGTCTTACTCCCGCCACGGTGCAGATCAATGGCCGGGAAATGAAAATGAGTGCGGCAGATGTAGCCACGATGCTCAAAAATCTGCCACCTAATGCCATTTCAAAGATCGAAATAGTAAGAACTCCCTCTGCCAAATACGATGCATCCAGCACAGGAGGCATTGTCAATGTCGTTTTAAAGAAAGGAGTAAAGATCGGGATGACGGGTAGCGTAAATACCGGGTGGCAACAGGGGAATTATGCCAATGAGTTCATTGGTTTTAACCTGAATAATAATGATGGCAAAAAGAGTTCTTTTATCAACCTGAATTACGGTAAGAGGAACAGTTATGAGGAGATTGTTACAAACCGTATGTTCGCACCGGACTCGTTGCTTGCGCAAAATGCCTTTACCACATACCCGTCTGATGTTTATGCTGCCGGTTATGGCATGGCGTGGCCGATGGGGAAAAAATGGGATATCGATTTTGCCGGAAATGCCAGCCTGAATGATTTTGATAATAAGACCGATAACCGGAGTGTGATCCAAAAGATCAGCGCTGCTCAAACCCTGGCCAGCAACCTGAGCAGGGTAACGAATAGCGGAAGCTCCTTTTATATCAGTAATGGTATTGAAGGAAAACTAAAGATCGATACCGCCGGCTCGGAATGGAAAAACGATCTCTTTTACACTTATTCAAATAATAAATCGGACCAGTTTTTTACAACTCTGTATGATATCCCTGTTATTCCTGTTTTTGGCGGGGATGGAAGTAGTAATAATAACAGGAATGCATTTACTGCTAAATCGGACCTGGTGTTGAAGATGAAGAAGAAGTTTACTCTTGAAACCGGTGGGAGAATTTCAGTATATGATTACAAAAGCACAGCCGATTATTTCCGAGAATCCGGAGGAATACGGGAAAAAGACGCCAGCCGAACCAATACCTTTAATTACAATGAAAATATAAATGCCCTTTACCTCCAGGGCTCCCAAACCCTGGGAAAAGACCTTGTCATCAAATTTGGAACTAGAGTAGAAAACACGAATATGAAGGGTGAACAGATCATTCCCCACGATACCACCTTTAGTATTCATCGAACCGATCCCTTTCCCTATATCTATCTCAGTAAAAACATAATGAAGATCGCCAGCTGGGAATTGCGGGCGTATCTCGTTTATCGCCGCACCATCAGCCGGCCGGTTTATGACCAACTGAACCCCTTTCCCAAATACGTGGATCAATATCTTTCAGAGGTGGGTAACCCTTCTTTACGCCCTCAATTCACGCAGAACTATGAAGCTAATATCAGCGTGGATGAACGTCCCATCCTTGCTATTGGCGTAAATGATACTAAAGATATTTTCACCAATGTGATCTACCAGGCTGATAGCAGCCAGCGCCAGGCTTACAGGACCTATGACAATCTTGGCAAGAATAAAGAATGGTATCTCCGTGGCCTCGGTGCCATTCCTCCCGGCGGAAGATATTTTCTTGTTTTAGGTGGCCAATACAACCATAATTTTTACCAGGGGTTGTATGAGAACAAGCCGCTTTCCTTTAAAAAAGGTACCTGGACCTTTTTTACTTATCAAACCTTCAAGCTGGATAAAAGATCAGTGATCACGGTTAATGGCTTTATTCGTCTTAATGGACAGCAGCAGTTCTATGAGCTTACTTCTTTTGGCTCTTTAAATACCAGCGTCAACAGGAAATTTATGAAAGATAAACTGGTGGTAACGATGAGCCTCAGCGATATATTTGCCACCAATAAAAATAATTTCAATATCAACCAGGGTTCCGTGAAAGCCAGTGGATTCAGGCAATCAGATACCCGACGTTTTGGAGTGAATCTTCGCTACAATTTTGGCATCCGCAGAAAAGAGGAGAATAATAATATGTTCAATGTGGAATCACCGGAAAAAACAAATTGAGATAAAAGATAAAAGTGAATAGATAATAGTTCATTAAAGCTGAAAAGACCTCACCGTTTTAAGAATGTATCAAAGTTGCGAGGTCTTTCCTCTTAAGGAACCTATTTTCTATTCACTTTTATCTTTTATCTCCTGATCCCTGTTAAAACTCCTCCATTAAAAAATAGTTCAGCTTTTCTTGTGTTTATTGCGTATCTTCGCCCTGTTAATTTGAGTGACACAGCATTTTGTAAGTGAACGATTTTTTCTGCTAAGCATTATCTGCTAATTAGTTAGTCTTCTTTACGTTGCGTATTTCTCAAGTATT
>JADGPW010000133.1 GCA_017882265.1 Chitinophagaceae bacterium | reverse complement strand
TGATCTGTTTTACGTTCCGTGTAAATAACCAAATGGCAATCGCACTGATAAGGATGAAAACAATTTGTTGGACCAGTTGCATGGCAAGGAGTTACAACTGCTAATTTACGGGATGGTAGCCACGAATTGGCACAAAAAAATAGGTCGGCAATATTATTTGCCACGAATTGACACGAATTAACACGAAACAGAGTTTGTATTTTTCGTGTTAATTCGTGTCAATTCGTGGCTAAAAAACAATCAGTGGCAAAAATGAATTAAGTGGAACTATCCATTTCCCATCTTTGCAGGAGCCTTTATATATAGAGCAGGAAGGTAAGAATGTGACAGGTGCTTATATAGCCTGAAGGCGATTGAGATTGATCATTTAGAATAAAAAAGCTGGGAATTAAGGATAAATGGAGATATTCTACTTTATAGATCCCATCATCTATAAATAACCCGGCATTAGGATTGGACTGCCCGGCACCGCTTATCCTATTTTAATTATTTCTTCCGGGCTTTTTACTGAATTTGAATTTTCAAAAGAGTCTTATCATGCGAGAGTTATTTCTGGCATTAATTGTAGCTTTTTTTGTGGCGGCTGTTCAACAAAGGAAAGATCAGCAGCACATATGTTCCGGGATAATATTGCCCATAATGGCTATGCGGCCACTCCCGATGATCTTGTGTATGATACCAGGGACTGGCAATTTGATGCGGGAGCCCCGGTAAGATCTACTCCGCTGATCAATAAAGGCCGGATTTATTTTGGTAATACAAAAGGGGATTTTTTTGCTGCTGATAAGAAAACCGGGCAGGTGCAATGGCAATACCATACAGGATTTGCGATCAATTCTTCACCAGCCTGCCAGGACGGGATCATATATTTTTCGGATAATGAGCAAACCCTTTATGCGCTTAAAGAAAGTAATGGAGAACTGCAATGGAAATTCAGGATGGGAGCAAAACTGGATTATCCCTGGCGTTTCGACTATTATTATTCTTCGCCTGTATTATTTGAGGATAAACTGGTTGTGGGGAGTGATGATGGTAATCTGTATCTACTGGATCGAAATGACGGAAAGCTTGTTTGGAAATTCAAAACCAAGAGGCTGGTCAGGAGTACGGCAGCAATCGTCAATAAGGAAGTGTTATTCGGCGATACGGAAGGAATTTTCTATTCGCTGGATATAATGACCGGTAAGGAAAAATGGGCCTATACCATCACAGGCGGATCGATGGACCTCGAAAAATTTGGCTTTGACCGGAAAGCGATGCTGGCCGCGCCGGTGGTTAGCGGAGAAAAGATCATCTTCGGGGCAAGGGACGTGTTTCTCTATTGCCTTGATACTTCGGGCCGGTTTATATGGAAAGTGGATCATGTCATCTCCTGGATCATTTCTACCGTGGCGATCAAAGATTCTTTTGTTGTTACCAGTACTTCTGACGGAAGATTTGTCCAGGCTGTCAACCTGAATACCGGAAAGGAGATATGGAAATACCACACGCCAAAAGCAACCTGGTCATCTCCTTTGATCAATAATGACAAAGTGTACGAAGGTTGCTATGACGGGCAATTGTTTTGCCTGGATCTGGCAACCGGTAAACGAATCTCCCAATTTGCCACCAATGGTATCATTTATTCATCCCCAGTAATTAGTGGCAGTTTATTATATATGGGTTCTGATGATGGAAATCTTTATGCTTTAAAAGGGCACACACCGGTAAAACAGGTGATACCGGAGAAGTATGTGTATTATGATGTGGCCAAACTGAATATTTATTTCCGGACCGGCGGCGATAGCAGGATCAGGGAGTACCTGAGGGGAGCCGGTTTTACTGTGATCGTCACGGATACACTGGAAAAGATCTTCGCAGATGCCTCATCGGGTGGGAAGACAGTGGTATTCGCTACTGACTATTTTTCAAAAAAAATAGTTGAGAACAATGAAAGGTCCCTGCTCAGGAAATTCCTGGATGGGGGAGGACGAATTGTATTATTAGGTAATAATCCACCTTTTTTCAGGATGGATGAGAGCGGTAGTGAGGTAATGGGCCTGGCCAGCCGGAAAATTGATTCTGTACTTGGTCTTGTATATGGACCAACTGATACAAGAGCTTTTGGCGGTTTTTTTACAGGATTTCCTACTGATAAAGGAAAATATTTCGGACTTCCACCGTTTTGGGTGTCAAATTTTGGTATTGATAAAAAAAGGGTCGATCAGGTGTTGGGGGAAGATGAGAATGGCCAGGCCTCGGCATTTATAAAAAGATATAATAACCATGGAGCATTTATCCAGCTTTGGATGGACCCTGAACTACCAGTCAACCTGGATGCGATTATCAAAGTAAGTGAATGGGACCTGGACTAGTCTCTAAGAAGGATAAATTAATTATCCAGCACGATATCTACCTCATTGTATACGCTATACCCTAATTTGTCTATGGATGTGACTCTCACAGTTGCCGGCGTGGCAGAACTGATACCAGTTACTGTCCAGTTCCACGAAAAGTTGTAATAGGCCACATTACCCGTTGTTGAAGATTGCTGAAAGAGAACGGCGCCGGTAGCTTTATTCCTTATTTGAACAGTGGCTGTAGCTAAAACATCATTATCACTGATCGTGCCGGTAATCGACAGGTTAGTACCATTCAGGGCAATGACCCCTGCTAACGGTGTAGTGAACGTGATAATGGAAGGGCTATCAGCCGGAGTGGTGATATTGGTGCTGCTTTTTTTGCAACCTATTGAAGCGCAGACAGCCATAAAAAACAGTGATAAAAGCGACAGGCGGGTCATGATTAAGAATTTATTAAAAGTACAAAAAATTAATTTAGGCATCTAGGTTTGCATTATTACCGCTTGTTTACGATTTTGATCAAAACTGTTTGGCATGAAGCTTGAACTTCCCATTGGATAATTCTAGCGAAGGCGTAGGGAATTTTAATGCACTCAGGAAGTCCAGGATAAATTTCACTCCTTTTTTATGAGTTTTTATTTTACTCAGGTCAATATCAGGGGCCAGGAACCATTGCCGGTAACGTTTTATGTCCTGCCTGTTAAAGGTGGTATTTCCATTCGCATCTTTTCCAACATTTCGCTCGGCCCCAAACATACCCTCCGCTCCGTAACCCACAGAGACGGACAACCAGGAAGGCAAATTAGAACCCGGGAAAAAAGGCTTCAGGTTCATGCTGGCCCAATAGGTTTGTGCATTATAATCTTTCAGGAAACGTTCCGCGATCGCTTTTCCGAATAATTCATTACTTCGCTGTTCCAGTTGCAGGTCCTTATAATTGTTACGGTGAACTGAAAATTTAATTTTTATTCGCTGATCATTCCAGGCCAGTTCCTGTGCAACCATGGCACCGCTCCCAAGTATATTGGCGCCAAAATCGCCCCAGCTCCATCCCCAGGCTGCACTAAACCCATCGAGTACTTCAATAACGGTTTGATAAAAAGCCCCGCTCATGCCCCCGATCCAGATGCGCTTTTTCCGGTCAATACCTGTCCACCTCCAGAGCTCCATGCTGCCGCGACTCTCTGTATAGGCGCTGAACATATGACCCACTTTATCTACCTGTAACCATTCTTTGTTATCATTAAAAGTGTGGAAACTGGTGTGCGGGAAATCTTTATACCATGCTGACCAGAGCCCAATCATGACAGAACCATACCCGAGAACATTACTACCCGCAACTATCCAAATTCGTTTTTTCTTTTGTTCAGGACTGAGCGTATCATAAGAATATTCATGCAGCCTGTTACCGGTAAATGCGACAGGTAAATTACCCATTGAACCCGATGAGTGCACCCCGCAACAAATCGAAATGCCGTTATCAGGTAGATTAGGTAGTGACGAACCCGTAAAGGGAGTTTTCGTGGCGAGATCCTGTGCAAATGAAAATAATGAAAGGAACACCAAAAGAAAACTGCTGCTGAGTTTTTTACTGAAGGCGGAATAGCGCAACACAACAGACGATAATAACATAAAACAAATTTACGTTTCCTGCTGCTTTTCGGTTTCAAAATGCTAAAATTCAATAACTTTCATTTTGAATCTGGTTTTATATTTAAAACTTACCATTTAAAATTCAACATTATTACATGGATGCAGCAATTCAGGCTAAAATAAATATATGGCTCAGCGGGGATTTTGATCAAGCTACGAAAGATGAGATAAACCGTTTACAACAGGATAAACCGGATGAACTAGCAGATGCTTTTTACAGGAACCTGGAATTTGGCACTGGTGGTCTGCGAGGCCTCATGGGTGTGGGTACCAACCGGATGAATAAATATACGGTGGGTATGGCTACGCAGGGATATGCCAATTATCTCAAACAATGTTTCGGGTCGTCCGCCGGAGCTTCAGCGAAGGCGGAAGGTGTACGCGTAGCTATTGCTCATGACAGCCGTAATAATAGTCGCTTCTTTGCCGAAACAACCGCAAATGTATTTGCCGCCAATGGAGTGAAGGTTTTTTTATTTGAAGATCTTCGCCCGACACCGGAATTATCCTTTGCCATCCGGCAACTGAAATGCCAGGGCGGGGTAGTGTGTACGGCTTCCCATAATCCAAAAGAATATAATGGATATAAAGCATACTGGGATGATGGTTCCCAATTAGTACCGCCACATGATAAAAATGTGATCAAAGAAGTGGATAAAATCCTTACCGTGAATGATGTGAAATGGACTGGTGGGGAAATGAATATCACCCTTATTGGTAAGGGAATGGATGAAGCTTATATCCGGATGGTGAAAGGCCTGAGCATTTACCCGGAAATTATCGCAAAGCGAAATGACCTGAAAATCGTCTATACGCCTATTCACGGCACGGGCATTAAACTGGTGCCACCTGTGTTGTCAGCATTTGGATTTACCAATGTCCATATTGTAAAAGAACAGGAAGTACCCGATGGAAATTTCCCGACGGTGATCTATCCCAACCCGGAAGAAAGCGAAACGATGAGTTTAGGATTAAAACTTGCTGAAGCAATTGACGCGGATATCCTTTGTGGCACTGACCCGGATGCGGACCGGATCGCTATTGGAGTAAAAGATTCAAAAGGCAAATGGGTTCTAATGAACGGCAACCAAACGGCCGTACTCGCTTTTAATTACCTGATCGAAGCAAGAAAGACCAAAGGGATAGCCGGTGCGGATGATATGGTAATTACCACCATTGTTACCACACCGATGATCGATGCCATTGCTGCCAGGAACGGGGTAGCCTGTTACCGGGTATTGACAGGGTTTAAATGGATAGCCGCCATGATCAGGGAAAAAGAAAACAAAGAAAAGTATATAATAGGCGGGGAAGAAAGTTTTGGCCTGATGATCGGTGACCAGGTCAGGGATAAGGATGGGATCAGTGCCGTGGCCTTGCTCTGTGAAATGGCCGCCTATGAAAAAGATAAGGGAAGAAGCCTCTACGAAAAAATGACAGACCTGTATGTGCAATATGGGTTTTATAAAGAACAGCTTATTTCCATCACCAAAAAAGGAATGGATGGCCCGCAACAGATAGCGGCGATGATGGAAACCTACCGCAACAACCCTCCAAAAGAAATCAATGGTTCACCGGTTGTGATGTTGCGGGATTACGAATTACAAACAGAAAAGAACCTGTTGACTGGTGAAGAGTGGAAAATAGATATGCCTCAATCCAATGTGATGCAATTTGTATTGGAAGACCTGAGTTGTATTTCAGCAAGACCAAGCGGCACTGAGCCCAAGATCAAGTTTTATTTTAGTGTGAACGGTCAACTGAATAATGCGGCAGAGTTCGAAAAAGTGAATTCGGAGCTGGGGGACAAAATAAAAGCTATTATTGCTGATATGAATTTATAAATACTCAGAATATGAGAATAACCATTTTTTTCATCGCCATCTTAATATTAACCGCCTGTTCTGTGCAAAAGCCCAAAGACCAGGAAGTAAAGCAGGTGGTCAGTGATTGGTATGCACAGAAATCAAGTCTTGCCGGCGCGGGCATCTGGGATGTATTCGGGGTCACCGTTCTTTCTATTGAAAGAGACCCGAATAATAAAAAACAATTCAATACAGCCAGCAGGGCAACAGGTACTTACCATGCCCCTCCATCAACTCCTCCTAAACCAGATCAGCCATTTTCTGATACGGTGACCATGAAACTTGAATGGAACGGTTCGAAATGGATTACGGTTGAGAAGTAGGGCAGGTAGTTAATCACTTTGACCAAACTGTTTCGGGTCTGCTTTTTTGAATAAAATACTTCCCGATACTGGCTTTCATCAAAGCAAAGCCCGTTACAAACAGTATTCATCCGTCTTATTGAGTAAAAGAGTTGATTAAAGACCGTTTATGAGACCTACTGAAGATACTTACCGCCACAAGGGCTTGCGCAAGAAATTGGTACAGGGCATCCAGGCGAAAGGAATCACCGATGAAAGAGTATTGGATGCTATTTTAGAAGTTCCCCGTCATTTTTTCCTTGATTCGGCTTTTGATGAAGCGGCCTATGAAGACAAGGCTTTTCCTATCGGGGAGGGGCAGACCATTTCACAGCCTTATACGGTTGCCTACCAGTCGCAGTTATTGGAACTGAAACCGTTTGAGAAAGTACTGGAGATCGGTACAGGCAGCGCCTACCAGGCTGTGGTCCTCGCCGAGATGGGAGCGCAGGTATATACGATCGAACGGCAAAAGAAATTATTTGAAAGCAATAAGTCTTTTCCATTTCTCAGGAAATATCATTCTATCAAATTCTTTTATGGAGATGGTTATGAGGGCCTGCCTACCTATGCCCCGTTTGAAAAGATCATTATCACAGCAGCTGCACCCGAGATCCCCCAAAAACTCATTCAGCAATTAAAGCCCGGCGGCATGATGGTCATACCTCTTGGTTCAGGAGAAATCCAACAAATGATGCGATTAACCAAATTAGAATCCGGTGCCCTGAAAGAAGAGGTTTTCGATCATTTTTCTTTTGTACCGATGGTGGGGGGGAAGAAAGGTTAGCAGTCGGCAGTCAGGCAGTCTGCAGTCGGGCTGCCGACAGCCCGACTGGTTAAACGAACTGATCCAGCAACTCGATCCTTTTCTCGATGGGGGGATGTGTATCAAATAAACTACTGAAGAAACTTTTCTTAGTTGACTGGGGATTGTCAATAAAAAGCTGGGCCACATCACTCCGGGTTACAGCTTCAATATGCGGATCAGTATCTACTTTGCGCAGCGCACTAGCGAGCGCATATGGTTTTTTGGTCATTTCGGCGGCGCCGGCATCTGCCAGGTATTCCCTGGAGCGGGAAATTCCAAAACGCAGGAATAATGAAATGAAATAGCAGACAGCCGTTACCGCGATAGCAATAAGAATAATATAACCACCGTCTTTCTTCCTGCCACCTACACCGAATCGCAGGCTTCTCAATGCCAATTCGGCCAGGAAAGAGAAGATACCTACAAAAATGATGGAAATGATCAGCAGCCGCGTGTCCTTATTTCGAATATGGGTTAACTCATGTGCAATGACACCCTGGAGTTCATCGTCATCCAGTTTATCAATAATGCCTTTTGAGAGGGTGATGGAAAAAGTTTTGGTATCAATTCCGCTTGCAAATGCGTTAAGTGAGTCGTCATCGATCATATAGATCGAAGGGGTTGCCATTCCCAGCTGGATACATAAATTTTCAACCAGGTTATACACCCGTTTATTTTCCATCCTTTCAAGGGGCTTGGCCCCAGTCGCCATGCGGATAAAACTGGCATGTCCCATCCAGGCTACGAAAAACCAGATGCCTACACCCACCAACACAAAAGGAACGGCATGAAGAAAATCATTATTGACCAGTTCTGTATCCTGTTTATCGATGAAAAAGAAAAACAGATAGAACATGCCCAGTAATAAGACCGGGAACGTCACCAGTAACAACAAAGAATACCTGTTGTTTCGGCTGATCTGGCTGGTAAGACCTACATATTGCATAAGATGGAAGACTAAAATTGAATCTTCGGTGGCTCTTCCATTTGCTTGCGGTTATCTTCACCCAGGTCAAACAGCAATTCACGCTTGAATCCAAAGTTCCTGGCAATTAAATTCCCCGGGAACGATTCCACGGAATTGTTGTACTCGGTGGTGGCGGCATTGAAGAAACGTCTTGCAGCTGCCAGTTTGTTTTCTATATCGCTGAGTTCTTCCTGTAATTGCAGGAAATTCTGGTTGGCTTTCAGGTCGGGATAAGCTTCTACCGCGATCTTTAATCCCTGCAGCGCGGAGCCCAGTTGCTGCTCCGCTTTGATCTTATCATCAATAGAAGTGGCAGATATTGCTGCCGAACGGGCTTCAGTGATCCGTGTAAGCAGTTCTCTTTCATGCGTGGCATATCCTTTTACGGTGTCTACCAATTGGGGAACCAGGTCGTGCCGGAGACGGAGTTGCACATCAATATCGGCAAACGCATTTTGCCTCCTGTTGCGTAAACGCACCAGTCCATTATACAGGCTTACAACCCATAGTACAAGGATCAAAAGGACGCCGACTACAATTAGTACTGGCATAGTTGTTTTTTTTAAGTGGTGCCTGCCTACAGCAGGCAGGGATGAAATTAGTGAAAAAGGATCACGGATGACTCGGATTTAATGGATTTCACAGATTTTTTTCATGATGGGAATCCTGTAATCATGTCAGTTGATGCTCAACCAAGCCCCAACCCAACTTATTTACCTTTTCCAATCTATTTTTATAAAACAACAATCAGAGATAATCCGTGTTAATCCTTCAAATCTGTGTAATCCGTGATCTTATTCTTATCTTTCCCCATCATTAAGTGCTTATGCGTATTGTACCTTTTGTCTTGTCCGCTATCGTTACTACCGGGCTGGCCCTTGCCCTTAATAAACAATGGGGTAAGATCCCACCGATGGGGAAATTCCTGAGCCCCCAGGTTGGTTTTTGGCAAAATGCCGAAGCTTCAGGCCAGAGCTTTAATGCTGACCTTAGTTTTCCTGATCTGAAAGGAAAAGCTGAAGTATACATTGATGACCGTCTCGTGCCACATGTATTCGCCGAAAATGATGAAGATCTTTACTTTATCCAGGGTTATCTCCATGCAAAGTTCAGGTTGTTCCAGATGGACCTTCAAACCAAGGCCGCAGAAGGGAGGGCCAGTGAAATAGCCGGTAAAAAAGCTATTGAGTATGACAAAGGCCAAAGAAGGCTGGGAATGAGGTTCGCTGCTGAAAATGCGGTAAAGGAAATTGAAAAAGATCCCGCAGCCAAAGCTTTGTTTGACGCCTATACAAACGGGATCAATGCATTTATCAAAACATTGACAGAAGCTTCCTTACCCCTGGAGTATAAATTGCTTGATATTAAACCGGAAAAATGGACTAATCTCCGCACAGCGCTGTTATTAAAAATGATGGCGAATAACCTGTCATCGAACACGGAAACTGATCTGGCTAATACGAATGCTAAATCTGTTTTTTTACCGGATGAATTGAAAATGATGTACCCACAGGTACCCGATTCCCTTGAACCGATCGTGCCGAAAGGAACTGTTTTTGATAAACCCGGTATTATTCCCGTCAAGCCAGCAAGTGCCGATTCACTTTATTTTGGCAATAAAGAAACCATAGTGGTAAATGAGTTCCCAAAGCCGGATAAGAATAATGGCAGTAATAACTGGGTGGTAGCCGGTAGCAAGACGCAAAGCGGGGCTCCTATTCTATGCAATGATCCGCATCTTGAATTATCGCTGCCTTCGATCTGGTATGAAATGCAATTGGAAACTCCCTCCGGTAATGCCTATGGTGTTTCATTGCCCGGCAGCCCCTTTATCATTATCGGCTTCAATGACAGCATTGCCTGGGGTGTTACCAATGCCCAGCGGGATGTAAAGGATTATTATGAAATTAAATTCAAAGACAGTTCCAAAAAAGAATACTGGTTCAATAATAAATGGGAGCCTACCACGCAACGAATTGAAGAAATAAAAGTTAAGGGGGGATCCGCAATCTATGATACCGTGGCGTACACGATATTTGGTCCTGTGATGTATGATGAAAGTTTTTCCAATACTCTTTCCCATAAAAAAAACCTGGCTATACGCTGGACGGCTCACGATCCCAGCAATGAAGGAATGACTTTTTACAAGCTTAATCATGCAAAGAATTATGATGAGTACGCAGAAGCAATAAAATCATTTGAATGCCCCGGGCAGAATTTTGTGTTTGCCTCCAAATCAGGTGATATTGCCATCTGGCAACAGGGTAAGTTCCCGGCCAGGTGGGACAGGCAGGGTTTGTATGTAATGCCCGGCCAGGACAGCAGCTATATGTGGCAGGGATTTATACCGCAGTCGGAAAACCCGCATTGCAAGAACCCGGAGCGCGGGTTTTTAGAAAGCGCCAATCAGCGACCGGTGGATTCTACCTATCCTTATTTTATTCCCGGCAGTTATATTACACCAAGGGCTGTCAGTATTACGAAACAACTATCTGCCATGAATGGAATCACTACGGCTGATATGATGAAGTTGCAAAACAATTATTTTAATACCCTGGCGGAAGATGTAAGAAGTATCATGCTGAATTTTGTTAAAGAGAATGATTTGAATGCCACTGAGAAAAAATACCTGGATATCATTAAGAATTGGGATCTAATGGCCTCACCCGATTCAAAAGGACAGACCGTGTATCAGTGCTGGTGGGATAGTTTGATGACTGGTATTTGGAAAGATGAATTATTTGCTTCCGGGCATAAATTGGTTGCGGATTTACTCGAAATGATGAAATTTTTTGGTAAGGACACATCAAAGAAATTTGTTGATGTTGCTACCGGGAAAGAGATGACTTTTCAGGAAATGAAATTGAGATTTCATTCCCTGAATAAAGAAATGAATTTCCCCGTGCCCTGGCCGTCCGAGCAAACTACGATGGAACTTCTAAAAAAGGATACGGCAATGAAGTTTATTGATGATATCAATACCCCACAAAAAGAAACACTCTCTGATGTAGTAACCATCGCATTAAAGAAAGCATCCGTTTATTTAGCCAAAAATGAAGCTGAAGGAAAACTGGAATGGGCAAAGTTTAAGCAACCTGGCATTTATCATCTCTTAGATGCCAGTAAGAAAGATCTGCTTCCGCTTGACCGTACCAACTTAAATATGGGTGGTAATGGGGACATCATTAACGCGGTTACTAAAAGCCATGGCCCCAGTTGGCGAATGATCGTTCAATTAAGCAGTCCTACTGAAGCATGGGGCGTTTATCCCGGCGGACAAAGCGGCAACCCGGGTAGTAAATTCTATGATGATTATATTGATGATTGGGTAGCCGGAAAATATAACAAACTTTGGTTTATGCACGAGGCCGACAAAACGGATAAGAATGTGAAGTGGGTGATGAGGTTTAAGAAGGGATAGTGATGAATGTTAAATGCTAAGTGTTAAATGTCGTGATGCTAATAGCTCACAGCTCACGGTTTAAAATATAAGTATATAAAGTATGAAATTAATCGTAGCGACATTATTAACGGTATTACTGGCTTTTGGTGCAGGGCTATACTTGCCCTGGTGGAGTATTGCAATAGCTTCATTTCTGGTAGCCCTGGTTGTGCACCAGAAAGCCGGGAAGGCATTTCTTTCCGGGTTCCTGGGGGTATTTATATTATGGGCCGGGCTGGCATGGTGGATTGATATAAAGAATAATGGCGTGTTGTCAAAAAAGATCGCTTCCATACTTCCCTTGGGAGGTAATGCATTATTATTGATATTACTGACGGGGTTCGTCGGAGGGTTAGTAGCAGGTCTTGCTGCTATGAGCAGCAGCTATATCCGCCTTTCAGAAAATTGATGTTAAAACTTCCATAACAACCCCATGGTACTATTGTAAATCCTCATTAATAGTTATTTTGTATCACCCTGTATGATACGGTCAATCTTTCTCCTTCCGGCACTCTTGTTTATTATTTCAACTTCCTATGCCGCTAAAATAACAGGGATTATTACCGATAATGAAGGAAAGCTACTCCCTTATGCCTCCATTTTTATTAAAGGCACCACAAGAGGAACCAATGCCAATAGTGAAGGGAGGTACTCGCTGAACCTCGAGCCCGGTCAGTATACCCTGGTCTGCCAGCATGTAGGGTATAAAAAAGAAGAAAGAACGATCACAGTAAGCAATGCTGAAATGGAAATTGATTTCAAATTGTCGTTACAGGATATGCTGCTGGGTGAAGTGATCATAAAAAATGGTGAGGATCCGGCTTATGCGATCATCCGCAACGCTATTAAGAAAAGGACCTATTACCAGGGCCAGCCAGCAAAATTTCAGTGTGAAGTATACACTAAGGGTCAGATGAAAGTCAGAAATTACCCGAAGAAAATATTTGGCCAGAAAGTGGATTTTGAGGATGGCGATACCAGTAAACAAAAAATCCTTTACCTGTCCGAGACGATCTCCGTCTATTCAGTAGAAAAACCTAACAAGGAGAAGATAGAAGTGATCTCCTCCAAGGTAAGCGGGCAAAGTAATGGGTTTGGGCTGAGTGCACCGCGGTTTATTTCCTTTTACGACAACAATGTTTTTATCGGAGAAAATCTGAATCCAAGGGGATTCATTTCACCCATTTCCGACAATGCCCTGAATTTCTACCGCTATAAACTGGAGGGAAGTTTTTTCGAGGATGGACGGGAGATCGATCATATCAAGGTCATTCCTAAACGGAAATACGAACCTTTATTCAGCGGGTATATCAATATCGTGGCGGATGAATGGAGAATACATGCGGTACAGTTGTTACTGACAAAAGAATCGCAAATGGAGCTGATCGACACGCTGCGTATCGAACAATTATACCGTCCACTGGAAAAAGATGTCTGGTTCGTTTCCAGCCAGGTTATTTACCCGGCTATTAAGATACTGGGTTTTGATGCCTACGGAAGTTTTGTCAATGTGTATTCCAACTTTAATACAAACCCGGCTTTTAATAAAAAGACATTTAATAATACTATCCTAAAGTATACAGATAGCTCCAATAAAAAGACCCCGGCATACTGGGAAAAAGCTCGACCGGTGCCGCTGATGGCCGACGAAGTATCAGATTATAAACGTAAGGACAGTCTGGAGCTGGCCAGAAAAAACCCCCGGTATTTAGATTCACTGAATAAAGTGAGAAATAAACCAAAGCCGGTGAGCTTGTTATTATTAGGGCAGACATTCATCAACGAAAAGAAAAGAACCGCTATCACTATCCGATCCCTTGAAGATCAATTCAATTATAATATTGTGGAAGGGTTTGTGATCAACACCGGGTTGAGCTGGTCAAAACGGATCGACAGCAATTCAACCGGACGGAGAAGTATAACCTTCGAACCCAACCTGAGGTACGGATTTACGAATAAACATTTTGCCACTCATCTTACCGGCATTTACCGGTTTGGGAAAAAGTATGCAAATACGATCAGTTTATCGGGTGGAAAACGGATCTTTCAATTCAATAATTACAGCCCTATTGGGGACCATACCAATACGGTATCTACGCTTTTCAGCCGGAAGAATCTATCAAAAATATATGAGGCCTGGTATCTCAGGGGAAGCTATATTAAGGGAATTGGTAGCGGCACAACGGTCACTGGCGCCTTTCAATACCAGGATCGTCTGCCCCTGGAAAACAGGACCGATTATAGCTGGGTAAAGAATAATAACAGGGTGTTTACACCTAACTATCCGAATGAATTGGTCAGCCAGAATATTATCCGGCACCAGGTGCTGATTGTTTTGTTGGGTATCAGGTGGCAACCCGGTTCAAAATATATTGAACTCCCCGAACGAAAGATCAATATAGGCTCAAAGTATCCCGTTTTTTCATTGCAATACACCCAGGCCATCAAGGGTCTGCTGGGCAATGATGCGGATTTCAGTAAATGGAAATTCACGATCAGGGAAGATATCAATCTTCATTTATTGGGAAGACTTAGTTACAGGCTGGGCATTGGCGGGTTTATTAATAATAATCATGTAGAAATACCGGATTATTTTCATTTTAACGGTAACCAGCAATCTTCCGCCTCCGAGTACCTGAATAGTTTCCAGTTACTGCCTTATTATCAATTCAGCAATACCGCAAAATTTTACGCCCTTGGACATATTGAGCATCATTTTAATGGATTCCTGACCAATAAGATCCCTGGTTTCCGGAAACTCAACTGGTATCTTGTGGCCGGTGCGAATGCCTTTTACCTGAAGGATAATAACTACCAGGAGTACTTTATCGGGCTGGAGAATATCTTTAAACAGTTCCGTGTCGATTGGGTACAGTCTTACCTCAACGGCCAGGCAGGGAAGAATCATATCCGGATTGGCTTCCGGCTGGCCCGGAGAACGGGGGGAGATGATTGGCCTTGATAGATAAAAGCTTAATAGAGAAAAGATAAAAGTTTCTTCAGGCTGAATAGTTTTTTAATTATCGTTTCCTCCTGATAATAATAAAATTTTCAAGTCCGCTATTTTCATACAATTGGGTTTTTCATCACACAAGGAAAGACCGATCTTAAGACACTTTTATCTTTTATCTATTCAACTTTTATCTCTAATAACTATCTTTGCAACAATAAAAGAAATTTTGTTCGTCCTGCATACGTCCTTAAAATTTCAACCATGCCTGTATTACACAACCGCGTTTCCCAAAAGGAATTAAAACAACGATTATTGGAAGAAACAGAAAAGCGGATCACGCTTTCATTCTACCAGTACTTTTTTATCAGCGATCCTCAATCTTTCCGCGATAAACTCTATAAGGCCTTATATGCATTAAAGGTATTTGGCCGCATCTATGTGGCGAATGAAGGCATTAATGCGCAGGTAAATGTTCCTGAATCCGGTTTTGAAGCATTTAAAAACTATTTATATTCTATTGATCCATTGCAGGGCGTACGTCTCAACAGGGCTGTAGATGATGATGGCAAAAGTTTCTGGGTATTGAAAATAAAAGTGCGGGATAAGATCGTAGCTGATGGAATAACCGATCCCGGTTTTAATATGCAAAACAAAGGCCGGTATGTGAATGCGGAGCAAATGAATGAATTATTGCACGAACCCAGTACGGTAGTGATCGATATGCGCAATCATTATGAATACGAAGTGGGGCATTTTGAAAATGCACTGGAGATATCCAGTGATACTTTCCGTGATCAGTTACCCATGGCGGTCGAACTGATGAAGGATAAGAAAGACATTCCTATCATCATGTATTGCACCGGGGGTATCCGCTGCGAAAAAGCCTCTGCCTTCATGCTTCACAAAGGATTCAAAAATGTTTTTCACCTGGAAGGCGGTATCATCAACTATGCGCAGCAGGTAAAGGAAAAAGGATTAACCAGTAAATTCATCGGCAAAAATTTTGTGTTTGACGACAGACTGGGAGAAAGGATCACAGCTGATATTATCGCCCACTGCCATCAATGCGGTAAACCTGCCGATACCCATACTAACTGTGCCAACAACGGTTGTCATCTATTATTCATTCAATGTGATGATTGCAAGGCAATTTTTGAAGGCTGCTGCAGCAAGCAATGCCAGGAAACGATCCACCTGCCGGATGAAAGAAGGAAAGAACTGCGAAAAGGAATTGAAAAGGGACAGAATATTTTTAATAAATCGAGGAAAAGGAGAGGTCAGTAAGCAGTCGGCAGCCGGCAGTCGGCAGTAAAGCAGTCGACAGTCAGGCAGTCGACAATTGGACAGAAGGCAGCAGGGAATTATAACCAAATCAGTAATTATTTTTTCTTACCCAAATGTAGGCCCGTTTGCTTGGATATTCCACGTTTGGATAAGGCGCTCTTTCCAGTATATCTATGATCTCAAAACCTGATTCTGTAAGCAAATTGATGATCTTGTGGGGTTCAAAAAAATAAAAATCAATATTCACCTTATGGTCAAGAAACTCATCAAGATGAACCGAGTTATCCCCAATATGGAATGAAAAAAGAAATTGCCCTTTGTCCGTTAATACTCTATTGATCTCCCGGAATGCCTTTTTTACATGTTCTTCATCAAAATGTACGATTGCATAAAATGCGATAGCTGAACCGAAACTTGCGTCGGGAAAGGGTAACTGTAAAATATCTGCTGTTTCAAATTGTAACTGCGGATTAATCTTCCTTGCGACGGTTATCATCCCAGGAGCAATATCGACACCAATGAGGTCGGTCATCCCGCAGTCAGACAAAAACTTTGTGGTCTGTCCCGGACCACAGCCGAGGTCAATGAGTCCTCCATTATTAATATTTTCAACCGCGAAAGAATTTAACAGGATCCTGTCAAGATGCTTTTTGTTTAACTCATCGATGAATTTGTCAGCATAATTTTTTGCTGTATTATTGTAGCAGTCAATGATGTCCCCCAGTTCCTGCATGGTTATCTGTCGTTTACATGTTGCCGGCTTTCCAGGGATCAAAAGACCCAAAGCTCCAGAGATGGCCTTCGGGGTCATAACAAGTATAGCCACGTCCTCCATGCATCTCTGTTTTTAGTTCAAGGGCGATCCTGGCGCCATGTGATACAGCTCTGACGTAATGAGCATCGGGATCCTTCACAATAACATAAGGACTTTGAGTTTCAAAGTTTCCTATATCGGAGGGTTGTTTTATTAATTTTCCCCATTGACTGGTATTTTCCGCAGATCCTAACATGATCATGCTTCCGTTGAATGTTAATTGGGCATGCGCGATCGTTCCGTCCTTATTTTCAAAAACGACATTTTTTTCAAATCCAAAAGCATTACAGAGCCATTCAATGGCTGCTTTTGCATCTTTATAGCGTAAACCTGGAATGATGGATGACATAATTTATAGGATTTGTTTTACTTCTTTGCGGCAAATAAGGTCCAGGGGTAAGCAAGCATATTGTTTAAATATTTTGATTGCCAGGCGTATTCGGGATGTTGTTTGAAAAACGGGGCGCCGATAAAATCCTGTCCGCAGGGATGACCCATATGGGCCCAGAACTGCATTTGCTGAGCAAGCGTTGAGGTAGTAACTTTCCCCTGCACGGCTCCCATTGGGTAATACGCCCCAAGGCTCCATTCCGCGCAGCCTTTTGGATCTTCATCTATATGGCCGCAGATAACACAACGGTTATTGGCATTTTTTCCCTGCGTGGCATCCACATGATCGCCTTCAATTTGTTTGCCTGTCTCGATATCTATTTTCCCTTTCAGATCAACCAATACCAGTTGCTCCATTCGTTTTTTACGCGCATTAGGCGAAGTGCTGGTATCATTTACATTAAACGTGGTTTCTTCTTTAATGAGCTTGGGATCGCTGGGAAAATTACTCCCGATCATCGCCGTATCCCTGCTGCGCCAAACCCGGTAATCCTTTAATCCCAGTTCCAGTTTGGCCACTTCATTTGTTTTAGTATCGCCAATAAGCCAGTCATTGGCATAGCCCCCATTATTGCCTTCGGTAAAGATCTTTATCACATCATCAATACTATTAGCATACTGCGCCGCTTTCCGGGCACGCTGAAATTCAGGAATGCCGCTGGTATCAAAAAGATTGAATTGTGTAATCGTGGTTTCAGTGATCAGTATACCGTTGGCCGTGACCAAAAAATCATCCCCGCTGTGAATAAACCCCGGCATACAATCCATTAAGATGGGCGCTCCTTTTTCGGGAACAATATCGGCAATAACATTCCAGTGCTGACCGACGATATAGCTTGTCCAGTTATTATGCCCCATGACGATCTTTCCATCTTTGGTGTAAGTACCCGTGGCGATAAAAGCGCTGCAGTTGCCCGGCGCTTTATTATCCCCGCTATGCGCTTTTTCTTTATTCATTAAAGTGGGTACATAATAATAGGCCAGTTCTTCCATCGCATTTAACGCGGTAATATCAAGGCTGTCGTAATTTTTTTGTTTGGCGCGGAGGCCCTCCACGATGCCGTTTATTTCATCTTTGTATTCGCGGTCCAGTTTATTCCACAGGAAATTTCGTGCACAGTCACGATAGAAGGTCCAGTCTTTATTTGTTTCGTGTTGGAGGTAATAGGCCGTTACCTGCAGGTTAGTATCAATTTCATTCGCAAGTAAATATCCATGCTGGTAGCCAATATCAGCAGGTGCGCCTTCGAGATGTACATACACCCATCCATTTTTATTTTCACGGGAAGCATTGGCAAGCCGGTCAGTTTTCTTTGTGGTATGGCAGGCCATCTGGCTACAAACGAGCAT
>JADGPW010000132.1 GCA_017882265.1 Chitinophagaceae bacterium | reverse complement strand
GCGAACCCCGTTCTTACTCCACAGGCGACGACCACGTACACTGTTACCGGGACCCTGGGTACCTGTACAACCCAGCAGTCCGTCACCATTACTGTATCGCCGGGCGCTGTTGCCAATGCGGGCCCCGATGCCACTATTATTACAGGTGATGTGTACCTGATGCAGGGATCCGGTTCGCCGGGCACGTATTTATGGACGCCTTCCTCGTCGTTAAGTTCTGCATCTATTCTTACACCTGTGGCCAACCCGGCCACTACGACCACCTATACCCTGCGGGTAACAACAGCGCTGGGTTGTATTGCCACAGATGATGTGACCATTACGGTAGTGCCCTATTGCGTTAAACCCATGGAAGCGTTTACACCTAATGGCGATGGTATCAATGATTTTTGGCTGATCACCACAGGTAATTGCCTGGTCAGCGCGAGCGCGCAGGTGTTCAATCGTTATGGTGCCAAAGTTTTTGAATCCAATGATTACAAAAATAACTGGGATGGAACGTATAAGGGTAAACCGCTGCCGGATGGCACCTACTATTATATCATTTCATTTAAACTGATAAATGGCAAATTGGTATTACTCAAAGGCAACCTGACCATCCTGCGATAAGCAACAAAAAAAAATATTATGAAACGATATATATATCTAATACTATTGACCGGTTGCTTTGCGGGTGTTGTGTCAGCACAGCAACTGATGACAGCTTCTTTATATGATATGCAGGGCAACCTGTTCAACCCGGCCACCGCAGGAGCAAAGAAACATGGTATTATCGGCGCCACATACAGGACGATGTGGGAAGGTATTGATGGGGGCCCGCAAACCGAGGTTCTGTTTGGTTCGGCGTATATCAAGAGCGTAAAATTGGGCATTGGCGGATATTTATATAATGATGTCACTGGACCAACCAAACGAACCGGTATAGATATGGATTATGCTTATCATATCGGGATGCAGAATGGGGGAGATTTTTCAATAGGCCTCGAGGCAAGATTTCAGCAGTTCTCCATTGACAAGGCCAAACTGCAAAACTCCCTGGGTCCGAATGATCCTGTGCTGGCGGGAGCCGACAGCCGTTTTAAGGGAGATGCCGGATTTGGCCTAGCCTATACAGGAAAGAAATTCGAGGCAGGAGTTTCTGTCAGCCAGTTGATACAAACAAAACTGAATTTTTATACCGGCAACCTGACCACAAGTGAACAAGGAAGATTGTACAGGCACTATTACCTGCATAGTAATTACACCTGGCAAGTGGATGAGAGCACGAAGATCATTCCGAATTTATTATTCATATACCTGCCCAATGCACCTCTTGAATTCCAGGGAGGCGTAAGGGTGGAACATAAAGAAGTATTCTGGTGGGGAGTGGGTCTGAGGGCCCGTCAGAGCTGGATGATCTCAGCAGGTGTGCATATAAAAAAGAAATTCACCATCGGTTATTGTTTTGATATATTCAGTACCCCGCTGAGTGTATTTGATAGCGGATCGAACGGGCATGAGATCCTGATGCGATATGATTTTATTAAATAACAGGGACCGGGCACGACCTGTCTGTTGTTTGTAGAGACAAGGCATGCCTTGTCTCTACATGTTTTATAATATTATTATCTAAAAAAATATTGTTGTTTCGGTTTACATTTTGCGGGAAATAATCGTTATATTAGTTATAATAGAACGATTATATGATCGATCGTTTTTCAGACATATCATTCCATTATTTTCACCGGTGTTCAGTACCAGTGTTGCAGGCAGGTGGACTCCGGGTCGGTGTACTCTTCTGTTGTTTCCCGCCCTGTTCAAACGGTTCAACGCTGTTACAACGCTGTAACCTTTCATCTCCAACGCTGTTACAACGCTATAACAACGCTGTAACCCTCCTCCTCCCATTGATCAGCAACGCTATAACAACGCTGTAACTATTTATCTGTCTCCTGTCTAACCCGGATCAACAACGCTATAACCTGCTATCTACCCTCCATTCATCATGGGTCTACCATAGATCAACTCCGGATCAGTATCGGACATGTAGGCCTTCATATCCGGCGTTCACAAGTAACTTCCACACCAAATTCCCAATTCCTAATTCCCAATTCCATGTCCTACTCACAGACTAACCGACTTCTCCCATATTTTAAGTAAATTCGTAGACTATGGATACCGTTGCGCAGCTACCTAAATATAATCTGAATGAAGAGGAAGAAAAAAAACTCATCATCAGGGAATACCGTTCCCTGCTGCGTGCCCTGAAGTCCAAATTAAAACCAGGAGATAAGGCTCTGATCCGCACGGCTTTTGAAATGTCGGCCGAAGCGCACAAGACCATGCGCCGTAAAAGCGGAGAACCTTATGTATTACATCCCCTGGCCGTGGCCAAAATTTGTGCTGATGAGATCGGGCTGGGGGTTCGTTCTACCATCTGCGCTCTGTTGCATGATACAGTGGAAGACACCGATATTTCCCTCGAAGATGTAGAAAGAGAATTCGGTAACGAGATCGCCCGTATCGTGGACGGGCTGACCAAGATCTCCAATGTCATTGATGTGAATGCTTCGAAGCAGGCGGAAAATTTTAAAAAGATATTACTGACCCTGACTGATGATCCCCGTGTTATTCTCATCAAACTCGCGGACCGCCTGCACAATATGCGAACGCTCGACAGTATGAAGCGGGAAAAACAATTAAAGATCTCTTCTGAAACGGTATATGTATATGCACCACTGGCTCACCGGATGGGTTTATATAATATCAAAACAGAAATGGAAGACCTGGCCATGAAGTATATGGAGCCGGATATCTATAAAGAAATAGCCAGGAAACTGGCCGAGACAAAAAAGGAAAGAACAAAATACATCAATGAATTCATTAAGCCTATTAAAGATAAACTGGATAAAGCCAATTTAAGCGCCGAGATATATGGTCGTCCCAAAAGCATTCATTCCATTTGGAATAAAATGAAAAAGAAAGGCGTGGATTTTGAAGAAGTGTATGATCTCTTTGCCATCCGCGCCATTCTCGATTCACCACCGGAAAGGGAAAAAGAAGATTGCTGGAAAGTATATTCAATGATCACCGATGAATATTCTCCATCACCCGAACGTTTGCGTGACTGGCTGAGTAATCCCAAATCAAATGGATACGAGGCGCTGCATACCACGGTAATGGGTCCTCAGGGGAAATGGGTGGAAGTACAGATACGCACACGCCGGATGAATGAGATCGCCGAGAAAGGTTTGGCAGCCCATTGGAAATATAAAGAAGGAACCGCTGACGAAAGCCGTTTTGATAAATGGTTCCAGCAGATACGGGAAGTGATCAGTAACCAGGAAACGGACAGCATCGACTTTCTTCAGGATTTTAAAACCAGTTTCCTGGCCGAAGAAATTTATGTATATACACCCAAGGGTGATGTGAAGATGCTGCCGGTGGGTTCCACCGCGTTGGATTTTGCGTTTGCGATTCACAGCGCCATCGGTGTAAAGACCATCGGCGCCAAAGTGAATCATAAACTGGTTCCTATCAGTCATAAATTGCTCAGCGGCGACCAGGTGGAGATCATCACCAGCAATAAACAAAAAGCATCGGAAGACTGGCTGGGGTTTGTGGTCACTTCCAAAGCAAAAGGAAGGATAAGAGATGCCCTGAAAGAAGAAAAACGAAAAGTAGCTGATGAAGGCAAGTACACCTTGCAAAGAAAACTGGAAGGAATGGGTGTTCCTGTTTCACAGCATAATATTGACGAACTGGTGCAATGGTACAAGTTGCCTTCCCACCTTGATCTTTTTTACCAGGTAGCGGTAAAGAACATCGACCTGAAGGATCTGAAAGAATTCAAGGTCCTGGGCGATAAGATCGAAGCTCCGCGACCCGTCAAAGTACACACGGAGAAGACAGATTTTATTCCCCATCACCAGGTAACAGCGCGGCGGGATACCGAACTGATCATTTTTGGGGAAAGCAGCGACCGGATCGTATACAACCTGGCCAATTGCTGCAAGCCCATCCCCGGTGATGATGTATTTGGTTTTATAACAACCGGCAAAGGATTGACCATTCATCGGACCAATTGTCCCAATGCAGCTAAATTGCTGGCCAACTATGGTCATCGTGTGGTAAAGACCAAGTGGGCCAAGAACAAGGAGATCTCCTTCCTTACCGGGGTAAAGATCGTAGGCATGGATGATGTGGGGGTGGTGAATAAGATCACCAATCTTATTTCGGGAGAATTGAAGATCAATATTGCATCTCTTTCGATCGAAGCCAAAGAGGGTTTATTTCAAGGCAATATCCGCCTTTATGTACACGACAGGGAAGAACTTCAAAAACTGGTGCAAAGCCTTAAGGACCTGCCGGGTATTGAATCAGTGGAGAGATATGATATGGAGGATATTCCGTCTTGAAGTTGACCATTGATCAACGCTCAATGTTCAATCTTCAAACCCGCTTTTATTCAATTCTTCAAAAAACACTTTTTGTAGAGAACTAGCCCTTTCAAATACCTTTCTGAATTGAATTTTACTTATCTTGTTTCCTGTTTTTTCAGGTTCCTGATTAGTATAAGAATATTTGCAGTTTATGAGATATAACTGGGTGAAATTTAGCACTTTATTTCTAATTTTTATTATTACAGAAAAGAGCGCAATTGCGCAGGGCTTTTCATTTAATTGCGCAAGAGATACGGCAATACAGGGATGTTCACCCAATTCCTGTCTTACATTAATAACATTGATCCCCGATCCATGCCGCCAGGCAACTACTTATGCCGTAAATAACCCAACTACTTTGCCAAGTTGCCTGCTTGCCAGCAATGATCCGGGTATACCGGGAGCACCGACTACATTAAATCTCGATGACAAGTATTCGCCCGCCTTCCCTATTGGATTTCCGTTTCCTTTTTTTGGAACTCCATATAATAGTCTTGTAGTCAGCAGTAACGGTTATCTTTCTTTTGATGTTTCACTGGCCGGTGGTTATTCTCACTGGAATATTATTAATGGAACCCCACAAAATTTGCCAAGTACTTTCTATGACAGGGCTTTAATCATGGGGCCTTATCATGATTTAGACATTTCAATACCCACATCTCCCAACCGGTTAATATCTTATAAAACAACCGGGTTGGCGCCATATAGAACCTGGGCTATATCTTATTATAAAATACCACTATACTCTGGCCCTTGTAATAGCCTGATTGAAAATACTCACCAGATTACGCTATATGAATCTACAGGTATAATTGATGTGAATATTTTTGACATGCAAATATGTCTTGGGTGGAACCAGGGCAGGGCAATTGTTGGAGTACAGGATTTTAGCCGGACCGCTGCAGTTATGGCCCCGGGAAGGGCTGCCACAGATCCTCCCTGGGGTTCTATTGGTATGAATGAGAGATGGCGCTTTGTGCCCATTGGGGGCACTCCACTTTTCCGCAGGGTTGAATTGTATGATTTTGCCGGAAATTTAATTTCTACGGGAACTACTGTTGCATTACCAAATGGCGATAGGCAAGCTTCTTTTCCAAATGTTTGCCCACCACCCGGCGCAACGACTCCCTATGTCATTAAAGCGTATTACGATAAAATTGATGATCCAACAACGGAGATCTTCGGAACCGATACGGTAACAGTTACCAGGGTAAATGCCATGGATGGTATAGCCACCGGGAATACAACTTCCTGTAGCGGTGCTACAAACGGAACAGTTATCGCAACTGCTACTTCCGGCACCGCCCCCTATACATGGTCGCTGGATGGGGGTGCCGCCCTGCCAGGCGCTTCACCCTATACTTTCAATTCGGTAAGCGCAGGCCCACATAATGTTGTTATCACAGATGTCAATGGCTGTTCAGTAAGTGTTCCCGTCACTGTAACCGCGGGACCGACTGTGACCACTACGGCAAGTAAAACCGATGCTTTGTGTAATGGCAGCGCTACCGGTACCATTACGGTCGCTCAACCCAATGGGGGAGCTCCTCCTTTTCAATACTCGCTAGATGGCATCAACTGGCAGGCCAGTAATGTTTTTAATGGACTTGTAGCCGGTAATTACACAGTATATGTGCGTTCATCGGAAGGCTGCCCGGCTCAACTGAATATTACTATTGCTGAGCCAACCGCGCTGACCGCTAATTCCGTCAATTCAAATGGAACCTGCAATGGAGGTAATGACGGGGTCATTACGGTAAATGCCAATGGTGGAACCGCCGCTTACCAGTATTCGATAGATGGGATCAATTTTCAGCCATCTAATGTATTCAATGTGGCACCGGGTAATTACACCGTGACGGTGAAAGATAATCTCGGTTGCAATACGAGCTTCAATACAGTGGTAGGTCTTACCAATAATCTTACCCTGGCGCCGCAAACCGACCCGACCATTTGTGAAGGCACCTCTACCCAATTGAAGTTAACATCCAATGCCACTCTCTATGCATGGACACCGAAATTGGGACTAAGTGATACTACGATTTCAAACCCGGTGGCCAATCCAACCAGCACTACCCAATATATTGTAACAGCTACTTTGGGACGCTGCAGCGCCAATGATACGGTGATCGTGAATGTGAATGCGGCGCCGATACCCAATGCAGGGGCTGATGGATTCATCTGTTATGGACAAAGCTATACACTGCAGGGTTCCGGGGGCAGTCAGT
>JADGPW010000131.1 GCA_017882265.1 Chitinophagaceae bacterium | reverse complement strand
GATCTTTCGCTGCTTCTGTTTTGGCGATATACCGGGTGAGTCCCAGTTTCAGGTACTGGACAAGGTGTTTTCTTTTTTGATCATCGGTAGCTGTGGGATCGTTAAACAGGGTCAGGGTATCATTCATACCCTGGAATCTTTTCTGACCCAGGAAACTCAAATGGTGCTGCTCGCCCCCGGTACTGCTGTAATTCGTGGTGATCAAAACGTGCACATCGCATTGAAAACGGTCGCGGACAAAATTGACCATTTTCATTTCTGTTCTTACATAATCAAAATCACATATTGATTGCTGGGTACAATCAAGAAACACTTTTACTTTTTCTTCCCGGGACGGAGCCTGAGCGTTTGATCGCGAAAAGGAGAGCAGTAAAAAGAAAAGGCAGGTAAGGCCAATGGTATTTTTCATGTGGTTGGTTTGGCAGGCTGGCAAATGGAAAGTTAACGGGTAATCATTTGCAAGATGAGCCTTTGTTTGTTAAAAGAAAATCAATTAATAGCGGGCAATACAAAAAATGCTTTTTGAACAAACTATCCCGGTTGTTCTTATGAAAGGAAGAGCTCACCTGACCTGTCGCCGGAAAGGGATGATGATTGGGATAAAAAAAGGTCATACATTTTTTCAATGGCCAGCCGTCCATCTTTTCCCAGGCCCAATGAATAGTCGTTTACATACAGGTCGATGTGCTGCCGCATCACTTCTTCACTCATGGTTTGGGAATATTCTTTCACATAACCGGTGATTAACGGGTAATTGGCAAAAGCATATTCCAGGCTTTTACGGATCAGCTTTTCAACTTGTAAACTTATCAACCTGTCCACAGTTTTCTTAATAGCAATCCCACCCAGCGGAACAGGTGCTTTCATTTTTTCTTCCCAATACACGCCCAGGTCAAGTACTTTATGAAGTCCTTTTTCCTGGTAGGTAAATCGATTCTCATGAATGATAACCCCTAATTCCGTGTCGCCATTGATCACGGCATCCTCAATTGCCGAAAAGATCATGAATTTTTTATTCAGAGCTTCCGGGTAAGCATAACTGAAAAGAAGATTAGCCGTTGTATTAATTCCCGGAATCGCTATAGTGGAATTTGGAATTTGGAATTTGTTATTGGGGATTTGCGATCGGGATATTAAAAGGGGACCCACGCCTTTACCCAGCGCACTGCCTGCATCCAGCAGGATATAGTTATCCAGTGACTGGAAAAAAGCCGGGAAACTGAGTTTGGTGATATCAAGCTTACCCTGGAGCGCCCATTGGTTTAGCGTCTCAACATCTTCCAGCAACGCTTCAAATTCCAGCCCCTCTGTATCAATTCTCTTATTCACCAGCGCATCAAAGATGAAGGTATCGTTAGGACAGGGTGAAAAACCGATAGTAAGTTTCCAGCTATCAGACGCCGACTGCCGACTGCCGACTGTCGACTGCTGACTGCTAACTGCTGACTGCTGACTGCTAACTGCTGACTGGTTCATAGTTTAAGCAATCTAATAAGTTCATTATTCAGATTCGTGACTGATTCCTGCATATTCCAGTTCTTCTTATTTCTTTCGCCAATATAATTGGATATACTTCTTATTTGAAGAAATGGTATTTTTTCCATCAGGCACACATAATGCAAGGCAGCGCCTTCCATTGATTCGGTGACCGGGTTAAATTGATTTTGATAGAACTGTATCAGTTGCTTTGAGGTGGTTATCTGGTTCACGGATATTCCTTTAACCGCTTTCAATTTTGTTTTTTTGATCAATGTGGTTCCGGGGTTGATCAACCAGCCATTTTTGTAAGGTAACTGGTTCTGTGGCACCAGCCTCAGATCAAAAAGCGTTTTCAACTTCTGCAGTTCAATTACACTTTCGTCGGCTATCGTATCCTGTTTTACCACAACAACAGAACCCAAAGGAATGTTCTTATCAAAACATCCGGCTACTCCGGCCTGAATCACCAGCCCGGGTTTTTTCAGGTAAAATTGCTTTGTTAGATGATAGGTGCTGGCCGTTAATCCAATGCCGGTGATCAGCACATCGATATCCAAAGCGGGGAGCCATGCATTTTGGGGTTCCCTGTATTGTTGCAGGAATGGAGCGATCTCTTTCGTGGTAGCTGCAATGAGTAAACAATTCATGGCTGTTGAAAATAAAAACTGTGCCGGTCATTCACCGGGACAGCACAAAGATATTGATTCAGGGCAGTTCTATTGCCGGGTCCAATCGTCTGTAGCTATAGTATTCGCTATTTTATTTTCTACGGTGATCTTTTGGAAAGTAAACCGGATCTCATCATAGATACCATTATCTGCAGGTTTGAATTGTTGATTTTGAACCGGCCCGATAAACTGCTTGTAATTACTGATGCCGGCATTTTCAAGTGTAATGGTAAAAGCAAGAACTTCCATGCCTGAAGGGTCTGTTTTATATACTTCGATGACCACTTTTTTCAATAGTTCATTTGTTGCAGCAGCGGAGAAGAATTGCGGGCTGGAAGCACCGGCTGGCTTGAGTACGATGAGCGGCTGGTGAATTCTTTTTCCGCTGGCTTGCCCAGTGGCTAAATCACGGGGCGAGCTCAATTCCTGCAGGTACCCCGTCACATCCATCCTGTCGGCTAATTTTCTGTTCATGGTTTCTCCTTTAAATTTTCCCTGTTTGACCCCTTCTACGGTCATAAAAACAGACTGGGCATGGCTAAGGCTTAATGAAAGGCAGGAAATTAATATTACGAAGAGTGTTTTTTTCATAAAAACAAGTTTTAACTAATTTACCCGATTTGTGCTTTATGGCCAAGACTTTTCATAAACTGCTGAATTCAATTAACTTTGACGCCCAATTGAATAAAGCATGGTGTACCTGACAAGAGTAGAACATTTTAATGCGGCTCACCGGCTCTCCAATCCGGGCTGGAGCTATGAAAAGAATGAAGAGGTATTTGGCAAATGTGCTAACGAGAACTGGCACGGGCATAATTATGAGTTGTATGTCACCGTAAAAGGCGTTCCTGATCCCGATACCGGCTTTGTCATTGATGTAAAGAAACTGAGTACCATTATCAAAAATACTATTATTGAAAAGCTGGATCATCGCAACCTGAACCTGGATGTAGAATTTATGCAGGGAGAAATGTGCAGTACGGAAAACCTGGTCCTCGCCATCTGGAAGGAACTTAAACCAAACCTGCCCGGCGGCGTTCTGTTACATGCGATTAAATTGTATGAGACACCGAGGATATATGTGGAGTATTTCGGTGAAGAAAGCTGATCAATACGAATTAAAAACTTTGGTATTATATTATGAGTAAAAAAGTTGCAGTATACAGGAAAGAACATTTTAACGCGGCGCATCGCCTGTTCAACCCTGACTGGGATGATGTGACCAATGAAAAGATCTTTGGCAAATGTGCCCTGCCTCATTACCATGGTCATAATTACGAACTGGAAGTAAAAGTGGTAGGAAAGCCGGATAAAGACACGGGGTATGTAATGGATACAAAATTACTAAGCGAACTGATCCGCCGTGAAGTGCATACCCGGTTTGACCACAAGAACCTGAACCTGGATACCAAAGAATTTAAAAAACTCAATCCGACCGCGGAAAATATCGCTATCGTTATTTATAAATTATTGCGGCCCCATATTGACGAAGACAAGGAATTAACGGTGAGGTTATATGAAACGGAGAGGAATTTTGTTGAATACCCGGTCAAATAGATAATAGTTAAATAGATAAAAGATAAAAGTTTCTCAGACCCGGAGCATTTCTCAACAATTGTACAATAAAGTCAATAGAGGAAATGATTCAACACTTAACACTTAACACTTAACACTTAACACTTAGCATTTAACATTCAACATTTACCATGGCTTATAAAAAAACAGAACAGTACGACGAAAAGATCACGTCCGGATTGATGCGTTCTTATAAAGAATCTATTGGTTTGCTGGGAGAAGATCCGGAAAGAGAAGGCTTACTGAGAACACCGGAACGAATGGCGAGAGCGATGCAGTATATGACACAAGGTTACGGGCTGAATGCCCATGCTATCATTAACTCCGCTAAGTTCCATGAGCCGGTGAGTGAAATGATCGTGGTGAAGGATATTGAAGTGTACAGTATGTGCGAGCATCATATGCTTCCTTTTTTCGGCAAGGCGCATATCGCGTACATTCCCAATGGCTGGATTACCGGCCTGAGCAAAATGGCCCGGGTAGTGGATGTCTATGCGCGTCGGTTGCAGGTGCAGGAAAGATTGACGGTGGAGATCATGAATGCCATCAAAGAAACATTGGATCCATTAGGCGTTGCCGTTGTCATTGAAGCCAAACATTTATGCATGATGATGCGGGGGGTTCAAAAACAAAATTCAGTGACTACCACCTCGGCTTTTGACGGGGAATTCCAGAAAAATTCAACAAGAAGTGAGTTTTTGAAATTGATCACGGCCAGACTGAGCTAAGAAAGCTGTGAGCTGAGAGCTACGAGCTTTGAGCTTCGAGCTGCGAGATCAAAAGTTGAGGTTTTCATATATAATTGTAAGCCCTCCAAACCTGGAAAGATAATACCGATTAATGTCTCCCGGCCTCGCAACTCATGGCCGTTTCTGCTGATTATCAACCATCTCCTGACAAATAGTACAAAGATTTTTATTATTAAAACCTTTATGGCACTTTTGTCCCCCGATCCAGAGGATACGCCGGGAAGGAATTTCAAAATTCGCCTCCGGAGAACTCCTTCGGACCTATGAAGAATAAATCACCCTAACTATGAAGCATGCATTTGTATTTCCCGGGCAGGGCTCTCAATTCCCGGGAATGGGAAAAGATTATTATGCCAACAGCGCGTTTGCCAAAAAGTTATTTGAACAGGCCAATGAATTATTAGGCTTTCGTATTTCTGATACGATGTTCAATGGCAGCGAAGAAGATCTCAAACAAACCAATACAACACAACCCGCCGTTTTTTTACATTCAATCATTGCTTATAAAAGTATAGAGAGCGCTTCCCCGGATATGGTAGCCGGACATTCCCTGGGAGAGTTCTCCGCATTGGTGGCAAATGGCACCCTGAGTTTTGAAGATGCCCTGCAATTGGTTTCCATCCGGGCGCAAGCCATGCAGAAAGCCTGTGAAATGAATCCATCCACCATGGCCGCTATATTAGGGCTTGCTGATGAAAAAGCAGAGATCATTTGCCGCGAAGTAGAAGAGGAGACCGGCGAAGTAGTGGTGCCGGCCAATTATAACTGCCCGGGGCAGTTAGTGATCAGTGGATCTATTAAAGGGATTGAAATTGCCTGCGAAAGGATGAAAAAAGGGGGAGCCCGGAGAGCCCTCATATTGCCTGTGGGAGGAGCCTTTCATTCCCCTCTGATGGAACCGGCAAAAGAAGAATTACAGGCAGCAATTGAAACAACCAAATTTCATAATCCTACCTGTGCCGTGTACCAGAATACGGCTGCCAAAGCCGTGATGGATAAAGATGAAATAAAACAAAACCTGATCGACCAGTTGACCGGACCTGTTCGCTGGACCCAAAGTATCCGGTCGATGATAGGCGACGGGGCTTCCAGGTTCACGGAAGCCGGGCCGGGAAATGTATTACAGGGATTGATCATGAAGATCGATAAGACGGTGACAACAGAGGGAGTTAATTAGTAACCATTATGCGGATCTGGTCTTTACATCCCAAATACCTGGACGCAAAAGGATTGGTAGCTCTCTGGAGAGAAACTTTATTGGCCAAAAAAGTATTAGAGAATAAAACCAGCGGCTATAAAAATCATCCCCAACTGAACAGGTTCAAAAAAGCAAAGCACCCGGTTGATGTTATCAATCATTATCTTTCTTATGTTTTGGAGGAGTCGCGGAAAAGGGATTATCATTTTGATGCTTCAAAGATCCCGGCATCTTTTAAAAGATCAAAACTTTCAGTTTCGAAAGGACAAATCAATTATGAAGCCTTGCATTTATTAAAGAAATTACAAGCAAGGGATCCTGAAAAATACAAGCAGTTACTAGCTGTTCGCTTATTTGATCCTCATCCGCTATTTCGGGTAAAAGATGGGAAGATAGAAAGTTGGGAAATTATTTAGCCATTCATACATAGATCTGGCAATTCAGCCACTCTCCGTCAAAGCTTGCATTATATTTTTTATAGAAATTAATAGCCGGTTCATTCCAGTCCAGTACCTGCCAGATGATACGATTGAATTTTTTCTCCCTCGCTTCTTCAATAAGCCGTTCAAATAACAGTTGCCCGATCTTATGACCACGCATGGATTCTGTTACAAGAATATCTTCGAGATACATCGCCTGTCCCTTCCAGGTGGAGTAACGGATATAGTATAAAGCAAAGCCAACGACCTCAACCCCTTCCCCAGAAGGAGAGGGGATCTCTGCTACAAAGGTCCACCATACTGGTTTTTCCCCAAACCCGCTTTCTATAAAATGCTCTAATGTCACCGTCACATCATCCGGTGCCCTTTCATACACCGCCAGCTCCTTTATCAATTCCAACAATCTCGGACAATCTTCCTTTACTGCCCTTCGAATTATTATGTCCATCGTCTTATTCTATTTGATTTTCGTCAAATTCTTTCTTTTATAATGACTCTTCCTAAGTCCCCCTTTAGGGGGATTTAGGGGGTGAATACCCCGGCCCCTTCACAAACCTCCCCGGCATTTTCCCCGTATGCTCCCCATCTTTCAATACCTGCATCCCATTTACAAAAACATGGATCATACCCGTTGCGTATTGATGAGGTTTGTCAAAAGTTGCATGATCCTCCACCTTAGCCGGATCAAAGATCACTATATCTGCATACCTGCCCACTTTCAACTCACCACGGTTCCTGAGTTTTAAATGAGTTGCAGGAAGATTGGAAAGTTTACGGATGGCTTCGGGCAGATTCAGGACCTTTTCATCCCGCGTGTATTTCCCGATCACCCTGGCGAAATTGCCATAAGCACGGGGATGCGCATTCGATTTCAGAAAAACACCTTCGGGGGTATAAGAGGCTTCATCGCTTCCAAAGCTGACCCAGGGCAGGGCGACCTGCTTTTTTACATTTTCTTCATTCATCAGGAAATAAGCGACACCCACTCTTGTACTATCCTGTATGATCAGGTCCATCGCCGTTTCTTCCACAGGGGTTCCGCGGATAGCGGCTACTTCCGCCAATGTTTTACCGGTGAATTTTTTTAAGGAATCCTGTTTAAAGCTTAATAATAAAACATGTTCTCCACCCCCGGCGCCGTAATAAAGATTTTCCCAATCAACTGCATCCGTATTCATGGCTATGGCCATTTGCTTCCTGGTGGCAGGATCATGAAGACGTTGCCATAGTTTACCAAATCCGCCATCCTGAAGGGTGGGGGGAAAAGCAGATGTCATGCCGGTTGCACCCGCCACATACGTGTACATGTCAGCAGTAATATCCAATCCCTCCTTTCTTGCTCTTTCCACTCGTTTGATAACACTATCCATTTTGCCCCAGTTATTTTTACCGGCTGCTTTTAAATGGAAAATTTCAGCCGGTATATTTGCCTCTTTGGAAATAGTAATGAGTTCTTCCACCGCTTCCAGTAACTTATTTCCTTCGCTGCGCATATGGCTGCTGTAGGTGCCTCCGTATTTAGCAGCTTCTTTCGACAGCGCTATCAATTCGTCAGTTTTTGCAAAAAAGTCTGTTGGGTAAATAAGTGCATTGGTTACACCCAATGCTCCTTCTTCCATGGCCTGCCTGACGAGTAATTTCATGCTATCCAGTTGCGCCGGGGTAGGAGCTTTATTGTCTTCCCCGATCACATACTGACGCACATTTCCCGTGCCTACAAAGGAGGCGATATTGCAGGAGATGCCTTTCTTTTCCAAAAAATTCATATACTCACCCAATGTATTCCAGGTGACCTTGTATTTTATGTCGCCCTGGCCATCCTGCTGTTGTTTTTTCATCGTGGGGTTCAAAGGACCCATACTGAATTCACCAAATATTTCAGTCGTCACGCCCTGCCGGATATCACTTTGCGATCTTCCATCCTGGATCAGGGCTTCTTCCGAATGGCCCATCATATTAATAAAGCCCGGGGCTATCGCCATTCCTTTGGCATCGATCATATCGCGGGCCGTGCTGCCGGTAAGATCGCCGATAAAGGCAATGGTATCCCCTTTTATCCCAATGTCAGCTTTATAGGGCTGACCGCCATTGCCATCATAGATCATCCCGTTGCGGATGATCGTATCATATTCTCCGGGGTGTGATTGACAGGAAATAATAAAAAGGATACCAATAAATAAAGGAATTTTTCTCATGATCATTTCTTTTTGCTGGCTTTAAATGTTCCATTGGGCTGAATAAAACTAACGGACAGGATATCCCCTTTTTCATTGGCATCAAATTGCACGCTATAACCTTTCAGCATCTTAAGATCAAATTTGTTTTTATCGGTGGGCACCAGTTCATATTCCGGTTGTCCTTCGATAAAGGCAAAAAGTGTTTTTTCTCCTTTTATATAAAATTTAGCCATAGCCCCGGGTTTTAATTCATATTCCCCCACGTATTTTTCAAGATCAGCTTTCCGGATCTCCATCAGGTTGGTTTGTTTGATGAATTCAATATCCTTTACGCCATCTTCAAAAGGCACAGTAAGTTTTCCGATATCCCCTCTATCGTCAACCTGAAAACTGAACCGGATGGGATCACTGCCCTCCAGCGAAGGGTCCAGTAAAACGGCATTGAACTGATCATAATGAAAATGATCAAGACGAATATCGATCTGGTTGAATTTGGATACCAGCCCGCTGTCTTTCAGCCAAATTTCAATGGATCCATACCCTGGATTCATATACTTACCGGTATAATCTTTTAGATCATGAGATGGATGCGTATTGAACCGGTGACCCAGGCTATCATTTTTTTGAACGGGTGCAGCTGTTTCTTTGGATTTGTTAACAGCATCCAGCAGCAGTTTATTCCAGTTACGATAGGGTAGTTTCAACAATCGGTCCGCAATAAAATTACGGATACTGGCATCCACATTACCCTGATTGGATGAAACAAATATTCCAATGCTGTCACTGGGGAAAAACCCGGTGGTAGTGATAAACCCGTCAATGCCACCGCCATGCTCCACACGGTAATGACCACGGTAACTACTGATGCCCCAGGCAAGTCCATACCCGCTGATATGCAGATCGGGATTTTCAGCAGCGGGCAATCCGCCACCGGTTGCCATTTGTATCGTGATAGCTTCATTGCGGAAAGCCGATGGGAAGATCTCTTTATCATTGAATTTGCCATTATTGATCCAGGTGATCAGCCAATTAGCCATATCTTTTGCTGTACTGTTCACAGAACCTGCGGGGCCCATGGCATCAATATTCCTATAAGGAATGGCTTTGATAGATGAATCTTTGGTAACAAAGGCCAGGGAATGATCGGCAATTTTTTCCATATCCGTGGTAGAGAGATTGGTATTGTTCATGCCCAGTGGTTTCAGGATCCGTTCTTTCATGTTCTCTTCCCAGCTTTTCCCGGTTATTTTCTCAATCACTACTCCACAGGCCATAAACATAAAATTATTGTACTGCCATTTTTCTCTTAGTTCGGCTGTCGGTTCCATGTATTGTATCCGTTCCAATAATTCATTACGGGTCGCCCATGATGCATACCAGGAAAGGTCATGGCGGGGCAGCCCGGTGCGGTGGCACATCATGTCCCTTAAGGTTACATGGTCATTGGTGTATTCATTCTGAAATTTTAATTCGGGTAAATAAGTCCGAACAGGTTTATCCAGGTCCAGCTTACCTTCTTTTACCAGCATCCCAATGATGGAAGCGGTGAATGCCTTGGTACAGGAGCCGATCGCGAATTCCGTGTTTTCAGTTACTGGTAATTTTTTATCAATATCCCGGTAGCCAAACCCACCGGTATAAATGACTTTTCCTTTTTCCACCACGGCGATGGTCACACCTGCGGCGTGCCAGTCTTTTAATACTTTAGCAACAAGTGTATCCAGTCCTTTCAGCCTCGGATCGGTTGGGGGCTGCGCTGCTATAGTAAAAGAAAAAAAGAGAACAATAGACAGGAAGCTGATTTTTCGCATAGCAGTTGTTTTTGAAGCCACCTAAATCCCCCGAAGGGGGACTTTCAAAGCTCATGATAATTAGAATATTTTTTTATAAATAGAAATGTTAAAGTCTACTTTCTATTTTCATGATTGTAGGTAAGTCCCCCTTCGGGGGATTTAGGGGGCTGCCTGTTTCAAATCATTTATGATATCCTGCAAATTCTCAATCCCCACATTCATCCTTATTAATCCATCGGTGATACCATACTTTTCTTTTTCTTCTTTAGGTACACTATAATGCGTCATGGAGGCAGGATGGGAGAGGAGGGTATCACAGGTGCCAAGGGAAACTGTTCTTACACACATCTTTAATTTGTTCATAAAATCAATACCGCCCTGTAAACCTTCTTTTAATTCAAAACTCAGCATTGCCCCGGGATGACGCATTTGTTTCTTTGCCGTATGATGATCGGAATGTGACGCAAGGCCTGTATAGTTTACTTTGGCGACAGCAGGATGCGCCACAAGGAATTTCGCCACTTCCATGGCATTATGACAATGCCGTTCCATGCGCAGTTCCAGCGTCTTCATTCCCTGTATCAGCAAAAAGGCATCAAAAGGATTGGCATTACCGCCCAGCAAGCGATGCACTTTGGTGCATTTTGTTTTCATGAAATCAATATCACTACCTAATAAGATTCCACCAATGGCAGTACCATGTCCATTTAAGAATTTGGTTGTGGAATGAACCACAAAATCAATGGAGTAACGGAAGGGTTGCTGTAAAAAGGGGGTGGCAAAAGTATTGTCGCAGGCCACCAGGAGCCCGTGTGACCTGGCCAGTTTACTTAATTCATCCAGGTCAACACACTGGATAGTGGGATTAGCCGGTGTTTCAAGGTACATCATCCTGATCGCCGGATCCGATTGAATAAGATCACTGGCTTTTTGCAAATCGCGCAGATCGGCGATGATCGCCGTGATGCCAAATCCGGGAAGTATTTTGGTCACGAGTTCATCTGTGCCGCCGTATAAAGAAAAATGAGTGATGATCTTATCACCGGGTTTCAGGGTAGCCAGCATCAATGTGGAAATAGCAGCCATGCCGGATGCATGCAGGATGCCTTTTACTTCCTTGTTCAGTCCAAATGTTTCCAGCGCCGCAATCTTTTCTTCTGCTTCATGCATGGTCGGGTTGCCCCAGCGGCTGTAGATATATCCTTCTTCCTCTCCGCTGAACCGGCGCATTCCCTGCTCGGCCGTATCAAACACATAGGTGCTGCTGGCATAGATAGGCACCTGGTGCGCATACATCGGATCCTGGATATGACCGCCATGCACCGCCAGCGAACCCCAGCCGGTTAGTGGAAAACTTTTGTCCATTGCGAAGAGTTTAGTCCCGATATTTATCGGAAGTGTTAGGTAAACTATCGGGATCAAAAGTAGACGTTTTCGAATTTAATTATTCATCTTAAATCCCCCTTAGGGGTTAGGGATATGAAAGAATTGTTGAAACAATTTGCAGCTTATAATAGTTGGGCAAATCAGAAGATCATGGAAGTGATACTTGCTTTGCCGGAAGAAAAACAGCTGACTGAAGTGCCCAGCAGCATGAAATCCCTTTATAAGACCATATTGCATATGTGGGATGCGGAAAGCGTCTGGTGGCAACGGATGAAAATGCAGGAACGGTTTACTTTCCCCAGTGAGAATTTCAAAGGAAACATGGCCAACCTGGCGAATGGATTATTACAACAGAACAAGCTTTGGGAGGAATGGGTGAGTAATGCATCCGATCTGTCCATCGAACATGTCTTTCAATACCAGAATTCAAAGAGGGAACAATTCAAACAGCCTATTTATCAAATGCTGCTGCATGTATTTAACCATGCCACTTACCACCGGGGCCAGTTGATCAATATGCTCCGGCAGTTGGACATTGAGAAATTACCGGCTACAGATTTTATTGTGTGGAGCAGGAAGAAGTAATACCTGGCTGTCTTATTCACCCGATCAAACGATATTAGTTTTATATCACCTGCCCAGCTCCCCATCAATTGCAACGAAGGTTTTCCCGTAATAATGATGGGAAAAATGATTGGTTTAAAATTCTACACGCATACAATTTAAAGGAATTCCGGCTTTCGGTTTATAACCATTGGGGTGAATTAGTCTTTGTAACCAATGATTATACAAAAGGATGGGACGGTAAGGTAAAAGACCAATTACAGGATACGGGCGTCTTTATCGGGAATTGCGAATTCAAAAAACCAGGAAATGCAACAATCATACAAATGAAAGGAACGGTGATGTTGATCAGGTAAAATGATAATTGGCAGTTAATATTTTCAACAATTTAACAGTCTCCCACTTTTAACTTTTATCTAAAAAACTTTTATCTCTTAAGCTCCCCACTTCACCAGCGTCGCTCCCCAGGTAAAGCCACCACCAAAAGCAGAAAGTACAAGCAGGTCGTCCTTCATTAATTGATTTTCCCATTCCCATAAACACAGGGGGATCGTTCCCGAAGTTGTATTACCGTATTTCTGGATATTGATCATTACTTTTTCCTTGGGTAATCCCATCCGGCTGGCCGTGGCATCAATGATCCGCAAATTGGCCTGGTGGGGAACCAGCCAGGCAATATCATCACCGGTGAGGTTATTTCTTTCCAATAATTCTGCAGAAACATCGGCCATTCCTTTTACGGCAAATTTAAAAACCGCTTGTCCTTCCTGGTAAGCATAATGTTCCCTGGCAAGCACCGTCTCTATACTGGCCGGTTTACGGGAGCCACCGGCTTTCATGTGCAGGAACTGGCAACCACTCCCATCGCTTTTCAGGATACTATCGAGCACCCCATATCCTTCTTCATTAGGCTCTAATAAAACAGCGCCGGCTCCATCTCCGAATATGATACTGGTGGCCCGGTCCTGGTAATCCACAATAGCGCTCATTTTATCAGCCCCCACCACGACTACTTTTTTATACCGCCCGCTTTCAATAAATGATGCGCCGGTGGTTACTCCATACAGAAAACCTGAACAGGCGGCCTGTAGATCAAATCCAAATGCATTGATAGCCCCAATTTTATCAGTGATAATATTGGCCGTCGCCGGGAAAACAAGATCAGGGGTGACGGTACAACAAATAAGACAATCAATTTCAGTGGGATCGATCCCTCTCTTCTGAATGCATTCGAGCACAGCCGGTATCCCCATATCGGAAGTGCCGAGACCTTCTCCTCTTAAGATCCTTCTTTCTGAAATACCCGTACGCGTCCGTATCCATTCATCATTGGTATCTACCATTTTTTCAAAATCGAAATTGGTAAGCCTGTCTTCAGGAACATATCCACCTATAGCTGTAATGGCAGCCGTTATTATCTTGGTCATCTTAAGTTTTTGAGGCAGGCAAAGGTAGGTTAATAGACAATAGGCAATAGACAATTGGCAATCAGCAATAGACAATGGACAATAAACAAATAGTAATTTATAGTGAGAAGGGTCGGATAAAGGAACCGTTTGTCAATTGCCTATTGTCTATTGTTCTTCCTTTCCCACTTTCCCTTATTTTCGCAGCCATGATAGCTTACCTGAAAGGAGATTTTGTGCTGAAGAGTCCTGCGGTGGTGCAGGTAGACGTAAATGGTGTCGGCTACGAAGTGCAAATAAGCCTGAATACCTACTCAAGGATCCAGAACCTGGAAAAAGGAGTTCTATTCACCTGCCTGCTGATCCGGGAAGACGCCCATATTTTGTATGGCTTTTTTGATGTGCCGGAAAAGGAGATGTTCCTGCAATTACTCAGTGTTTCAGGCATTGGTGCATCTACCGCCAGGGTAATTTTGTCATATATGAAACCCGAAGAACTCGCCCGGGCAATTGTACAGGGAGATACACGGACACTGGAAAGCCTGAAAGGGATAGGGAGGAAAACGGCCGAAAGGATGGTGCTGGAACTCAGGGATAAGCTGGCAAAGCAACCTTTTGATTCAAATATTTCAACAATGAAAAACAATACTTTGCAACGGGATGCGTTAAATGCTTTGACTGCCTTAGGTATCAATAGACTAGCTGCCGGCCAGGCACTGGAAAAGACCCTGGCGGCCGATCCAGGTTTATCTGTTGAGGAACT
>JADGPW010000130.1 GCA_017882265.1 Chitinophagaceae bacterium | reverse complement strand
TTTAATATATATGCAAGCTAATTATTACTCTTTTTATGTAGGGGTAATTTTACGGAGGAAACCGTAAAACCCCCTGTCAGACCCCCAAACCCCTTAAAGGGGGCTTACGAAAATTTATTTATTTCGATTTACTTAATCGAGTATCGGTAAAAAACTTTTCGATTTAGATTCCCCCTTTAGGGGGATAGGGGGTTCCCAAATCAAAATCAACCCCGGGGCTGCTGCACGTCATTGATTCCACCTGGGACACTTGTTATCTTTTCAGTTATTAATTAAATTATGAACTAGAGGCTGTCTCAAAACTGCCAATATTAATAATAGCCGGGAAGGGCGGTAAGACGGGAAGGGTTGATTTTCAATTAGTGATTTCCTACTTCCTTAGCGTCCCTGCCCGGTAGGCAGGTTCCCGCCCTTAACGACAAATAATCGGCTTTTGAGATAGCTTCTACAAATAAAGGAGTTATGAAATACTTTCTTCTTTTTGCCGCTGTATGGTTGAATACCGGCAGCAGCGCACAGTCGTGGACCAAACTTTACGACAATGTCGATAATTGTACCTGCGGGCTTTCCCTTGTAAGCAAAGACGATAAACATGGGTTTGTCACCAAAGACGGCAAACTGGTTATCCCCCTTATTTATGATGAAGCCCTGCATTTTAACGAAGGCATGGCAGCCGTAAAGAAAGATGGTAAATGGGGTTTCCTTGACAGTACCGGCAAAGAAGTGGTTCCCCTGCAGTATAGCGATGCCAATTCTTTTACTGACGGGCTGGCCGTGGTGATGAAAGATAACCTGTATGGATATATTGATATTACCGGCAAAACGATCATTCCTTTCAGTTTTGAAAATGCGTCCAGTTTTTCAGAAGGCCTGGCAGCGGTTAATAAGAAAGGATTATGGGGATTTATTGACAAAACGGGTAAAGAAGTGATCAGCTTCAAATATGGGTTTGCCGGTTCATTCAGCGATGGCATTGCCAAAGTAATGAAAGACAGTAAGTGGTCAACGATCGATAAGAACGGGAAAAAGGTGGAAGAGTAGACCTGTCTCCACAGAAGGGGTATTGCTGTTGAAAAAATTCATTTCTGAAGAAAAAGCGCTCTTTAAAAGAGGGGCTAAATAAGTGGTTTATCTCCGGATTGTAATACATCCATTTTACAGAATATGCACAAAAAAGGCAGGAAAATGACTAAAATCAGGTGAATTTGGGTCAAAAAATACAAAAATTGACTTGTTTTTACCTAGTCGGTAATTGGTCTATTTGATGCCCTCGCTTCCAGTTCATCCTGCTATACTTCACCGGGGTGCAAGGTTGTATCAGTAAAGATTTCTTTACTTCGGGAATTAAGGGTTTTGTAAGGGATCCATTTCTAATAGTCTATTTATGGAATTATTTCTTTTTCCCTTTTTGAATTCTCTTTATTTGTTTCGGTATTTTCTTTTTTTCCGTTTCTAATCTGCGCTGTACTTTTTTTACATCTTCAGCTACTGGCAGTTGTTCAGGCATTACGCCTCTTTGTTTCAGCATTTTACGAACAGCAAGGTTGTTGTCAATATGTTCTTTGCTAATTGGCTGTTCGCCTTTGAGGTTTTTTTCTGTTACGTTATGGCTGGTAAGTTCAGTAGCAAAATCTTTTGCTTTAATAGTAAGTGTTGGTAAAAAATCAGCCAGTGGCCTGGTGGCCGGCACTCCCAGTTTTGTTTTCATATCATTGGTGCTGAAACCGCCAAATAAGGCCTGATCGCCTTTGGAACGAATAATAGCAAAGCCTTTATAATCCACTCCTCTTTCATAGAGGATGCCTGATAGTTTCTTTTCACTTTTTGTTAATTTCTCCCTTGCAGAAACCCTTGCAATATCAAGTAGCCTCTTTTCAATTATTTCCTGCTTACGGGTTTGTACAGCGAAATAAGTTTGGGCAAAAGCAACTGCTGGCTTGACCGGATCGCCATTTTGTGCAATAAGATAACAGGCATACCGGGTAAGAGCAATATCTTCCAGTTCTCTTTGAGAGCCACTACCCAGGACGACCATTTTGTTGATATCAACAAAATGGTTAGAAACCATTTCCCCGGCGGCTTTGCAAGCTATTTTTGCTTTATCAATTACTTTGATAAAATTCCGCCACTCAGCGTAATAGAAAACGTTTTGCAACTCTCTTGCTCTCCAGCATTCTATACCTTTATATACATAACAGGCGTTTTCAAACTGTTCAAATAATTGCTGTATCTGTTCCTTTTTCATTTGCCCGATTTAAGTCAATAAAATTACCGATTACGCGTCTCCCGGAATTGTGAAAACAACGAGAAAAAAAGAGAATTTACTGTAATGAAAGGACTGTTGTAAGCCCCCTTTAAGGCAATGTCGTTTAGTTAAGCGATGCTACTTCTCTGAATATTCAACACTCAATGTTCAAGTTCAACCTCCTTAACTAAATGACATTGCCCTTTAGGGGGTTTGGGGGTTTGCCCCCTGTTCAATCCAGCACCTGATCAAATCCCGCTCTTCCAGCGTCATATTGGTCTTATTATTCTGGGGCATGGTCTTCGTGATCACCACCCTTTGCATGATGAGGTCTTTCTTTGCTATGATCTCCCGGGGAGTATCATATTTTACACCATTGGGTGGAGCCGTGTACACATTATCCGTAGGCCTGGAAGAATGGCATTGAATGCAACGCTGCTGAACAATCGCATTTACTTCAGCATAGCTTACCGGTCTGCATTTTGTAGTAGAGGGTTGCGGGGCCGTTACGTAAGCTACAGCCAGTAATAATAATACCGATACGGGCATGATCCAGACACTTAACCTTCCCTGTTCACGGAGATTAAGCCAATGTTTGATGCCGGCGCTGCCAAGACTGATAGCGGCCAGAACGATCCATTGATATTTATTGCCAAATGTGCTGGGAAAATGATTGCTGACCATGACAAATAATACAGGCAGCGTAAAATAATTATTGCTTATTGAGCGGAACAAAGCGTTCTTTCCTTTTTGAGGATCGGGAGCCATTCCTTTTTTAGCGGCATTCACCATTGCCTTTTGGGATGGAATGATAACAAAGAAAACATTCGCTACCATGAGGCTACCGATCATCGCGCCAAAATGAATAAAAGCAGCTCGACCGCTGAACACATGACTGTAGAAATAAGCAAAGCCTGTTAATATAATAATACCCGTGAGGGCGAATAGCCAGGGGATCTTGCGGAGCGGTGATTTGCACATAAGATCGTAAATGATCCAGGCAACAATAAAAGAACCCAGGCTGATACTGATGGCAGCGGCTGTACTCAACTTCAGCACATTGGTATCGATGAGCATGGCTGAAGTATTGAAATAATAAATGATAAACAACAAGCCCATCCCGGAAACCCAGGTGAAATAGGCTTCGTATTTGAACCAGTGCAGGTGCCTGGGAATGGTTTTGGGCGCTACTTTATATTTTTCCAGGTAATAAAATCCACCGCCATGAACGGCCCAGAGATTACCGGCCAGTTCGTCACGGATATTCTCTGTGCGGTTAAGCGCATTTTCCAGGAATACAAAATAGAAGGAAGCGCCGATCCAGGCGATACCAAAAGTGATATGCATGACACGCACCACGATATTCAGCCATTCCATTAAATGGCCTTCATAAGGGGTGCCCCTCACGATAAAATAAATACTGGCAATGATGGCAATGATAGTACAGATGATGGCGCCATATACCCAGCCCTGGATCCACCCGGCTTTTTCGTGAATCGCTTCATCATCTATGTGTTTCCCTGCGATGGAATGGATGCGATAGGTCATGATGATGAGCATGACAAGGATCGCGGTGAATAATATGAGAAGGAAAATGGCCATTATTTTTTGAACACGGATAACACGGACCAAATGGATAAACACGGATCTTATCTACCATACCGCAAAGCAATGTAATAGTTTTTTGACTGATATTAAACAGGCGTACATAATCTGAGTTATCAGTGTTCCATTTATTATTTTTACTGTTCATCTTACAAAAAATGCGTGATGTCGCTATAATAAGTAATCGTACCATTACACCGGAGGGTATAAAAAAGGCCGTGGTTATAGTAAGGGATGGAATGATCACCGATGTAATGGATATATTACCTGTCGGCGATTTTCTTGTTACAGATATTGGTGATAATGTATTGATGCCGGGAGTGGTTGACACGCATGTCCATATCAATGAGCCGGGCAGAACAGAATGGGAAGGATTTGATACGGCAACCAAAGCAGCGATTGCCGGAGGGATTACTACATTGGTAGATATGCCGTTGAATTCATTGCCGGTGACGACGACGGTTAAGGGGTTAGAGGAGAAGATGAGGGTGGTTCAAAACGGTCTCGCCGCTTCGACAACTCAGACTATCCGAAGTTCCAACTTGAGCGGCCTGACCCGTTTGAACGCCAACTGCGGATTCTGGGCTGGCGTCATTCCGGGTAACGAAAACGAGATCGAACCCCTGATCGAAAAAGGGGTGCTGGGATTCAAAGCTTTTCTTACTCATTCAGGGATTGATGAATTTCCTAATGTAACAGAAGATGACCTGCGAAAAGCAATGCCATTAATTGCAAAACATGGGCTTCCTTTATTAGTTCATTGCGAATTGAGTGAAGGGGATGGTAGAGACGACGCAAACGTTGGCTCTTCGGAATCAGGAGCCTTGCCTGCCGGCAGGCGGGTTCAGCTTCATGAGCCGGGAACCTGGACATCTTACAATAAATATCTTTTTTCCCGGCCAAAAAGCTGGGAGGACAATGCGATCGCATTGATGATAAGGCTTTGCAGGGAATTTAATTGCCGGACGCATATTGTTCATTTATCCTCCGCTGATTCAATAGAGCAGATTGCAAAAGCAAAACAAGAAGGCTTGCCATTAACCGTGGAAACAGGGCAGCATTATTTATATTTCTGTGCAGAGGTTATAAAGGACAGGCAAACACAATTCAAATGCGCTCCGCCAATAAGAGAGAGGGCAAACAATGAAAAATTATGGCAGGCACTGAAGAACGGCATCATTGATTTTGTGGCCACCGATCATTCACCGGCTCCCCTGAGTATGAAAGAACTGATAAGTGGAGATTTTATGAAAGCATGGGGTGGTATATCTTCCATTCAATTTGCTTTACCGGTTTTATGGACAGCAGCAAAAAAACATGATTGCAAACTGGAAGATATAGCAAGATGGTTGTGTGAGAAACCGGCTATATTAGCTGGATTAGAGAAGACAAAAGGAAAGATCGAAAAAGGTTATGATGCTGACTTGGTAGTTTGGGACCCGGAAGCCAAATTCATCTTAACCAATGAGATGATCTATCATAAACACAAGATCACACCTTATTTACAGGAAGAATTGCATGGAGTAGTGGAGCAAACATGGCTGGCCGGGGAAAAGGTGTTTGCTGGGGGAAAGTTTTTACATTTGAATAGAGGGAAGATTGTAGCCACGAATGGACACGAATTTACACGAATAATAAAAACATCATCGTAATGGCTTTCTGTTCATTCGTGTCCATTCGTGTGTTTTCGTGGCAAAAAAATAAAGAACATGACAGAGCCGGCATTTACCAATTTTACAGACCTTGCAGCTGAGCGATTAGGAGGTAAAGCGCTTTTCTGTACCGATGATTTTTTTGCGCCAAAAGAAAATCTGCTAAAACCGGGGCGCGGTATATTTATCGCCGATAAATATACCGGCCAGGGCAAATGGATGGACGGCTGGGAGTCGCGCCGGAAAAGAGTTCCCGGGCATGACTGGTGCATCATCCAGCTGGCGACTTCCGGTAAAATTCATGGTGTGGATATAGATACTAATCATTTCC
>JADGPW010000129.1 GCA_017882265.1 Chitinophagaceae bacterium | reverse complement strand
CTGTTCCCGCCTTTAGCGGCAAAACAGTGGAGACCTGGGTGTCATTCGCATCCGAAAACGGAAAGTCAGTGGCTGACAGCTTCTTTGCAGGAGAATTGGTGATCCTGTAAACAGGTAAACAAGTCAGTGAGATAGTGGGACAGTAAAGTCAGTGAGGGATTCTGAATTTTGATCCCGATAGCTATCGGGAACAAGGCCGGTTTGATGATCATGCCGGTTTATAGAATACCATTTCCGGAAATGGTAGGACATCCTCGAAGTAAGGGGTTTCGCACTGACTTACTGTCTCACTGTCTTTACTGACTTTTTAATTCACTTAAAAAATTAAGCGATGGCAATATTCGTAAAAGGAATCTTCGGCCCGATCACGGGAAGATTGGGCGGTAAGATCTATTCATGGTCGGAGGAACATGGACAGCAGGTGAAGGACCGGAAGCCGATCGACAAATGGGCATTTGAAAATGATCCAAAGTATAAGAACAGGAGGGAAAACTGTAAAGATGTTGGGAGGGCTGCAGGTGCTGTCAAATTATTGAAAGATGCCCTTGGGGAGCTTTTGTGGCTCAGGAAGGATCAGGATATGCACCGAGCAATGATGCGAACAATGATGGAAGTGATAAGGACGGACAAAAGCAATGAGAAAGGTTCACGCAAGCCTGATTACGGATACCTGGAATACTTTGAAGGTTTTGATTTCAACGAGAAGGCCAGTTTTGATCGGGACCTCAAGGAAAAGATCCAGGCTTCCATCGACAGGGAAAGCGGGTTACTCCAAATTGATTCCCCAGCTTTTTTGCCAAAGGCTCCGAGAGCAGCTGATTTTTTCAGGATTGTTTCAGCCGGGCTGGCGATCGATTTTGAGAATAAGAAGTATGAAACAAATGTTAAGCATTCGGAATGGATGCCGGTGTTGCAGCCGTGTCCTCCAGTCCTGCTTAGCAATCGGATCACCCCGAAGAGCAGGCTGACAATTTTTTTGGTAGCGGGTATTGAATTCAGGGACCGGGGATTACCGATCCCTGATCATGGAAAATTCAATGTGCTCACGATCAAGAAGGTTGATCAATATGGGTGAGGGTAGAGTGTTAAATGTTAAGTGCTAAGTGTTAAGTGAGGAAATCCATTATTTAATGGCAGTGCGAGTAGATCGATATGAGATCCCGCGAACATCTTAGAGCCATTACTTAACACTTAACACTTCTCTCCGAATTTAATAACTATTCAAACTAAAAACGATGGAACTTAAACTTATCAGGTCATACTTTCATAACGGCACGAACAGTGATCTTCTCCTGAACGGAGACAGGGTATGCTATACCATAGAGCTACCGTGGAAAAACAATCAACACCAGATTTCGTGTATCCCGGAAGGAAGGTATGAACTGGAAAAAAGATACGAACTGAGATTCGGACACCATTTCATTCTGCCGCATGTGCCCAATCGAAGCGGCATTTTGATACATGCGGCGAATGATGCGTTGAAGGAGATCAAGGGTTGTATCTGCACGGTTACGACATTAACCGGCGAAGGGAGGGGAGACGAGGCGAGAATGGCTTTGGCCAAGCTGGTCAGCCTTGTTTACCCGGCCTTTGAGAAGGAAAAAGTATTCTTAACTATTCAATCTGTCAAACATGAATAAGGTAATTCAGAGAATGCAAAGGCCCACGCCGAAGTTTTTTCAAACACTTCGGAATGTAGGTCTGAGCATTGCTGCGGTAGGGGCATCCCTGCTGGCAGCGCCCGTGGCATTGCCTGCCGTGCTACTGAAGATCGCGGGGTATTTAACCGTCGCGGGTTCGGTAGCCGGCACGGTAAGCCAGGCAGCAGTGAAGAATGAAACCGAGTGACCATGCCCGGAAATCCTGATAACATAGGAACCCGGACCGGCACGATCGGTGGCACTTTAACCAGCCTGTTAGCAAGTGTTCATCTCAGTGATATTATACAAACCGCGATATTAGCCGGCGTAGGCGCTGCGGTGAGTTATGGAGTGTCGCTGTTGATGAAGCGGTTGCTGAAGAAGTGGAAGAAGTAGCTTTGAAGTGAAGCCCCCCGAGTGAATCGGGGGGTTTTGTTTACCCCCGCGACTTGTCATCCCGCTCTGCTTTCAGAATGTTTCGGTCTCCAGAGTCGAGGGATCTGCCGTTCGATCTTATTTCGAACAGCAGATCCCTCGACTCTAATAGTTGAGTGGTTCATTAAAGCAGAACGGGATGACAAGGTCGGAGAGTAAGCAGAACGGGATGACAAGGCGCAAAGTGTTAGAATTTATTGGTTTGACACATGAAGGTTATTACACAATAAATTTGATCAGAGCACCAGGCGTTCCTCCGGAACGCCCGATCATTTCCTTATTATAGGATTGTCCCTGTTTGCCAGGCTAAACAAAAAAGGGGTTACGGATCCCGATATTATGGTATTAAGAAATAGGATCAATAAAAAAGGCATTGTCAGTAATCCTTTTGTGCACTTCAGGATTTTCATCACCGTAACCGATTATGATGGCAAGGTGCACCTGGTCTTCGGAGGGTACGTGCAGCTGTGAAAATATCTTCGTTTGTTCTACAAACTTGCCGAACCCGACCGGGCAACTGTCCAACCCAAACGATTTGGCGGCAAGCATTATATTCTCTGAGCACATCCCGACATCCAGGGCGGCCCATTCATTCTTCCTGGAAGCCGTGATAAAAATAACGACGGGCGCTTCATGAAATACCGGGTCAGGGCCCTTAAAGAGTCGAGTACTATGTGGAAACTCCAGAAGATTGGCAATCGTTTTTATTATTTGCCGGGGACCGGCCTTTAAAAAATATTTAGCTGCTATTTTGCCGATTTCTTTCGAAAATGATTTAATTGTCTTTTTGTTTGTTAGTATATAAAACTTCCAGGGTTGCTTATTCATTGCGGAAGGGGCCATCCTGCCTGCATCAAGTATTTTACTGATGATGGCAGGATCAACGGAATTATCTTTATATTTTCTGACAGCCCTTCTTTCATAGATCGTCTTTAATACTCCCGGTTCTTTTACCTCTTTAGTAAGTTCCTTTTTCATGTTTATTAATATTTAATGTGGTCCACCTGTTTTATACCTTTTGAATTATTATATAGCTTTACTATCAACTGCCTGTCTTCTTTTCCATTGGACATTGACCAGGATACTTCCGAATGAAATGCACACAAGTAAGATCATGATAACTACACCCGCCACGGGTGTGAGTGAAATAAACTTAAATAATATAAAAACCCCGAAAGCAACAAAACCCAGTCGCCAATTGTTCCACTTTTTATTATTCCGGTTATTGATCCAATTGGCGGCTACAACGGAACTGATAACTGTTGCCAGCAGCAGCAAACTGATATAACCAAACAGCAGTAACAAGCCTACAGGTACTCCTACTACGGTTACAAAAGCCACCAGGGCAGTTACCGGAATAACCAATAGGAAGAGCAACCCCATTCCCAGTGATTTCAATGAATGGTTAAAAACGGTATTGGCGGCTTTCCTCATAGTAGATGAGAAGAGATACTGTATAATTAAGATCATCAGCAAGGCCATGCCCAGGTACCATGCCAATGTTTTTAGGCTGGTTGACCCCAGATAATACCATTTGCTGCTCCGGATACGAAGGATGGGATCAAACTCCGCCTTCCCATTTTTCATATTTGGCGTAAAATCAAGATCGTGTTGTTTAGTCCAATAGCGAACATCATTATTAAAAACAGCCCGGGGCCCGAGAATAATATGTCTTGCACTCAATAGCGACTTACCGTTAATGGTGCCATTCACCGTAATTGATCCACCCCTGGCATTCAGATTTCCTGAAACACTGCCATTTAGTACCAGGTTTCCGAATGTTCCTCTCAGTTCTCCCTTTACATCGCCATCAATAGTGATATTACCGCCACCGGCGATTAATCCGCCGATGGTAACTCCTTTATCAATGGTAATACGACCGCCTGACACGACCACCTCACCTGTAACATTTTTAACGATATGTATATTCCCGCCTATACAACGTACGTCGTCCCCCACAAAACCATTGAATATAACAGTACCGCCGGCAAGAAGTATATCTTTTGTCACGGTATCATTGATAATGATGGTGCCCCCTGCAATAATCAAATCACCATAAACAGGGGCATTGATGGTAATATTGCCGCCGGCGATATATAAATTTTCATATACCGGTTGGCTGATAATAACATTCCTGCCATATTCAATGCGAAAGGCAAAGGCAGGAATACAGGTTATAGCCATTATGAAGAAGAGAATAATTTTTTTCATAATAGAGTTTGTCATTTTTTTAAGTCCTTGCTTCAACCGCCTTTTTTGAATAAAATATTAAAGCTATTCCGGCCGCATTTAAAACCCAATGATGTCAGTCATATGAAATAATGACTTATCACCTGCTGAATAAGAGCCTATTCATCCTTCGTCCTAAATCAGTGTTGTGGTTAAAAAAATGAGGCCATATCCCTGTCGGGGCAGGTCGGTAATTAAGATAAACAGGTTGGTGTTTCATCGGCATGCTAAGTTGGCGCCGATAAAATCACCATTGAAATGTCCCGGTTTAATGCAGAAAAAGCTATCCTGAACGCTCCGGGAGTTATTGCCATTGAAAGCAGGTTTATCCATTTAAACACCAGGGTTTATCGTTGAAGAAAAATCAGTAATAATAATACTGATATCAATCATTAATAAGACTGATATCGGTTATTGTTTCAATTAATGACTAAATATACTTTTACTGTAATTTAATCCCGGTAAGGTCGGTTAAAAAGGAGAACAGATATAATTGTTTAAAGGACAATAAACTGTTTGACTGTAAAGCAGAATAAAAACTGATGATTTAACCAGGATGATACCGGGTTTAAAAGAGATTGTTATAGAATAAAAGTTTTAAAAGGCTATAAACTATAACAGTTATTTACAGGGTGGGTTTTAACGAACCTGCCCTGTTTTTTTGCTCATAAAAATCATTGACGCTGCTGATGACCATCATCTGCCTGGTAAGATAGAAATGCAAACTTCATACAATGGTTGACCAAAAAAATAATAAGTCGCAACCCGGGCAACAGAAATCACCCTGGAATCGCTTCGGTTATGGTTGGCTCTATTTGTTAATTCTTGCATTACTAATCGTTCCGTCATTGCTGACAGGATTTTCTTCACCAAAGGAAATTTCCTGGCAACAGTTTACCAGGGATATTCTCAGCCGGCAGGCCGTTGAGAAAATTGTAGTGGTGAATAATGAAAAAGCTGAAGTATATATTAAAAAGGAATTCGCGAAAGACACCATGTTCAGGGATGTTTTTAAACCCTCCTTCGGTTATGGGATCAAAAGAGGGCCTCACTATACATTCAATATTGGTTCAGTAGAATTATTTGAAGGAAAATTAAAAGAAGCCCAAAAAGAGTTTTCCATCAACCAGGAAATCGATGTCACGTATACAAAAAGAGGAAACTGGTTTTTGAGTGTACTTGGCTGGATAATCACCTTCATTGTGATGCTTGCATTATGGAGATTCCTGTTACGAAGATCAGGAGGATGGGGTGCAGGCGGCTCCTCTGTCTTTAATTTCGGGAAATCAACTGCCACCCTTGTTGAAAAGAAAAAAAGCGCTATCACTTTTAATGATGTGGCGGGTTTGGAAGAAGCGGAACTTGAGGTTAGGGAAATAGTGGATTTTCTTAAAAACCCTGAAACGTTTACAAAATTAGGCGCCAAAATACCAAAAGGAATCATACTGGTAGGACCACCGGGTACGGGTAAAACGCTACTGGCGAAGGCCGTCGCCGGGGAAGCCCAGGTGCCTTTTTATTCAATTTCCGGATCCGAGTTTGTAGAAATGTTCGTAGGAGTAGGTGCATCCAGGGTAAGGGATCTATTCAAACAAGCCAAGGAAAAAGCGCCCAGTATTATATTCATTGATGAAATCGATGCCATTGGAAGATCAAGAGGTAAAGGAGCTTTCATGAACAGCGCAAATGATGAACGGGAGAGTACACTCAATCAATTATTAACAGAAATGGATGGTTTCGGTACCAATAGTGGTGTTATTGTATTAGCGGCTACCAACCGGGCGGATATGCTCGACCCAGCCTTGCTTCGGCCAGGAAGATTCGATCGTCACATCTACCTGGAACTTCCGAACATGAAGGAAAGAGAAGCGATTTTCAAAGTCCATTTGCGCCCGTTAATAATGGATAATACAATTGATATAGCATTTCTCGCTTCGCAAACCCCGGGATTTTCAGGTGCAGATATTGCCAATATCTGCAATGAATCTGCGTTGATTGCAGCGCGGAAAAAAAAAGGAAAAATAGGTAAAGAAGATTTCCTGGATGCAATTGACAGAATTGTAGCCGGTCTTGAAAAGAAAAGTAAGATCATTTCTCCTGAAGAAAAAAAGATAATTGCATATCATGAAGCCGGGCATGCCGTGGTAAGTTGGCTACTCCAGCATGTCGACCCTTTAGTAAAAGTGTCTATAATTCCGCGTGGAAAATCATTAGGTGCTGCCTGGTATCTGCCTGAAGAAAAACAATTGCGAAGCAAATCTGCTTTTGCTGAGCATTTATGTGCTACTCTGGGCGGCAGGGCCGCAGAGGAGATTATCTTCGGCGAAGTTTCATCGGGTGCACTTGATGACTTGGAAAAGGTAACCAGGGAGGCCTATATGATGGTCATGTACTATGGCTTTAATAAAAAGATAGGTAATGTCAGCTATTATGATTCCACCGGCGAACGGAATATGGGCATTCAAAAGCCATATAGCGAAGAGACCGGCGAAATAATTGATGAGGAAGTACGAAAACTGGTTAGCGATGCCTACCAGCAAAGCCTGGACTTGCTGAAACAAAACAAGGCTAATCTCCAAAAAGTGGCAGAGCTTCTGCTCAAAAAAGAAGTAATATTTAAAGAAGATCTTGAAAGCATTTTGGGGATACGTATTGCCAACCCGCAAAATATGGGGATTGCAACAGAACCCCGGTCAAAAACCCTGGAGCAGGTGTAACTCTTTTATTAAAAGCAGGCCCTGCCGGTTATTTTTTCTATCTGCCTTAATTGATTTGGGATCACATTATTTCTTCTCTTTTCTGCATTTGCCGGCGTATTAAGTTTTTCGGTAAATAATTAGTGGCCGCTGATAACAATTCTATTGATCCTGGTGGCCTATGCAATCACAGGAGATCTTTAAGATAAATGAAAAGCAAGTTATTGTAAATGTATTAGTTATGAATAATTTATTTTATGCTTATAAGATAATCCATGATTTGAATCAGTATATTTTTTGATCTTTATCATTCAAATGAGTTCCCCCTTTACTTTATATTCACCTATAGATATTATATGATGATAACAAAATCAAAGAGGGAATGTTTTGTTTATCCGGGCGGTTATATGCCGATTCCTGAAGCAGAAGCGGTAATAGGCGAACAACTATCAGGAAAGAAAGATGTTGCTGCGAAGCCATCTGCAAATATGGAAGAATTTAAAGATTACTTTAAAATAGAAATATTAATACCTGGAGTTAAAAGAGAAAATATTTTTATTCAGGTTAATGACCACATCCTGTCAATCACCGTTGCCGGCAAAGAAAGCGATGGATTGAAGAAGAAGTTACAGATACATGAATTTAATATCAATTACCCTGAACGATATATACTTTTGCCGGCTACAGCAGATACTGAATTTGTTAATGCAGAATATCACCAGGGTATTTTAAGCCTCCATATAGCCAAAGCTGGCAAATCTGAAAAAGTAGCTACAGCAGAAATAGTGGT
>JADGPW010000128.1 GCA_017882265.1 Chitinophagaceae bacterium | reverse complement strand
GTTGGGTAGTATTGATTACTGCAATAACAATGGTTGTTGAAATCTTTTACGGTTTATTAACTAAATCCATGGCATTGCTTGCCGATGGTATTCACATGGGTTCTCATGTATTAGCCATCGGATTGAGTTGGATTGCATATATTGCAGTCAGACGTCTTTCAAAAAATGAGTCCTTTAAAGGCAACACTGACAAAATACTTTCTCTTTCGGGCTATAGCAGCGGCCTGATGCTGTTAATATTTGCCTTTGTTATCTTAACTGAAGCAATTCAACGTTTATCCAATCCCTCTCCCATTCAGTTTGGTATGGCTATCCTCGTAGCATCCATCGGACTTTTGGTTAATATATCATGTGCATTTATTTTGCATCACGAACATGAACATTCAGACCACAATATTAGAGCCGCATACCTTCATGTTATTGCTGATGCACTAACCAGTGTAACAGCAATTGTCGGATTAACTGCTGCGTGGATCTGGAATGTTATCTGGTTCGATGCATTGGGTGCTATCATAAGTTCTTTCATAATTATCAGATGGTCTGTTGTTTTGCTGAAAGATTCAGGAATGGTGTTGTTGGATATAAAAAAACTTAAAAAAGGAGGTTACAATGAACCGGAACGATACAAATCATAATCAGGTTGATGAAGACAGTAAGATGAAGAGCCAGATGGAAAAAATGGTGAATTCTTACGACTCGTACATGAAAAAAATAACCCTGGGAAGGGAAAAATCTCTGCGAAGGATGACAGTGAACCTGGCGCAGGTAAAATCAGGGGATTGCGTCCTTGAGGTAGGGTGTGGCACCGGTACGCTGACACTTGCAGCCAAACAACAAGCAGGACAATCGGGTAAGGTGTTTGGGATCGACGTCATACCTGAAATGATTAAACTCAGTAAGAAGAAAGCCGCTCAAGCCAGACTGGATGTTACATTTCAATCAGGGAGCATTGAGAATATCCCCTTCCCCGAAAATCAGTTTGATGTTGTGATGTGCAGTTTCATGATTTTCCATATGTCTGAAGAGGTACGACGAAAAGGAATTGCGGAAATCTACCGGGTTTTAAAACCACAGGGAAGACTAATGGTGCTTGACCTTGCTTTACCTGCTCATGGTGTGTCCAGGGCGATTTCAAAGGTCTTGTTTAAATTCATGCTAAAGCACGATTTAAAGGAATTGCTGCCGGTGATGGAGTCATCTGGTTTTTCGGGAATACAAATTTCCCAGGTAAAGTTCCGGATATTTGGATTTTCGCTCCTTTCTTTTGTATGCGGAAGTAAGTAAGAGGGTCTGACGCCCATGCCCCTTGCCCCTTGCCATATGCCCCTTGCCCCATGCCGCACGCCCTCAACCTCAACCTCAACCTTAGCCTCAACCTTTTCTATTGGGCTTCAGGACAGGAAGCTATAATGAATGTATAAGAAGTAACAAAATGCTGGTGTTCCGGATAAAACCTGGTATTCTGATCCGGAAATAATCTGACACAATGTCCCCTGTAATTTAGCCGGATGTGTAAATTTGGTAAGCAATAAACCAGTCCGGACCTGTTTTAAAGGACATTGCGTTCACTTTATTCAGCTTCCTTGTTAGCCCTTTTACCGATGTGACTGACGGGGCAATAGCGTAACCTGCGATAAAATAATATAGCCCGGCTATTGTTTAACTAAAATATTCGTTATATATTTGAAATAAAAACAAAAACCTGCAAAAACTTATTAACCTTTTATTTCTGATCACCCGATGTTAAACATTTAATCAATGGCACTTCAGACCTGAAACCCTCATGTTCCATTTGTCCGTACATTATTTAATTAAGTTATGAAATATCTTTGTCTGCTATTATTAAGCTTTTCGATTTCATTATCACTACTTGCACAAAATAAGCCTGTATCTTACAAGGTTAGTGGTCAGATTGTAGAAAAATTGACTGGCGATGGTGTTCCATTTGCTACGGTAACTATTAAAAACGATAGTATTAAAGAGAAAAAAGCACAGGCCTGCGATGTTTCAGGTCATTTTTCAATGAATGTGAGTGCACGGGTCAAATATACTTTAACCGTTTCCTCTGTAGGATATAAAGAATTCAGCATTCCATTTAATGTCTCGGAACTGAAAACCGACCTCGGGAAACTATCAATGGAATCGGGTGTAGAATTAAAAGAAGTTTCCGTAACTGCACAAAAACCTCTGGTAAAAATGGAACCGGACAAGATAGTTTACAGTATTGAGTCCGATCCCGAAGCTCAGACTAACAATGTAATGCAAATGCTCTATAAGATACCTCTGGTTACTGTGGATGCTGAGGACAACATCACAATTAATGGGAAATCAAATTTCAAAATCCTGATAAACGGGAAAAGTTCCTCGATGATGTCAACGAATTTCAAGGAGGTGCTTAAAAGTCTCCCGGCCAATACAATCAAAGACATAGAAGTAATAACCAATCCTTCGTCAAAATACGATGCTGAAGGAGTCGGAGGTATCCTCAACATCATCACCACCAAAAAAACGCTCAGTGGGTACAACGGCAGTGTAAGTACCGGTGTAGATGCGCGGGGCAGTTTAAACTGGAGTGGTTATCTTGCTACAAAAATAAATAAGTTCAGTTTCTCAGCGCGCTATTACGGCAGCCAGTTCATACAACCCGAGTCGAAGACAGCCGGTTCGTCGGAATATTTTAATAATACCGATTACCGTTTTTCAAGCTCTAACGGCAGTAGTTCTTACAAAGGATTATCCAACGGATTTTCAGGTGAAGCAAGCTACGACATTGATTCCCTGAACCTCATAAGCCTTTCCTTCTGGGGTTACCAGGGCTTTTACAGGAATAATGGCTTTTCTGAAACGCAATATATGAACACCACGGATGATATTACCCGGATGTACTCGAATTCGATAAACAGCAAAAGCGGCAATGGCTCGCTTTCGGGAAATATCGATTATCAAAAGACTTATAAAAAACCCGACAAGTCACTCACCTTTTCCTATAAACTTGACAACAATCCTTCAACCACAAAATACATTACTAATGTAGAGGGAATTACTAATTATCCCTCCTATAGCCAGTTATCAAAGAATGATGCTG
>JADGPW010000127.1 GCA_017882265.1 Chitinophagaceae bacterium | reverse complement strand
TAGATTTATCACCTTACATTGATAGCATCAACAACCTTATCAATATTCATCGCTCCGTAACTAAATGCATGTTTCTCCCCATTATCCAGGGTGAGCGTCACTCTTTTATCCAGGAAACTTTTTTTCACTTCCACGTTAGTGATGCTGCTTTTAGGAATCATCAACTGGCCCATCGAACCGCTGTGTATAATAAAAAAAGAAGAGGCAATGCCCGCGGCAGAATAATCCATCCGTGCGTCATAGAATATCCGTTTATTGGTAATGGTGCATTTACCATTGAACTTGCCACCAGCTGGAGGGATGTACAAGAGGGTCCAGGTATCTATTATTTTTTCTTCGGGTAATAATTCAAATGGAGGTGTTGACATATTTTTAATATTTGAGTGAAGTTAATTAACTTATTTCAATCACCCCTTTCATATAAAATACACATTCCCCGCCAATAATCACCCGATCCCCTTTTTGCTCACAGTAGATATCACCGCCCCGTTTGGAAAGTTGTTTTGCCCTCATTTTATCTTTACCCAGTTTATAACTCCAGAACGGAATGAGCTGTGAATGAGCCGAGCCCGTTACCGGATCTTCATCAACCCCGGCGGTAGGGGCAAAAAAACGGGAAACAAAATCGTAAGGTTCAGAACTCTTTGAAGTATCAGATACCTTTCCGGGGGCCGTAATGATAACCTTTTCTCCTGCCTTTCGCATCAATGTAAAATCCGGCTGGCATTTCCTGACCGCTTCCTCATTTAATAACTCCACCAGGTAATCCCGGCTTTTGTATACCCCGGCTATTTCCGGGTTGCCCAATGACGCCAGCAATTCGGGTGGGTAGGCATCCATTCTTTCCGGTTTCCAACTGGGAAAATTCATATGCCCCCTAAATCTCCCTAAAGGGGGACTTTGAGCATCTTTTCTCACAGTCAACAAACCACTTTTAGAATTGAATACAATTTTTTTCTTCTTTTCTTTAATGATTTCAAAGATCACATAAGCGCAAGCCAGGGTGGCGTGGCCACACAAGTTAATTTCGACTCCCGGGGTAAACCACCTGATATCATAGTCGGCATCTTTATCTTTTGAAGGGACAAAGAAAACCGTTTCACTCAGGTTATTCTCCATCGCCAGTAGCTGCATCAGATCATCCGGTATCCATTTCTTTAAAGGAATAACAGCGGCAGGGTTGCCACTAAATAACTTATCGGCAAAAGCGTCGACCTGGTAAAGTTCCAGTTTCATTTTTTTGAAGTTGAATTGTAAAATTGCGGCAAAGAAAGCTTATAACGTACGGCCAATACACGAATGGTAAAAATAAGGAGGATACATAAGATCTTGGAGAGATCAGCATCCAGCTTTATTTTCATTAATAGAAAATAGACCAGCCCACCGGTGATACAAGCCAGGGCATATATCTCTTTCCGGAATAAAAGTGGCACCTCGTTCAATAATACATCTCTCAATACGCCCCCGAAACAGGCAGTAATGGTGCCCAGCGCAATACAAACACCTAAGCTGAATTGGAGTTGAATGGCCATTTCGATCCCAATGAGCGTAAACACACCCAGTCCCAGTGCATCAAATAAAAATAAGGTAGTGGTCAGGTGCTTCAGGAACCTTCCAAAAAACATGGTCACGATCGCTGAAGAAAATATCACGATCGTGGCGGTTTCATTCCGCAACCAACTAACCGGTAAGTGGCCGATCATTATATCCCGTAACGTACCTCCCCCGATAGCCGTAACAAAAGAAAGAACCAATACACCAAAAGGATCCAGTTTTTTTCCCATCGCCAGGAAAGCACCTGATACTGCAAAAGAAATCGTACCCAGGATATCAATAATATTAAGAAACTGTGTTGGCATTTGCAGTAATAGACAATTGGCAATGGACAATACGCAAATCGATATTTGTCCAGATCAGAACTATTAATATTTGCCTGGACAACTGCCGACTGACCAACTGCCCGACTGCCAATTGCCCGACTGCCAACTGCCCGGCTGACAGACTGATCACTCCTTCATCATCATTTTAATCACGGCTTCTATTTCTTCGGCATTGGGTTTTGAGAAATAATCGCCGTCGCTGCCATAAGCCGGACGATGAGCTTTCCCTGTAATAGTCCGGGGAGTCACGTCTAGGTATTTATAACCGCCCTGCTCTTCCATTACTTTGTTGAACATATAAGCAGCGGCGCCGCCCGGCACATCCTCATCCACAAAAACAATCCGGTTGGTCTTTTTGAGTGAGTCAAGGATCTTATGATGAATATCAAATGGCAGCAATGTTTGTACATCCACTATTTCACAATTTATCCCTTGTGTTTCTAATATTTGGACAGCATCCTGTACTATTCTTAACGTAGATCCGTAGGAAACAATGGTGACATCAGTTCCTTCCTTAATTATATCAGGCACACCCAATGGAACCGTAAAGTCCAGCAGGTTGGAAGGTAGCTTTTCTTTCAGCCGATAACCGTTCAGGCATTCAATAACAAGCCCCGGATCATTACTTCGCAATAAGGTATTATACATTCCTGCTGCCTGTACCATATTCCTGGGCACACACACATAAATACCCCGGAGTGCATTGATCACCATGCCCATTGGAGAACCACTATGCCAGATACCCTCCAGCCTGTGCCCGCGTGTACGAATGATAAGGGGACAACTTTGCTGACCTGCGCTCCTGTAATGCAGCGTTGCCACATCATCACTTAGCGGCTGCAACCCAAATAACAGGTAGTCGAGATACTGGATCTCGGCAATGGGTCGCAGGCCACGCATGGCCAAACCTGTTCCCTGCCCCATGATCGTTAACTCCCGGATGCCTGTATCAAAGATTCGCCGGTTGCCATGTTTTTGTTGCAGGCCACTAAAGCCCTGGTTCACATCCCCGATAAAACCAAGATCCTCACCAAAAGCAACCACCTTAGGATTAACCGTGAATAATTCATCAAAAAATCTATTGAGTATTTCAAACCCGTTCAGCACGGGCGCATCAGCAGTGAAAATGGCTTTTGTATCTCCTACTTTCAGTGCGCTTTTTGGGCCTTCGTTATATAGGTTAGTGTTATACAGCTTTTTATTTCCCCCCAACAGGTCCTTGTAATAATCTTTGGTCCAAAAAGCCGCATCTGCATTACCCGCAATATCAAGCGCAGCATTCAGTGTTTTTAGTACATCCCTTCGCAAAGGTTCCCGGTTGGCTGAGAGTCCGCTGGCTAGTTGTTGCAAGGCAGGCTCCTGTAGCGGCAGGTTATTCGCCATTGTCTGAAGAAGATCAGCCGTTCTGGCCACTTGCATTCTGATTGGGGCAACGAATTTTTCCCATGCCTGTATCTTACTTTCTTTTACATGTTCCTTTGCTTCGTCTGTAATATCGTCAAGCTCTTCTTCCTTGGCCAATGCATTAGCAACGATCCATTCCTTCATTTTTTTGATGCCATCCCACTCTCTTTCCCATTCCAGCCGTTCATGACTTTTATACCGTTCATGACTACCGGAAGTAGAGTGACCCTGCGGCTGGGTTGTCTCCTCCACATGAAAAAGAACAGGTGTATGTGTTTCCCTGGCTATTCGTATGCCTTCTTCAAATATTTCGCACATACCTGCATAATCCCAGCCCTTAACTTTATATATATTGATTCCGTTGGTATCATCCTTTTTTTGCATCCCGCTCAATGCATCAGATATGGAAGCTTTGATGGTCTGGTATTCTTTCGGAACAGAAATCCCATAGCCATCATCCCATACAAAAACAGCCAGGGGAATCTGTAAGACCCCGGCCGCATTGATGGTTTCCCAAAAATGTCCTTCGCTGGTGGAGGCTTCCCCGATGGTAGCAAAACAAACCTCGTTGCCATGATGTGATAAATTAGTTAAAGTTTGAAGCTGTTCAATTTCCCGAAAGGCTTTAGAAGCAAACGCCAGCCCCAGGGCCCTTGGCATTTGCCCGCTGGTGGGGGCAATATCAGCCGACACATTTTTGAGTACTGCCAGGTCTAACCAGTTCCCATCTTCATCAACCATTTTCGTTGCAAAATGGCAGTTCATTTGACGGCCCGCGCTAAATGGGTCATGGCTGATATCGGGGTCGGCATAAAGTTGTGCAAAAACCTGTTCGGTATTGGCCAACCCAGCCGCAAACATAAAAGTCTGATCCCGGTAATAACCGCTCCGAAAATCACCCGGCTGGAAGAACTTGGCCATGGCCACCTGGGCTATTTCCTTTCCATCCCCAAAAATGCCGAATTTGGCTTTGCCGGTTAGAACTTCTTTCCGGCCTAAAAGGCTGGTTTCCCTGCTGATACAAGCTATCCGGAAATCGCTAAGTACTTCTTCCCGGAACTTATCAAAGGACAGTTTTCCCTCATCTGTTAAATTCTCCGGGTTCATATTTTCCATGCAGCAAAAATAGGAAGTTTGGCAGCATAACTAAAAATAGAACGACTGCCTGCAACCCTTCTATAAAATATGGCATCTTTCCCCTAAATTTGACCTTTTAACGCTTATATGAAAAAGATCACTATCCTTTTTGCTCTATTGGCTGGCTTTCTTTTCGCAGGCGCCCAAACCGTTACCCCGGTAGAGGACCCATTACAATTAAAGGAAGCTGAGCATAATTTTGATAAGATACCCCAGGGCAAACCTACTTATTACACATTTGATATAATCAATACAGGCAAAACAGCTTTAAAATTGGATGATGTGCGTGCCAGTTGCGGGTGCACAACGCCCGAGTGGAGCCGGGATCCGATTCCTGCCGGGGGTACAGGCAAGATTAAAGTCGGATATAATGCCGCAGTCGAGGGGAATTTCGAGAAAACGATTACGATTACTTATAATACTTCTCAATCTAAAGTACTTACTATTAAAGGCACGGTATGGAAGGCGCCGGAAGGCCCTGCCCCTGTCAACGCATCTATTGAATTATTAAAAAAACAAACCTTTTAAAATTTGTAAACCATGAAGAAGATCCTTTTACTTGTAGCAGTTTCCGTATTTACGCTGGCTGGAATGGCGCAGACCAGTGCCGACAGTACTATCAAAATGAATGTTGAAAAACATGATTTCGACAAAGTCCCACAGGGCACTCCAGTTACCTTTCTTTTTGAAGTAAAGAACGTAACCAATCATCCTGTGGTAGTGGAGAACACCTGGGCCAGTTGTGGTTGTACCACTCCCGATAAAATTACTGACCCTATTCTGCCCGGTAAGACAGTTCCATTGAAAGTGCAATATAATGCCGCCAATGCCGGTCAGTTCGCCAAAGATGTTTACATTAAGTTGGCCGGAATTGATCAACCTAAAACCGTACACATTAGCGGTGAAGTATTGACTGTCGAAGCATATGCTGAGTACGTAAAAACAAAACCTAAAACCAAGGACACAAAAAATTAATTTAAGCTTTTAACCGCCCTTCGAGATCCTCCCGTTATCGGGAGGATTTTTTATTTTTGGACCCCACTCCGAATCCCACCCTGGGAGAGGGGATATCCACAGAGCTAAAAAACTGGAAAAAGGACCAATATGAAAGAACAACTCATTGAGACCTGGCAGATCAACAACCGGATGAACCTTTTACTTTTGGATAACATCACCGATTCCGGTATGCAAAAAACACTCAGCACACGGGGCGGCAGAACGATTTACCTGCAATGGGTGCATATGCATAATGTGAGGATGCAATGGATGGAAATATGCGCCAAAGAAATCTTTAAAAAATATAAAGTGATTGATAAAGAAGGGGCATTTGACAGGAAAGCCTTGCACACAGCGTTTGAAAATTCAGGACAGGGGATTGAAGAAATGTTTGGTCAAAGCTGGGATAACGGCGGGAAAGTTAAAGGATTTAAGAAGGGGGTCATACCAATGCTGGGTTATCTTATCTCCCACGAATCACACCACCGTGGAAATATTCTATTAACGTTGAAACAATCCGGGGAAAAAATTCCTGACCTTGT
>JADGPW010000126.1 GCA_017882265.1 Chitinophagaceae bacterium | reverse complement strand
GACACTCTTGTTTGCCTGCAACAATTCAAATAAAGACAAACAAACCGGAACAGAAAACAAATCACCGGTAACGTCCAGCACTGGAAACACCACGCACGAAACTCCAGCCGCTGGGTCCGCGTCAGTTTCCTACACCGTAGAAGACGCGGCAAGAAATGTAAGGGGATCTATAATTGTAAAAAATGATAAAGACAAATTATCCCCGGGTAATGACTATTTTGCTATGATCACAGCCAGCGGCGAAAATGGAGAGCATTTCGTTTTGAACTTTCTATTTGCCCTCAAACCCGGAACTTACCCAGTAGTGGGTTACAGTTTTGTAAGAACAAAACAGGTCTTTGGTGGCATATTGGGTGGACAGCCTAAACTGACTGATTACAAAGTTAACCTTACCCAATGTGATGACCTGGGAAGTAATAATATGGGTGGTCATAAATGGAAGATTGCCGGTTCCGTTGACAGGGATATAACCATTCCCGCAATGGGCATCATGAAAATGGATTCAACCCACCCTGCTGAGATAAAAGTGAACAAGATCAGTTTTAGCAATCTCAGCTTTGATGACAATTGGGAACAAATACTGGAGGAGGGAATGAAAAAACTAAAGGAGCACAGCAATTAATTTTTATCAAAATAAAAAAACATTTCATTTCGATCATATCATCCGGAATACAAATGGATTCCCGTTTTACCTATGCGCTGAAACCCATAAATTAAACGAGATAAATGTCCAGGGTTCATCATTATATTCTGCCGGTGCTCTTCCTGCCTTTATTTATTTGCAGTTGTAAGACGCTTAAACAATCCTCCAAACATGATTTTAGCGAAGGGTTTTACAAAAGCAGGATCTATCATAAGAAACTTAAAGATGTATATGTAGTTCCCGGGGATAATGAGATCAAAATATATACGGTAAAAAGTCTTCATAAAAATGATACGAATATTGCGGTAAAAATTGCTTTCCCCCCCGATCATAAGCCGAGTAATTTCGAGGACTATTTGTTTCGACGCAGCAGTATGGACCTGGATGTCATTTCGATCTTATTGAGATACCGTCCCTCCGTTTCCGGTTTCCCTAACCAGTTAAACACCTCCATTTTCAGCGGGGCCTTTTATGTGGGCTGGCGTAAAGACATTTTTAAACTGAAATATTCAGAAAACCCCTTACACGCTTTTAAGAGAAATATCACGCATTATGGGTTCAGTATTGGTGGTTTTGCGGGATTAGGAACAACCCCCATGAATGAATGGGTTACTCTGAACAATATAGCTATCGAATATGATGGTTTTGTAAATGTGGAAGGGATCGCCGCCTTTGTAGCTGTGCAAAAGCTAACCTTTGGCCTCAATTTCGGGGTGGATCATTTAATGGATCCAAACCGGAAATTCTGGATCTACCAGGGTAAATCATGGATGGGACTAAGTGTGGGGCTCCATCTTAATTGAGACAGGGAATTCCCAACGAACGCACCAGGTCTTCAACATTTCGGATCCATTCTTATGCGGCCCCGTTGCCTACCAAATGAGTAAGCATTTTTCCGTTGGGTATTCTCCGGCTTCTTCATGACAAAATACCCGAATCATTAAAAACGTGAATGAACCCCGGTACCAGAATTTTTTGTTTTTTAGGTAATGTCTCAGATTGAATTTTTTTGAACCACGGAAACAGGGTGACACAGAGATTCACAGTGTGCATTCTCCGGGTTTCCCTGAGTCTGTGTGCCTCCGTAGTTCAAACCCGATCCTTCGATGCCTCAGGACTATCGGATGAATTAATACTATTTTTTTTATCATTTCATATTTCGGTTTAAAAATATGATGAGTTACTTTTGCACGCCTTTATATTACAAAACATTCAATATAAGGATGCTTTTTGATGCTATAATTAGTTATAAATTTTTTGTCAGTATGGTTAGAAAGGAATAAACTGAAATTATTGATTAACACTTTAAATCCTGTTGGATCATGTGGTCATTAAAAGAAATCCGCAGAAAACTCTTTAAAGGAGAGATAGCCGGTCTTTTCCGGTTATTCGTAAGAGATGAAAAAACGATGCAGCCCTCCCAGGTGGCCCAGATATTCCTGAATTTACCTGCCGAATCGGCGATCAAGGCCTTCCAGGCTTTTCCTGAAAAAAACAAGATCCTGTTGTTTCCCTACCTGGATGACCTGGTACAGAAACAGATCATAAAGGATATACCCAAAGAAGAAGCCTCGAAAATATTAAATGCGATCAGTTCAGATGACCTGATGATATTCCTGTCCAATTTGAAAGGTGTGGAGCTTTCAGAAACCCTGGAATTTCTGAATGAAAAAAATAAAAAGGCCGTGCACAGCCTTTTAGGCTATCCCAAAGAAAGTGTGGCCCGGCTGATCAACACCGAATTTGTAACACTAAAAAGAGATATGACCATTGAGGAGGCCATGCTTCATTTGCGTAAACATCACCAGGACTCGGAAACCGCTAACGTAGTTTACGTGGTGGACAATGAAGGGAAACTGGTGGATGATGTTCCGATCAGAAGACTCGTGTTGAATGAACCCTCCAGGAAGGTGGAAGATATCATGGATGGTTTTTATGTAAAATTAAATATTGCGGACAGTAAGGAAACGGCGATTGACATTTTTAAACAATATGACCGTGCCGCCCTGCCGGTCACCAATGACAGTAATGTGTTGCTGGGAGTGATCACGGTGGATGATGTATTGGATGTGGAAGAAGAAAAAAGTACAAAAGAAATGCAACGTTTCGGCGGATTGGAATCATTGGAATATCCATATGTTAAAACATCATTTGTCAGCCTGATCAGCAAGCGGGCAGGTTGGCTGATCGTTTTGTTCTTAGGAGAAATGCTGACGGCCACCGCCATGGGCTATTTTGATAAAGAAATATCCAAAGCGGTGGTATTGGCTTTATTTGTCCCACTCATTATTTCAAGCGGTGGTAATAGCGGTTCACAGGCCGCCACCTTGATCATCAGGGCCATGGCTTTGAAGGAACTTTCCATCCGGGACTGGTGGTATGTAATGCGAAGGGAAATTTTATCCGGTTTAACGTTAGGCGTTATATTAGGCACTATTGGTTTTCTAAGAATTACGGCCTGGGAAAAACTGCATTGGTATGAGTATGGTCCGCATTGGCTACTGCTGGCTACCACCATTTTCTTCTCCCTGATCGGGATAGTCATGTGGGGTACCTTAATGGGTTCGATGATCCCGATAATATTAAAACGATTTAATATTGATCCGGCTACTTCCTCCGCTCCATTTGTGGCTACCCTGGTGGATGTGACGGGCCTGGTCATTTATTTCAGTATTGCCGCACTAATTTTGAGCGGTACATTGCTTTAGATCATCGTAACAGGATAACGATAAACATTAGCTTATGGCAGGTGAACATCATCACCATCATCATAGCCCGGTAATTTCTAATATCGGCCGGGCGTTCCAGATCGGGATCATCCTCAACAGCGCTTTTGTTGTGCTGGAATTTATGGCCGGATTTTATTATAATTCCCTGGCCTTGCTTTCTGATGCCGGGCATAATCTCAGTGATGTGGCGGCCCTGGGTCTATCCTTGCTGGCTTTCAGGTTAGCGAAATCGAAAGCCACCGACAAGTTTACTTATGGTTATCACAAGAGTACGATCCTGGCTTCGCTGGCTAATGCAGTCATATTATTAATTGCCGTGGGTGGCATTGGCTGGGAAGCCATTCAGCGGTTTTTACATCCCGTGGAAACGCAGGGAGGAGTGATTGCCATCGTCGCGGGAATAGGAATAGTGATCAATGCCCTGTCCGCTTTTTTCTTTTTCAAAAATAAAGACAAGGAACTGAATACAAAAAGTGCTTACGTGCACCTCGCCGTAGATGCGCTGGTATCAGCTGGTGTGGTGCTGGCGGGTATTTTGATCTATTATACCGGTTTAACATGGATCGATCCGCTGATCGGACTCCTGATCATGGTCATCGTGCTTTACAGCACCTGGTCAATATTAAAAGAAAGTCTATGGCTAACCCTGGATGCGGTTCCGGCGAATGTGGATACAAAAGTGATCACAGAACAAATGCTGAAGATGCACGGGGTAAAGGATATTCACCATATTCATATCTGGGCCATGAGTACTACCCGCAATGCTATGACAGCGCACCTGATATTAGAAAACGGGTTATCCGAAATGCAAATAGCAAAGATCAAATCTGAATTAAAGCATGAGCTGGAGCATTTGAATATTCAGCATGTGACATTTGAAACGGAAAGTGAGAACTGTCATGATGAAAATTGCGGGCATTGAGCTACCCCTACTCATTCCCTACTGAAACATTTCTGTCAAAACCGCCATCTGGTTTTTCGGCGTTCTCATCGTATTCTATTTTTATTAAAGCCATACAATAGTTTAAAATGATCATTAACCGGGCTAATTCAGAGCTATACCCTCGCTAGAGCCCGGTTTGGGAGAGGTTTTGCACCAGTGAACAAGGAAACCCATTGTCAAGAGCGATCGCCAGTACAAAAACCTCCCGAATTTGTCATCCCGTTCTATCCTGGAGATTATTTAATTTCCGGTAAATCATGCATTCATCACCCCGATCTTCTGACCTTTCCAATCGGGAAATAAGACCGTGTCATTATTTATTCTTAAATGCCTGTCGGCTACTTCACTGAATACAGCACGGAAGTCGGTGGTCACGGCAAGATCACGTCCATCTTCAAGGTTTTCGATCGCCAACGTTTTTACGTCCCCATGCACCACCCCCCCACTGACATTGTTTCCCAAAATAAAATTGCAGGAAGCACGGCCATGATCGGTGCCGCCGGTTCCGTTTTGTTTTACGGTCCGGCCAAATTCAGTCATCGTCATCAGCGTTACATCATCCTGGTAAGTGCCCATATCCGTCCAGAAGGCTGCGATACTGGTACTTAGGTCCAGTACGTTCCTGGAAAATATCCCCGTAACAGCGCCCTGGTTAAAATGGGTATCCCATCCGCCTGACTCGGCAAAAGCCACTTCTAATCCCACATCCATTTTGATCAATTGAGCTATTTGTTTTAGTGAATTGCCCAATGGGCTGTTTGGATACACCGCGTTATTGGCGGGTTGGTAATTTCTTACATCCGTTTTTTGCAATAACTTGACCGCATCAAAACTTTCTTTACCTGTTTTATTTAGTAAGGCAGAAGAGGTTTGATCATAGAGTTCTTCAAAACTCTTTGCCGCCATATTAGCGCCCATCGGGTTTCCTTTTAACTGGATCGCGAAATCCTGGAGATTGCTGATCGCTACCGAGGGATTGTCGCCATAAAAAGAACGCGGCATGGAAGACGTCAGGCTGACCGCACGAAAAGGAGTAGCATCATGACCCAATAATCCTGTGGCCCTGTTCAGCCATCCGCTGCTGGTGCCTTTATTAAAGGGTGTGCCAGATTCCATATAATCCTGCGCATCAAAATGCGAACGGGTATTGTTTGGAGAACCGATACCGTGTACAATTGCCAGTCGCTTGTCTCTGAACAAAGGTTCAAATGCCGTCATAGACGGATGCATGCCAAATCGTCCATCAAGGTCGATCAGGGGCGTGGTATCCTGCGCTTTGGCAGCGCTCATAGACAAAGTTGGGCGGGCGGCTTTCAGGTATTCATCATTAAATGGAGTAACCGCCATTAAGCCGTCCATCGCGCCGCGCTGAAAAATGCAAACCAATATTTTATTTTTCTTATACAGACCGATCGACTTCCGGCTGTTGGCCGCACGGGCTACAAAGGAGGGAACTCCGCCTACACTGATTCCAAACAAGGCTAACCCGCCTGCTTTAATAAACCCTCTTCTTGATGCCATAACTAAGTTTTTATATTATAAGATAAGTATTGAATTATTTCCGTTGAAATTCAGGTGACCCGATAATGATGCCAACCACCTGTGAGAGCATGGTATTATTACCAGCCAGCATGGAGGTATTGATCACATCATTATTCCTGGTGGGCCTGTCTTTTGGTTTTTTATCTCCCTCCGGTTTATCCATCATCATTTCATCATTGTTATTCGCCATATTAGGTTCTACCACGGGTGTTGTTTTCCCTGCAGCATCATTCACCTTCTTCACCAGGTCCGGGTCGTTCAGCATGGGAGTAAGACGTTTTATGGTTTCATCCAGGTTTCGTTCCGGCATTACCATCTTACTAAAGGTCATCAACGCGGCTTCGGTACTTTCCGGCTCATGGTTATTATTCAGTTTAACCAGGTCAACAATTATTCCAGGGATACGATTCGATGCAAGTGCAAGGCCAAAATTCATACGGTTTAATAAGGCGCCGGTATTGATCCAGTATTTACCATTATCAGGAAACCCGGTGGGTGCCTGGTAATAATACATTTTCTGTCCCATCTTATTGATCCAGTTATTTAGCTGGAAGGGTTGCCTGACCGTGGCATTCAAACTGCGGACGGAACTGATCGCTAATTCAAAAGGAGATTTTGTTTTTTCGCGTAATGCTGCGGGCTCCCAGAATTCAGGGGCGCAGGCCATCGTAATAAGTACTTCCCGGATATCACCATCCTTATCTACAAAAGTTTTTGCCATTTTATCGATAAGGCTTTGGGGAGGATCATCACTGACAAACCGTACCGCGATTTTCCTGGAAATAAATTTTGCCGTGGAGGGATGATGCGCCAGCATTTTTAATAACTCCATCCCTTCTTCATAACCCCCGTTGGCTTTGAATGTTTTACCCAATACGGTCTTTTCATTTTTATCATGCCGGTTGGCCGCGAAGAAAAAATCGCCCTGGTGAACAAAGCCCAGCCCCTCTAATTTATCTTCTCCTATACGATCTATCATTTTCCTGGCGTTCTGCACACCACCTCCGCCATAATCTTCGATGGGGAAGATGGTCCATCCTGTCAATACCCTTGCCGCTTCGGTCACATCTTTTTGCGTATAGCCCCCATCCACACCGAGGGTATGTAATTCCATGACCTCGCGGGCGTAATTTTCATTAAGACCCTGCACCTGCCTGGGTTTGGGGTTATTTGGGTTCACACGGTTATTAGCCACCATATCATTACCGGAACTGACGAAATTATCAAGATAAAGCAGCATGGCGGGTGATTTGGCTGTCGCTACCAATAAGTCCTCAAATTTGCCCAATACATTCGGTCGTATTGCATCCCGCTCATAGACGGGTATAAATTCCGCGCAATCATTTTTTGTAATGGAGACATTAAAATGATTGAACCAAAAATCAGTGAGGACCTCCTGCAACTGGTTATTTGAGTACGTGGCTCTTAATATCTTTTGATTGATGAACTGGCGAAACAATTCTTGTTGCGGCTTCATTCCCTTTTCTTTCAAATAACCCTGTAACTGTGCCCTGTATTCCGGTCTGTCTGTTTTATTCACTGAATCCTTGTTGATCAGTCCATCTTTAACCGCCATTTGGAGAATTTTCCCGGGTCTCGGGTAAGTCTTTACAATATCGGCATTACTTAATTGCAGGGCATCATAACTACTTAGTAATTGTTTAACTGTATCATCAGGTAATGACATCGCGAGTTGCTGCTCAAACCAATTCTCCAATCCCATTTTTACAGCGGCATCCACTTCGGCAGTTGTGGCCCCAAAAGTAAACCGGCTTAAAAGATGGGCGGCCGCCTGTCTTTCCGTGAGACCAGCTTTTTTATAAGGGAATTTCAGTTTTGGGGTAAAGAGACTGGGACCACCAATAAAAGAAGAAAAGCTCACGATGGTTGTAATGACCAACAGGGCAAACAGCGGGGTTCTCAATGATTTTTTCATATTACAATAATTCTAATTATTCGTAAAGCAGGTTGAATTCAATTCCGATAGGGTAGTTCTCCACGTCATGAAGAAACTGTTTTTGCTAACTATAAGTCTGAGACAGTTAGCTTGCATAAAAGTTTAAACCCCCTAAATAACGCCGGTCTTAGTCTTGGACGGGATTTTCCCCTTTGCCTTGCCATTTGAATGATAATAACGTAAATCAGGGGTGCATTATGATACCCTCGCCTGGAAAGGGCGCCAGGTGTCACATGGTCAGATCAATGGGGAAAATATTGCCTGCTTTGTGATATAGTTTTCAAATGTATTTGATCCGGTCAGGTACTTAACATCTCTTCCAGCTTCATTACCAGTTCTGTTTTGGAAATGGGTATACCCATGATCTTATTATATCCTTTGGCATCAACAAAATATACATCACGTATGATCCTGACAAGCTGGCCATTATTGATCTCTGGGATCAAAATGGTCTCAAAGTTTTTGATTATATCACCAAGATTTTTGGGGAAAGGACGAACATAACGAAGATGCGCGTGACTCACAGCATGTCCCTTGGCCTGGATTTCAGCCACGGCTGATTTAATGGCGCCATAGGTAGAGCCCCAGCCAATCACCAGTATCTTTCCTGTGGAAAGGCCACTATCTAATTTTTGCAAGGGAATATACTCCGCTATCTTATCTACTTTTTCCTGGCGGATCTTTACCATCAGTTGGTGATTCTCCGGTTCATAACTGATATTACCTGTTACATTCTGTTTTTCCAAACCACCGATCCGATGTTCGAGTCCTGCGGTGCCGGGTACTGCCCAGGGTCTTGCTAATTTCTCATCCCTTAAATAAGGTTGCAGTTTTTCTTCCTGATCTCCCAGTTGCGTTTTGAACTTTACACTGATCGGGGGTAATTGCTCAGCTGTTGGAAATTTCCAGGGTTCTGCGCCGTTGGCGATATATCCATCGCTTAATAAAATAACAGGTGTCATATGCTGAACTGAAATCCGGACAGCTTCATACGCCGCATCAAAACAATCCGCAGGAGTGGAAGCCGAAATAACCGGCATCGGGCACTCACCGTTCCTTCCATAATAAGCCTGCAAAAGGTCAGATTGTTCTGTCTTGGTTGGCAAACCTGTAGAGGGGCCGCCTCTCTGGATATTACATATTATTAATGGTATCTCCAGCATTACGGCGAGACCCATTGCTTCTGATTTTAATGCCATACCCGGGCCGGAAGTAGTAGTAATGCCGAGGGCGCCACCATAAGCAGCTCCAATGGCGGAAGTAATAGCGGCAATTTCATCCTCTGCCTGAAAAGTGCGGACCCCGAAATTCTTATATTTTGCCAGTTCATGTAAAATATCAGAAGCAGGGGTGATGGGATACGAGCCTAGAAAAAGGGGTAAGCCACTTTTTTGCGAAGCAGCAATCAATCCATAGGTTATGGCCTGGTTACCCATGATGGAACGATAACTTCCGGGTTCCATCTTTGCTTTTTCCACGGAATAGGTAGTGGTAAATGTTTCTGTTGTATCGCCATAATTATAACCGGCTTTCAGCGCTTTAATATTACTCTCGGCTATTTCCGGTTTCTTTCCAAACTTATCATTTAAAAAATGGATGGTGGTCTCCATATCCCGGCTATACATGAAATATAAAAAGCCCAGTACAAACATATTTTTCGCGCGATCCTTTTCTTTCATCCCCATGGCAAAATCTTTCAGCGCTTCCCTTGTCATCTTCGTCACATCTATCTTTATCAGTTCATAATTATCAAGGCTGCCGTTTTCCAATGGATTTTCTCCATCGGGATAATTGGCCAGGCGGAGGTTCTTTGTATCAAATCCATCCGTATTCGCAATGATCTTTCCTCCTTTTTTCAGGGCGGTAAGATTTGTCTTCAGCGCGGCGGCATTCATGGCCACCAAAACATCGCAGGTATCACCGGGTGTAAATATCCTGTCGCTTGAAAACCGTAACTGGAATCCACTCACTCCGGGCAGTGTTCCTATCGGGGCCCTTATCTCGGCCGGGAAATCGGGGAAGGTAGAAAGATCAATACCCAGGAGCGCGGTATTATTGGTAAACTGTGTACCGGTCAATTGCATCCCGTCGCCACTATCGCCCGCAAATTTGATAACTACATCGTGTAAAACCTCGTGTTTACGTGCCATTTCTTAATGAATTAGGCTGCAATTTAGTCAATTGATAGCAGATAAGATTTGAGATCAAATCATGATATTAGTCAGTTTTATTCCCGGTGGCGGAAAGGCCGCTGAGATCAATGGGCAATTGACAATGGGCAATGGGTATAGTGTCCAGTCTTTTGCCTATAGCCCATTGTCTATTGTCTATTACGGTTATTACTCCTATCAAATTATGTCTGATCTTTGACTTTAATCATTCTTTAACCGGAAAAACTTGCAAGTACATAGACTTCCTGTATAATTTCATGCCCGATTAATACTACTACACACTTATCATGGAAATTTCCACCACGTCTGACGAGGGAGATCCTGCCCCGGGAGTATCATTTTCCCGAGCTATCATCATTTATCTATCTTTTTTTGTATTGCTTTTATTCTCCTGCACTCAAAAGAATAAGGAAGTAAAGCAATTAACGCCTGGAAAAGATAGTACCGCTATCAAACAAACTCCAAAAAAAGGGACCGACACCCTGCCCACTACCAAACTGGCTGGTCCTAAAAAAAAGATCTACCTGACATTTGATGATGGCCCTAACAATGGTACGATGAATGTGCTTACCGCCGTAAAGGAAGAAAATATACCTGTCAGCTTTTTTATTGTCGGGAAACATGTGTTTGACAGTCCTGAACAGCTTGCCACCTGGCAACAACTGAAAGCAGACAGCGCCATTGAATTATGTAATCACAGCTATACTCATGCGCTGAATCATTATACAAAATATTACCTGCACCCCGGCGCGGTGGTAAAAGATATTGAACGCAATAAAGAAAAATTAGGCTTCGATAATCTGGTGGTACGAATGCCCGGTCGAAATGCATGGCGTATCGGCTTGATCAACCGCACAGATATTAAAGAAAGTAAATTGGCCATTGATTCAGTACATGCTGCGGGTTTTGCCATCATAGGATGGGATGTGGAATGGATGTTTGATCACAAAACACTGGCATTGATAACCGATCCTGATCTTTTATTACGCCAGATTGAAAACAGGCTGGCATCCGATAAGACAAGGACGCCGGGGCATTTGGTTTTGCTGGCTCATGACCAGGCTTTTCAAAGAGATGCCGATAAAGAGAAGTTAAATTATTTCTTGCGGGAACTAAAGAAAAATCCGGATTATGAATTTGTGTTAGCTGGGAGTTACCCGGGAATAAAGGAATGAATGTCGAACAGATGAATTAGGAATTCAGAATGTAGAAGGTGGACAGTCCCTAAGATAAAGCATCTCATCTATGTTCGAAAGCAATTTTGAGACCGCAGCGACCAATGAAAAGTAAATCCTTGCTTTATCATATGGAAAAAGTAAATTCAGTATAAAATTCATTCCCTTGGCCTGGATCGCAGAACGTATACTCCAATTTAATCAACCGTGTGATCCGGCAAAGACCCTGCTGAAATATAAGGCCATCAGGGAAATCAGCTTTCGTTTCCTGAGAGGCACCATTCATCTTTTTTATGAAGACCTCGTTGGTCAATATACATTACCCGAAAGTCCACTTAGTTGGCTTTGCGGTGATCTGCACCTTGAAAACTTCGGCAGCTTTAAAGGAAATGACCATGAAGTATATTTTGATATAAATGATTTTCCGGGAACCAATAAATAATTTTTTATGGCCATGACTGAAATTATTCTTCTACGTATTGTTTTATCTGTGGCCGCCGGCGGCATTATCGGGGCTGAAAGAGAATACAGATCTAAATCAGCAGGGTTTCGTACCATTATACTGATTTGTTTGGGGTCATGCCTGTTCACCATTTTTTCAGCATTCATTAATCCAGCCGATCCTGATCGTATTGCCGTTGGCATAGTGAGTGGTATTGGCTTTTTAGGCGCCGGGGTTGTATTTAAAAGTGACAACCGGGTCACCGGGCTGACGACGGCTGCTACCATCTGGGCCACGGCTGCCATCGGCATGGGTATAGGGGGAGGATATTATTTATACGCATTTGGGGCCTGTTTATTGTCTTTATTAGTATTGATGTTATTAATCCCTCTGGAAAATTATATCGACAGGATAAACCAGGTTAGAAGTTACAAAATAGTTTGTAAGTATGATGATGAAAAACTGCATTTCTATGAAAAGAGATTTAAACAGCATCACCTTTCATTCAGACGCGGCGCTCAGTCACGTACCGAAGACCAGTTAAGCGGTATCTGGATCGTACAGGGATCAGAAAAAAGACATGAAGAATTTATTGCCGAAATATTACGGGATAACACCGTAACAGAATTTGAATTCTAAAATCATCAGAAAGTTGTACTTATCCCCTGCCTTGAAACAGCGTACCCAGCACTCCCCCTTCTTCCTTTTTGTGCCATGTTCCGTATTCCACAATACGGCCTGCTAAGCGGCTGATGGGCAAAGATTGGATCCATACTTTACCGGGACCCTGCAGTTTGGCAAAGAATAATCCCTCACCACCGAACATGAAATTCTTGATGCCCTTTACAAACTCAATATCAAATTGAATACCGGGCATATAGGCCACCAGGCAACCGGTATCTATTTTCAATATTTCGCCGGCCTTTAATTCTTTTTCTATAATATAACCTCCCGCATGCATAAAGACCATGCCATCGCCTTCTATCTTTTCCATAATAAATCCTTCGCCACCAAAAATGCCCACTCCTAATTTGCGTTGAAAATAAATACCCACACTCACCCCTTTTGCGGCACAAAGGAAAGCGTCTTTCTGAGCGATGATGGTCCCGCCAAGCTGCAACAGATCCATCGGGATGATCTTCCCGGTATAAGGGGCCGCAAAACTTACTTTCTTTTTTCCTTGTCCGGTATTGGTGAAGGCAGTCATAAACAGGCTTTCACCAATCAATACGCGTTTACCGGCGCTCATCAGTTTTCCTAAAAATCCAGTAGACTGCTGAGCTGAGCCATCGCCAAAAATGGTCTCCATCTGGATCCCGTCTTCCATCATCATCATGGCGCCACTTTCTGCGATCGCGGTTTCATTGGGGTCAAGTTCGATCTCAACAAATTGTAATTCTTCACCATATATTTTATAATCTATTTCATGGTTTTTTCGGGTTGTTTGTTCCATAATGATTGTATTTTAAACAAAGGTAAAAAGTTTGGAGACTTTCCCGCGTCAAATTGGGAATCAATTAAGGTTCCCATCCCAAATTGGGCTAACTTAACATCCCTTCAAAGCCAAAACAAACTATTATGAAAAGCAAATTATTGCTGCTGGCTGCTATCGCCTTCTTCTTTAGCGGCTCCCTCTTTAGCCAGGCTAAACTTGTAGAGAAAGTCACCAAAAAAGGAGATGAGATCGTCATCCCTTATGAAAAGTATGTGCTGCCGAACGGCCTTACATTGATCGTTCATGAGGATCATAGCGACCCCATTGTGCATGTGGATGTTACCTATCACGTGGGCTCGGCCCGGGAAGAGATCGGTAAATCGGGTTTTGCTCATTTTTTCGAACATATGATGTTCCAGGGAAGCGATCATGTGGCAAATGAACAACATTTTAAGATCGTGACTGAAGCCGGGGGAACCTTAAATGGTTCTACTAACCGCGACCGGACCAATTATTATGAAACTATTCCGAGCAATCATTTGGAAAAAGCCCTTTGGCTTGAAGCCGACCGGATGGGATTTCTTTTGGATGCCGTGACACAACAAAAGTTTGAAGTGCAAAGGGCAACGGTAAAAAATGAAAGAGGACAGAATTATGATAACCGTCCTTTCGGTCTCGTTAGTGAAGTCTCTGCAAAAAATCTTTATCCTTATGGTCATCCTTATTCCTGGTTGACCATTGGTTATATCGAAGAACTGAATAAAGTGGGCGTAAACGACCTTAAGAATTTCTTCCTGCGCTGGTACGGACCCAATAATGCAACACTGACAGTTGGGGGTGATGTAAAAACCGCTGAAGT
>JADGPW010000125.1 GCA_017882265.1 Chitinophagaceae bacterium | reverse complement strand
TTCGGTGTACCAACCCGAATCTCGGTAAAAGTTCCTCCGAAATAGCCGGGTTTTGTTCCCTCAGGTAATAAGCCACACCATTCAACAGGGTACCGGAATAATTGCCACTTCCGGGGTGCACGACCATGCCGGCCGGTTTATTGATGATCATCAGGTCAGCATCTTCAAAAATAATATTCAGGTCCATTTTCTCAGGAACCACAGCCGTTTCATCGGGACTCATGTCCGAATAGACAATGATGGCATCCAGGGGCCTTATCTTATAGTTGGGTTTTATTTCATTACCATTGACAAGCACCATACCGGCCTGGATGGCTTTTTGCACTTTATTCCGGGTGGCGCTTTCAATACGGTTTACCAGGAATTTGTCAATCCGTAACGGTTCCTGTCCCTTGTCGACCGTAAGGGCAAATCTTTCATACAGGTCGTCATTATTATCCAGTACATCCGGGCCATTTGAAGGTAATTCATCTTGCATAGATGGGCAAAGGTAAAGGAAGAGGTTTTGTTGGTAAATTTGCTTTCCAATATTATATTATTTGGATAGGATTTAGCCTTTGAATATTGAACGTTGAGCATTGAATATTGAAATAATCAATTTTTTATGCTCAACGCTTAATGTTCAATGATCTCAAATCTTTATAACACCATCGGAATGAATAAACAGCAAATTATATTTAAGGACCTTGGTCTTATCGATTATAAAACCGCATGGGATTACCAGGAAAAGTTATTACAGGAGAATGTGAAGATCAAATCGGCAGCCTTCAGCAAGGAGCCTTTCCTTCAAAATAAGCATGAGGTTGTGGACAACAGACTGTCGACTGCCGACTGCCGGCTGCCGACTGTCCACTATCTCCTCTTCGTGGAGCACCCGCCTGTATATACATTGGGTAAAAGTGGTAATATTGAAAACATGCTGATCAATGAACAAATGCGTTCAGCAAAAGGAATCGAATTCTTCCGCACCAATCGGGGCGGCGATATCACTTTTCATGGGCCGCAGCAGGTGGTTGGTTACCCGATCCTTGACTTGGAAAAATTTTATACAGATATAGGCAGGTATCTCCGCAACCTGGAGGAGGTCATCATTTCCACGATGGCTGGCTATGGCATTAAGGGGGATCGTTCCCCGGGCGAAACAGGGGTGTGGATCGATCCGGGAGTGCCTGGAAAAGAAAGAAAGATCTGTGCCATCGGCGTCCGGTGCAGTCGTTGGATCACGATGCATGGGTTTGCGTTTAATGTCAATACCGATCTTTCTTATTTCAACGATATCATTCCCTGTGGCATCATTAACAAACAGGTTACGTCACTGGAAAAGGAATTAGGCGACACTGTCGATATACAAGAAGTAAAAGGAAAGATAAAAAAGAGTTTTGAAGAAGTATTCAATGCCAGGTTGTGTGAGGACTAAAAACTGATATTGTATCTTTCGATTGACTCAGGGCTATCGGGTAAACCATTCCCTAAAATTCCTTCTCCAGGTAAAACTTATGCTTTTCCAGCAGTTTACCATCTTCATATAATTCAAACAGGAACCATCCGGCATGATAAAAGTCGGCCTTATCAATTTTGAAATCGCGTTCTTTAATATCTTTTAGTTCGAACATGAAGGACCCGTCTTCTTCAAAGAATTTAATAGAATATTTCTTTGCCTTTTCCTTATCAGGAAGGCTGATGCGTACATATCCGTCTTTATTGGTATATACGTAAAGGGACGGAAGAAAAGTGTTGTTAGGTCTATTTTTGTTGCCGGGATTGGGCATACCAATGGAATCGATCCGGTAAGGATTATCTATTTTATTATTGGTTATCGCGGTATGGTCCAGGCTGTCTGGTACGGGTTTTTTGGCTTCACTGAAAAGGTAAATCCCTTTGTCCAGCATTACATAAATACGGTAAAACATGTGATCATTTACGGCTTTTGTATCCACATATCCATTTTGCGGTGTGCTGGGATCGGGGACGGTTAGAATGGTTTTGAAATTATTCAGACTATCGAATGAACGTTGGATACTGATCTGCCTGATCGTGGAAAAATTATTCGTCCAACCAATGATGATCCGGTTATTGCCCACATTCTTCAACGAAAACCTGGGAAGTGTATCCTGGGCCTGCAATATTTTGCAGGACGAAATAGCAAATAGGAGCAGAAACAGGCCCAGTTTTTTCATACCGTAACTTCGAAAAAGGATTGCCTGCCTGGTCGGTAGACAGGGATTCTTTTATCGGTCATGACAAAGATAGTGTAGCCTCAGAAAAAAACTAAAATATTAACGTTCCTTTACTTAGTGATGTATTGCCATGCAATCCTCCGCTATGAACGATCAATAATTTGGCGTATGGGTTAAAGAAATTATCCCTGATAAGATCCATGACAGCAAAAAATAATTTTCCGGTATATACAAAATCCGTTGGAATATTTGTCTGCCGGTAAAATTCATTCATGAATTCAATAAGCTCCGGTTTGTACTTTGCATAACCCCCGAAATGGTAATCATGAATGAATTGATAATTCCATTTACTATCCGGGAGTAATGCCTTTACTTTTTCTTCGAGTTCCACATTATTCTTCAGGACGCTGATACCCATCACCCGGGTAGAAGGCGATGCGTTAGAGATTAACCCCGCCATGGTGGTTCCGGTGCCCGCTGCGCAGCCAATATGCGTATAAGTTTCTTTTTGGCAATATTCAAGAATGGTAGCCGCTCCTTTTGCTCCCGGATAACCATAGCCGCCCTCATCCACCAGGAAGTGTTCATCAGTATTTAATGCATGGGGAATAATCTTCCTGCGGTACTCTTCCCGGCTTATAAATACGAATCGCATTCCCAGCTCCTTTGCCTTGAGCAGTATGGGCGATAGTGTACCGGACTTTTCACCCCGGATTATACCCACCGAATCAAGATCATTCATTTTACAGGCTGCTGCCGTGGCCAGCAGGTGATTCGACCAGGCTCCTCCATAGGTAACAATGGATGTTTTACCTGCTTTCTTTGCTTCTTCCAGGTAATAGCGCAGTTTGAACCACTTGTTACCTGAAATATAGGGATGGATTCTATCTAACCGCAGTACATCAACGCTTATTTCTTTTTCAATGAATAAAGGAAGGGATAACTTTTCGCTTGAAAGGTCAGTAAAGTTTAATTCGGGCATGCAAAATAGAATAAGGTGCGTGGCGAATTTACTTTAATTTCATCCTGCCATTCTAAAAAAACAATGAAACAACCCACACTGATCATATTAGCTGCTGGTATGGCTTCCCGGTATGGAAGTATGAAACAGGTAGAAGGTTTTGGCCCCCGAGGGGAAACGATAATGGATTACTCCATCTTTGATGCTATCCGTTCAGGGTATGGCAAAGTGGTTTTTATTATTCGTAAGGAATTCGCAGATAACTTTAAATCCATATTCGAACCCAGGTTAAAAGGCAGGATTAAAACAGCTTATGTTTACCAGGAGCTTGAATTCTTTACCGATGGATTTAATATACCCCCGGAAAGAACCAAACCCTGGGGAACAGCTCACGCGGTACTTTGTGCAAAAGAAGTAGTTAACGAACCCTTTGCCGTTATTAATGCGGATGATTTTTATGGATATGATGCTTTTGAAAATGCCGCTGCCTTTTTAGATAACCGCTGCAGTGAAAATAACTATGCGATCATTGGGTATGACCTGGAACGGACTTTATCCGAACATGGTACGGTTAACAGGGGTGTTTGTGGATTAGGACCCGATGGGAACCTGGCTACTATTACAGAACGTATAAATATTGCTAAAAGGGGAGATATGATCATTTGCGAAGATGGATTGGAGCCTAAAGAACTTCAATTACATACAACCGTTTCCATGAATTTCTGGTGCTTCGATCGTTCTTTCTTTACCTATACGCAACATTTCTTTACCAGTTTTTTACAACAACATGGGAAAGAAATTAAATCAGAATTTTTTATCCCTATTGTGGCGGATCAATTCATAAAGGAGGGAGGAAAGATCGAAGTGATACCCACTACCTCCTTGTGGTTCGGGGTAACCTACAAAGAAGATGCTCCTTTTGTACAGCAAAACCTGCGGCAATTGGTTAAAAACGGAGAATATCCTGAACGACTCTGGACTTAACCGGATAAAATAAGCTATCCGCTTTAAACAGATAGCTCATTATAAATCAATTCCAGATTAATTTACTTTTACCTGGTATACATAATCTTCAATTTTCTTCACCTGCTGTTTCCGGTCGAGACCGGCTATTGAAGATTTGGAAGATATTTTTACCTTTTGATAAGTACTGTCTTTCTTTAGTTCATCCAGCACAGAATATATATGTTTTGCCTGGATGGCAAAAGCAAATCCTTCGGTATTGGTTTGACGGCCATTTAGTATCCCAACAACTTCCCCACTATTGTTAAGTATCGGGCTACCGCTGTTTCCCCTGTTGGCGGCAATCTCTATCTGGCAGCTCAATGTGTCGCCGTTAAATCCGGTCTTGGCGCTCAGGTAGCCCTGACCATATACGATCTCATTGCGCGGGTATCCAAGCGTAAAGATGGGGTCGGCCAGTTCCGCAGATAATTTACTGATGCTGTAGGGGACGGAAGAATAAGGTTTAAAGCTTTCATCGTCTATTTTCAGGATAGCAATATCTTTTTTAACGTCAGTAAAAACAACTCTTGCCACGAAATCTCCTTTGCTGTTTTGCACAGCAATATTATGAGCGCCTTCCACCACGTGGGCATTGGTTACCAGGTAACCTTTAGTATCAATAATAAACCCGGTGCCGCCGGTTGTATACACGATGGGGTTGACGGGTGCCTTGATCGTGTTTTTTATTTTACTTAATTCCCGGTCCTGTTCTTTTGTTTTATCCTCTATCACATTGATCTTTCCTTTCAGCTTATCAAATTCGGCCGTCGGCGTTTTTGGAGAAAAGATCCAAACCAGGGCGCTGATCATAAGGGTAGTGATACCAGCTATACATGCAGCAATAGCGGCAACCCTTTTATAACGTTTCCAGAGGTATAGTACTTTGGCTTTACCGGTTTGTTTTACCGAATTGATCTTCCCTTGATCAGCCAGATCGGTATGTACATCATGCAGCGCAGAACGGAATTTCTTCCATTCCCCTAACCGGTCCATCTGTTGAAGAAAAAGCGTATGCTCCACCACCAACTGGTCAATATCGGTATTCGTTTTTCGCAGGTTCTCAAAAAATAACCTTTCGTCGGGGTTCATTTCACCCCGGATATAGCGCTCTACTGTTTCTAAAATGGTAATATCATCCATCACTGTTCCCGTTTTTATAATGAGTAAAAAATAGCTTCTTCAATCGCATAAGGCATTTATATTTCTGGTTCTTGGCATTATCGGCATTGGTATAGCCAAAATTGGCGGCTATGACCTGCATATTCTGCTTTTGCAGATAATAAGCCTCCAGGAGGCTTTTGCAGGGTTCGCCAAGGCCGGTGATCGCCTTATCCATCATTTCAAATTCAGCATTTCTTCTTTCATGTTCTTCAACTTCTTCTTCCACTGATATTACTCCTTCCAGGTCTTCTATCGGGGACGAATAGCGGTTGAGCTGTTGTAATCGCTTTAACCACAATCTTCTGCAAACAGAATAAACATAGGTTTTGATCTGGCAGTTAAGTTCAAATGTCCCGGATCTCACTTTTTCATAAAGAACTATCATCGCTTCCTGGAATATGTCCCTGGCATCATCTGCTGAGCCGTTGTTATTGATTATCAGGGACTGAACCATATTATAATTATCCCTGTAAATGGTTTCCACGGACTTTTTGTCACTGGCGGCTAATCCCTGCAATAAAGCTTTTTCGTCGTTTGCTGGTTTCACATTCCGTTATTTAATACGGGATTTTAAAAATAGTAACCCTGCGCCACCTGAAAAAAAATATTAAAAGCGGGTTACCTTTTACCGGTTGGGGTATTAACAGTGAAATATTTCAAAACAAATACAAAATCACAACAAATGAAAAAATTCTTTGCAGTATTAGCTATCGCTGCCTTCGCTGTAGCTTGTAACAACAGCAGCAAAAAAGTTGACGAAACAAAAACAAGCGACACTACAAAAGTGGTTACGAAAGACACTGCTACCGTAGTTAAAGACACCACCGTTAAAACAACTACTACGATAGATACTCTCAAAAAGTAGTAATTTATTAACTGGTTGACCAGGTTGTTTGTAATTATAACTGGTTAATTAAAAGTTTTTTATAAGGCAAGCAATCGTTAGGGGCCGTTCCGATTCTTCGGGATGGCTTTTTTTTTGCCAAACCACTTGTCATCTCATTATTTTCCGGCTAATTAGACATTTTACAAAACCCGCAGGCCAACGGTAATCGACCTACTGCCTAAGTTGTGAAAACAGGCTGGCTTTCAAAATTGTAAACATTGGATCCTCAGAGTAATATCAGATTAAAGATAGAATGCCAACTCGCTGTCAGAATAGAAAATGCCAGACGAGAATCGCAGAAGGCTGATGGAGAATTGGTTATTGCCCGATAAAACTCAATTTTACATAAAGCATTAATTATCAAACAACTGTGTACTATTCATATATCAACCATGCGTGATTTCTGCTCAAACCATGTGCCAACCATGTATGATCCATATGTGTCAGGTATGTACTTTTCAGGGGGAAATAGCAGTTTCGACACATGGTTGACACATGGATCACACATGGATTACAGATAGTTGGTATATAAAGCTATGATATTGAATGAGTTATTCTTATGGATATTATGGTCCGGTTTACAAATTTTTAATTATCAATAAACTATATATGAACCTTTCAACAATCAGGTATTATCCATGCATTATCAATGCATTTTCAGCTTAAAAATAAATACTATGATGCATGAATAAAGCAAGGATTAAGCAAGAATGAACGATAGTTGAGATAAGGATTACAGTATCTATAGTATTTCCAGGGAGACCCTAAAACATTCGTCAATCAACCCCATTAAGATTACTTTTGCACAAATTTTTATATGAACAGTTTTGAAGCCCTGGGTATTGAAGAAGGTTTACTTCAATCTATCCAGGCACTGGGTTTTACCCAACCTACCCCTATCCAGGAACAAGCCATTCCTGTTTTACTACAAGGCACCAAGGATTTTATCGGGCTGGCTCAAACCGGTACCGGCAAAACAGCGGCATTTGGATTGCCTTTATTGCAACTGATCGATAAAGACGACCGTTTTCCGCAAGCGCTTATCGTTTGTCCAACAAGGGAATTGTGCCTGCAGATCACCAGTGACCTGAATTCATTCAAGAATAAGAAAGGCCATATTGTTATTACAGCGGTTTATGGTGGCACCTCTATTTCCATGCAGATCAGGGACCTGAAAAAAGGGACCCATATCGTCGTGGCAACACCGGGGCGCCTGATCGACCTGATCGAACGTAAAGCTATCAACCTCGAAAAAATTCATTATGTAGTGCTCGATGAAGCGGATGAAATGCTGAACATGGGTTTTAAAGATGATATCGAATTTATTTTGAAAAATACGCCCAACCGGCAAAGTACCTGGCTTTTCAGTGCCACTATGCCGGCTGAGATCAGGCAGGTCAGCAAACGGTATATGAAACAGCCTTTTGAGATCACCATTGGAAAAATGAATGCCGGGGCTGCCAATATCGATCACCAGTACTATGCTACTCAGCATTCCAACCGGTATGAGACATTAAAGCGGATCATTGATTTCAATCCCGGTATCTATGGTATTGTGTTTGCCCGCACCAAAGCGGATACCCAGGATATTGCCGAGCGCTTGACAAGAGAAGGCTATGATATTGATGCCATACATGGCGACCTGACCCAGCAACAACGTGATAAAGTGATGGGGCTTTTCCGGGATAAAAGCATTCAGTTATTGATAGCCACTGACGTTGCCGCCAGGGGAATTGACGTCACGGGCATTACCCACATTATTAATTATGAATTGCCGGATGATACTGAAATATATACACATCGGAGTGGACGTACAGGACGTGCCGGCAAAAGCGGTATTTCTGTCTCCATTGTAACACCAAAAGAAATTTACAGGTTAAGACAGATAGAAAGAATGCTGAATACCCGGGTGCATAAAATGGATATACCCAGCGGAAAAGATGTTTGCCGAAAGCAATTCTTCCATTTCATAGATAAAATGCTACAGGCAGATATCAGTCATGGTGAGTATGAAACCTATTTGCCAACCTTAAAAGAAAAATTCGGATCTATTGAAAAAGAGGAGATCCTGCAACGGGTAGCTGCTTTGGAATTTGACCGTTTCCTGAAATACTATGAAAATGCAGCTGACCTGAACATGAGATCAGATGAACGAAGAACCAGCGACAGGAGAGAACGGTTTGAAAGACCTGTTTCAAGGGAGGGGGATACCAAGGGCAGAACATTTGCACGCAGGGATGCTGGCGGAGGCGGACATGGAAATTTCCAGCGCTTGTTTGTCAACCTGGGCACCAAAGATGGGTTTTATAAAGCCAGTTTTTTACAGTTTATCCTGGATATGAGCGATCTGAAAAAAGAAGTGCTTGGCCGTATCGATATGAAGGAAATGACAAGCTGGATCGAAATTGAACCGGCTGCTGGCAAAAAAATGATCAGGGCCATTGATGGGAAGAATTACCGCGGGCGGAAAATAAGAATGAATGATGCGGAAAGCGGAGGGGGTAGAAAATAATCTGAGCAGGTATTGGATATGCTGTTACCAGTCGTTATATTTGTTTAAGTATGACAATCACAAAGACATATACCCGCGTTTATTCTTACTTCTTTTACTATGCACTGAAGCGGGGGATGCTTTGATTGAAAGTTCGTAAAAACAAACAACTAAAAATCAACATACAGGTCCCCCGGCAAAACCGGGGGACTTTTTTTTATACCCTCAACCCCGCCAGCTGGCGGAGGGTTAGGGGAAAACTAAAATTAAATACAGAGATAAATATCAATGGAAACATCAAAACGATTAAAGGGCATTGGTGAATATTATTTCTCTCAAAAGCTGAGAGAAATTGAAGAGCTGAATAAACAGGGAAAACAGGTCATTAACCTGGGTATTGGCAGTCCTGATCTGCCGCCGCACCCGGATGTGATCAATGTATTAATGGAAGAAAGCAGGAAAGAGAATGCCCATGGCTATCAATCCTACAAAGGCTCACCCGTTTTACGGACCGCGATGAGTGACTGGTATAAAAGATCATATGGGGTGGACCTGGATCCAGATACCGAAATTTTACCCCTGATCGGGAGCAAGGAAGGGATCATGCATATTTGTTTGACCTATTTGAACAAAGGAGATATAGTATTGGTCCCCAACCCAGGTTATCCCACATACCGTAGTGCAGTGAAGCTGGCTGGTGGAAGATGTACTGAATATAAATTGGAAGAAAAGTATAACTATGAGCCGAATTTCAAAAAACTCGAAAAATTAGCCGGGTCTTCGAAAAGCAAGGCTGGTGTAAAGATGGCCTCCCCTAAAGGGGGAGCCCGTAAGGGGGCCAACATAAAATTGATGTTTGTGAATTATCCCCAAATGCCGACCGGGCAGCTACCCACCAGAGAATTATTTGAAAAGCTGGTATTATTTGGAAAGAAACATGGCATTCTCATCGTTCACGATAATCCGTACAGTTTCATTCTGAATGATAACCCGATGAGTCTACTGTGTATTGAAGGGTCAAGAACTAACGTGATCGAACTAAACTCATTAAGCAAATCGCATAATATGGCCGGCTGGAGGGTTGGAATGCTTTGCGGGGCTAAAGAAAGAATTGAAGAAGTGTTGCGTTTTAAAAGCAATATGGATAGCGGGATGTTCCTGCCGGTTCAGTTAGCTGCCGCAAAAGCATTGAGCCTTGGAAAAGAATGGTATGAAGAGATCAATGCAGTGTATAAGAAAAGAAGAGAAAAGGTCTTTGAATTGCTGCAATTTTTGAATTGCGCTTTTTCAAAAGAACAGGCTGGTTTATTTGTCTGGGCCCGGGTACCGGTTAGCCATAAGGACGGGTATGTGTTAAGTGATGAAGTATTATTTAAAGCGGGTGTTTTTATTACACCGGGGGGCATCTTTGGGAGCGCCGGGGAAAAATTTGTGCGGGTAAGTTTGTGTACTAAAGAGAAGAAAATCGAAGAAGCAATAGAAAGGCTTGCAAAAATGAACATTGGACATTGAGCGTTGAATATTCTATTGATGAGAAAATGATCTCCGAAGGAGTCCTTTGGACAATATTCAATGCACAATATTCAATGTTCAATAATCAAAGCTCCTGGCTTTGGATCAATAATAAATGTTCATTAGGGCTTTAGCCCAAAAAGTATAAAAATGGAAAGAAAAAAAATTGCAATTATCGGGGTGGGGCTGATCGGTGGTTCACTGGCGCTGCAGTTGCATGAGAAGAAGCTTTCATCTAAACTGATCGGTGTCGATTCGGATCCTTCTCATGCACAAAAAGCAGTTGAACTCGAATTGGTTGATGAAATAATGACCCTGGATGATGCTATCGCTGCGGTCAATGTGATCGTGCTTGCCATTCCTGTGAATGCGATACTGAAACTGCTGCCTCCATTACTGGATAAGATCGATCAACAAATAGTGGTCGACCTGGGATCTACCAAAAGCCTGCTGATTAATGCCATAAAAGCCCATCCGAAAAGAGGGCGGTATGTGGCCACGCACCCGATGTGGGGGACAGAATACAGTGGTCCGGAAGCGGCCGTGCGGGAGGCTTTTGAAGATAAGGCCGTCATCATCTGCAATGCGCATGAAAGTGATACAGATGCACTGGAATGGGTAAAAGCCATGTATAAGAAGATCGGGATGCATCTGCTGGAGATGGAAGCCGAAGCGCATGACCTGCATGCTGCCTATGTAAGTCATATTTCGCATATCACTTCTTTTGCCTTAGCCAATACAGTATTGGAAAAAGAAAAAGAGGAGAATGCCATCTTTGAACTGGCCAGTGCCGGTTTTGAAAGTACGGTGCGGCTGGCAAAAAGCAATCCCGCCATGTGGGCGCCGATCTTTATGCAGAATAAAGAGAATGTACTGGATGTGTTGAAGGAGCATATTGCGCAGTTAACGCGGTTTAAAGAGAGTATTGAAAAAGAAGATAATGACTATTTGATGAAGTTGATTGAAAATGCAAATAAGATCCGGAGAATAATAAAGTAAATATGGGTTTATGAAAACGATAGTATTTCTATTATTTTTTATTTCTTCCTGGAAGCTTTCATCAGGGCAGGGAGGTTTTTCAACATGTTTTGATACATTATTCAGGCATTTGAGAAATGACAGTGTTTTAAACGCCAATGTCTATACCGATTGGCAAAATTGTATCAAAGGGAAACCCATGCCTTCTCTTTCTGTTAAAACCATTTCAGGAGAAAAAATAGAAACAAAAGATCTCAGGGGGAAAGTACTCGTGATCAATATGTGGTTCACCGCTTGCCACCCGTGCATGGCAGAATTGCCCGCATTAAACCGTTTGGTAAAAGAATTTAAAGGTAAAGATGTGGTGTTTCTTGGTTTAAGTACAGATACTAAAGAAAGCCTGGATAAGTATTTCTTCCCCAAATATAAATTTGATTTTAAAATCGTGCCGGATGCGAAGGATGTTATTCAAAAGATCGGGCAGATAGGTTTTCCTACAACTTATATTATTGATAAAAAAGGAAATGTGCAGTCGACATGGGCGGGTGGACCTATTGATGAAACCGCGGAAACGGAAGCGTATCTGAAAGCCAAACCTATTATTGACGGGTTATTAAAAGAAGAATAAAGACCCAATAAAGAACTGCATCCCCTCCGAGAAGGGGATGCAGTCCGAAAGCTGGACAGGTCGACGTAAAAGTCGAAGTTAGATGCACTAACGATGACAATCCACCTACGCTAAAGCTTCGGCGGACAAGCATAAAAAATTATCTTTACAATATGCAAGCAACGGAACAAGCAACAAAAGAAATTACTCAGCAGGCCTGGTCGAAACGTCCGCTGATCATCAGTGGTCCCTGCAGCGCCGAGACGGAAGAGCAGGTAATACAAACCGCCCAGCGGTTAGCGGCTACAGGCCGGGTCGATATGTTGCGGGCAGGTATCTGGAAGCCCCGCACCAAGCCCGGTATGTTTGAAGGCGTTGGTACGAAAGGATTGCCCTGGTTGCAACATGCAAAAAAACTTACCGGCCTGCCCACTACTGTTGAAGTAGCTACCGGCAAACAAGTGCAGGATGCTTTGACCTTTGATGTGGATGTATTATGGATAGGTGCCAGGACAACCGTGAACCCATTTAGTGTGCAGGAATTGGCGGATGCATTGCGTGGCGTGGATGTACCTGTATTAATAAAGAACCCTATCAATCCTGACCTTGAACTATGGAGTGGCGCGGTGGAGAGAGTGGCAAGGGCAGGGGTAAAACAGATCGGATTGATCCATCGCGGCTTTTCAACTTATGGCAATACGGAATACCGTAACGCACCCATGTGGCACCTGGCCATTGAAATGAAATTGCGGAACCCCGGGATGATGATGATCAATGACCCCTCGCATATCTGTGGCCGACGTGAAATATTGCAGGAAGTGGCCCAACGTGCTATTGATCTTGACTATGATGGGCTGATGATCGAGAGTCATATTGATCCCGATAATGCCTGGAGTGATGCAAAACAACAGGTTACACCGGAACGGTTGAAAGAAATGCTGGAAGCTATTATCTGGAGAAAAGAAGATATTCCTTCTGATGAATACCATGCAGCCCTGGAGAAGTTGCGTCAGCAGATCAATCAACTGGATGATGAGCTGATGCAGATCCTGGGGCAAAGGATGAAAGTGGCCGAGTTGATCGGGAACTATAAAAGAGTTAATAATATCACCATTTTACAAACAAGCCGCTGGAATGAAATTATAGAACGGGCTTTTTTAAAAGGTGATAAACTCGGGCTGAGCAAAGAATTTATCACCAAGTATTTTGATGCAGTGCATATGGAGAGTATCAATCACCAGAAAAAGATTATGGATAGCTGACCCCCTGTCCCCCTAAAGAGGGAACCCAGGTCGATCTGTTTTTTTTATTTCGCAAGTTCTTTTATTAGTTAGATTTTTTGTGATGCAGTTTGGGTTCCCTGAGAATTATACATTCTGGCGCACACTCGTAAAACAGTAAATCTATACAATAATCAATTTCAATAATATCCTTTAGGGAAAGTTGAGCATGAAGCATTTTAATTATAAATTTTCCAACTCTTCAACTGATTATTATCTCGCCAATAGTATCAGTTATCTGAAAAAGATAACTAATCCAAATGCAACAGTACTCATCACCGATGAGAACGTGTACAATGCGAACACCAAAAGATTCAGGGGCTGGAATACGATCATTTTAAAACCGGGAGAAGGATATAAAGTGCAGGCCACCTTGGATGCTGTGATCGAAAAAATGCTTGAAATGGAAGCTGACCGGAAAACAACCCTGGTAGGGGTAGGTGGAGGTGTGGTTACGGATATCACCGGTTATGTGGCTTCTGTTTATATGAGAGGGTTGCGGTTTGGTTTTGTGCCTACTTCTTTACTGGCCATGGTTGATGCATCGATAGGCGGCAAAAATGGGATTGATGTCGGCCTGTTTAAAAATATGGTAGGGGTCATCCGTCAGCCATCCTTTATTCTCCATGATATGATATTCCTGAATACCTTACCCCGGATAGAATGGGAAAATGGTTTTGCGGAGATCATCAAACATGCCTGTATAAAAGATGCGGCGATGTTTGCGGAGCTGGAAAAGAACTCTTTAAAAACTTACCGGGGAAGACAAAAGTCGATTTGTGAGTTGGTGCAGCGAAATGCTATACTGAAAACCAAAGTCGTTCAACGCGATGAATTTGAAAAAGGAAAAAGAAGATTGCTGAATTTTGGACATACACTCGGGCATGCGTTGGAAAATCAATATGAATTATCACATGGGCAGGCCATTTCCATTGGGATGACGTATGCCTGTCTTATTTCGGAACAATTGACTGGCTTCAGACAGACCAATAAAGTAGTTTATGTATTAGAAAAATATAATCTTCCGACTTATGCTTCTTTTAATAAGCAAAAGGTTTTTGATGTGCTGAAGTTGGATAAGAAACGGGAGAAGAAAGAAATGAATTATGTGGTGCTAGAGAAAATAGGGAAAGCGGTAGTGAAGTCTATTTCACTAAAACAATTGGAACATATCATTCAAAGCTTGTAAAGTGAAAGTAACAATACATCCATCTCTATTGCAGGGCATCATCCAGGCACCCCCTTCCAAAAGTTCGATGCAAAGAGCCTGCGCGGCGGCCTTATTGGTTAAAGGAACAAGTGTCATTCTTAATCCCGGTCATAGTAATGATGATAAAGCTGCCCTGGATATTATTCAAAAACTGGGCGCAAAGATCAGCAAAGTAAATGGTGACCTGACTGTGAAGAGTGAAGGCGTGAATCCTGTTTCATCCACGATCAATTGCGGAGAAAGCGGATTAGGCATAAGAATGTTCACCCCGCTGGCGGCATTGAGTGAAAAGGAATTAACGATCAATGGATCTGGTAGTTTACTAACCAGGCCGCTGGATTTTTTTGATGAAATACTTCCACAGCTGGGTGTAAAAGTGAACAGCCGGAATGGGAAATTGCCATTGACGATACAGGGTCCGTTGCGGCCGGTGAATATTGAAATCGATGGGTCGTTAAGTTCACAATTTCTCACCGGACTTTTATTAGCTTATTCGACCTCACCCTCCAACTCCCTCTCCGGGGGAGAGGGAGGGTTAGCATCATCTGTTTCCATTAAAGTTAAAAATCTGAAGAGCAAACCCTATATTGACCTGACCTTGGATGTGATAAAGAAATTTGGATTAAGAATTCCGGAGAACAGGAACTATGAAGAATTTTTCTTTCGTAATGACTCTTCGCAAGTCCTCCCCTTAGGGGAGGATTTAGGAGGGGCCTTCTCTTATACAGTCGAAGGCGACTGGAGTGGCGGGGCATTTCTTCTAGTTGCCGGGGCTATTGCGGGACCAATCACCGTAAGAGGTTTGGATCTGACCTCCACTCAGGCCGATAGAGCAATGATAGATGCATTGGTGGCGGCAAATGCAGGTATTGCTATCGAGGCAAAAGGAATCAAAGTGCGCCCTTCGGAAATGAAAGGCTTCCAATTTGACGCCACTGATTGCCCTGATCTTTTCCCGCCATTGGTGGCTTTAGCGGCTTATTGCAAAGGCAGGACGACTATTAAAGGTGTTAGTCGCCTGTTGCATAAAGAAAGTAACCGTGCGGTAACGCTCCAGGATGAGTTTGATAAAATGGGTGTATTGGTCAAGCTGGAAAGAGATGAAATGATCATCCAGGGTAATGGAAAGGTAAAAGGCGCTGATATTCATTCGCAACATGATCATCGGATTGCTATGGCCTGTTCGGTAGCTGCGTTGAAAGCAGATAGTGAAACCGTGATCGAAGAAGCCCAGGCGGTGAATAAGTCTTATCCAGATTTTTATGATGATTTGAAAAAGCTGGGTGCTGACGTATCTTTAGACAATAAGATCAAATGGCATGAATAGTTTCGGAAGAATATTTCGGGTTTCTATCTTTGGCGAATCACATGGGGAATCAGTTGGCATTGTCATTGACGGGTGCCCGGCTGGTTTATCATTAACAGTTGAAGATTTTCTGCCTGATCTCGAAAGAAGAAAGGGAGGTACGCAAAAAGGAACTACTCCCCGCCGGGAAGAAGACCTGCCCATTATAAAAAGTGGCCTTTTTAATTATAAGACAACCGGTGCACCTATCAGCATTTTCTTTGAAAACAAGAATACCAGAAGTGATGATTATGAAAAACAGAGAGCCATTCCCCGCCCGGGTCATGCTGATTTTGTAGCCAGGAAAAGAGCCGGGGGTTTTGAAGATTACCGGGGCAGTGGTCATTTCAGCGGAAGGCTGACAGTGGCGCTGGTGGCCGCGGGGGTGATAGCGAAAAAGTTGTTGAATAAAATAAAAGTAATTTCTGAGATCCTTGAGATTGGTGGTGAAAAAGATCTGGATAAAGGACTCCAAAAAGCGATAGATAATAAAGATTCGATCGGGGGTATCATTGAATGCCGGGTGACCGGTTTGCCTGTTGGGTTGGGAGAACCCTTCTTTGATTCCGCTGAATCCTTATTGGCTCATATCGTTTTTGCCATTCCAGCGGTTCGTGGTATTGAATTCGGGACTGGTTTTGCGGCGGCAAAAATGTTTGGCAGTCAGCACAACGATGCTATTGAAGATATGAGCGGTAAAACGATAACCAATCATGCCGGAGGTGTGGTTGGTGGATTGACCAATGGAAATGAACTGGTGTTTCGCATCGCTATCAAACCCACTTCATCCACCCCCAAAGAACAGACAACGCTTAATTGGGAAACAGAAAAAACAGAAACAGTGTCCGTAAAAGGGCGTCACGATCTTTGCATTGCTTTGCGGGTGCCGGTGATCCTTGAAGCTGTTACCGCCATTGTACTTGCTGATCTTTTGCTGCTTGAACAACATATAAAACGAATACTACCTTCAAATTCTAACGAATCATAACGATCATGCCGGTCATATATCATATCACTACTGCCACAGAATGGAGCGGGGCTAAACAAAAAGGATTTTACGAACATCTTTCTCTGGCCGCGGAAGGGTTTATTCATTGCAGCCAGGAACAGCAGGTGGAATCGGTGTTGGAAAGATATTTTGCCGGTAAGTCCGACCTCGTTAAACTTACGATCGACACGGATAAACTCAGTAGTAAATATGTTTTTGACTGGTCCCCGTCAGCGCAAGATACTTTTCCGCATGTATACGGGACTATTAATATTGATGCGGTGATTGCCGTATCGGCTTTATAGACCTTTCTTCAATTTCTTAAAATCAATGTCTAGTATCTCATACTGGTTGCTATTGGCAAGAAAATAATGCCACCATTCCGTATCGAGTGCCTTAAACCCGTTTTTCTCCATGATAGTTTTTAACAGCAACCTGTTTTGCAGGATCTCTTCGGGGAGATCAAGGAAATCCTGGTGAGCCGTATCTGAAAAATTATCAAAACCGGTTCCCATATTCAGCTCCAGGCCGGTTTTCAGGTTAATAATACTTAGGTCTACTGCAATACCACGATTATGGCCGCTCCCTTTGGAAGGATTTGCTACATACCGTTCATCTTTCACCAGTTCCCAGAATTTAACGGTAACAGAATAGGGCCTGTAGGCGTCAAATACTTTTAATCCAAGTCCTGTTTGATTTAATTTTTGCTGAACTTTCAGCAGGGCTATGGCAGCCGGGGATCTTAAAAATGTACAAGTTGTGTTTTCAGGATACATCCGCCGATGCATAAAATTATTTGTGCCGGCATACCGGAGATCATAAATAAGTCCGGGGATCAACGACTTTAGTTCTACCATCTTTTTAGACGGGTCCTTATTAACCTGCTCACCGTAGCGACTCCATTTATCCGTTACTGGCGGACGGGTAATTCTGGCGTCCTGTGCACCGACCTTCACCAACAACAATGTTGAAAAAATAAACAATACCCATTCCGGAATATAGAAACGTTTGCTTACATTGTCACGCATATCCGGTGTTTTCTGTTCAGGTAAATTACAGTAAAAACCGGATATACCATTTGTGCCACACCAACCATATGAGCCTAAAAAGATCAGTGTGCATGGCTTTCTTTTACAGCGCAGTATGCCTGCTTGTATTGACTGCCTGCCATAATAAATCAAGGATAATAACAGATACGATTGCCCGTTCCCCGCAGGAATTGCAGGAGAAAGCTACCAATATTATCCGCCAGGAAATTGATGAGGCCATTAATTATAAAGGGAGACTGGAAGATTCAACCCAATTAAGTCAGCCGCGATTAACAAAGATCCTTTATGAAAAGAACTCTTATGTTCCTGTCTGGAGCAATAAGGAAGAATGGCTGGCGGCTGGCGATACCTTATACCAGTTTATCAAGACATCTCAACACTTTGGTTTGTTCCCGGAAGATTATCATGTAAAAGAATTAGCGGCTATCAGGCAACAATTTATAAATGACAGCAGCCTGCAAGGGGACCGTAAAAATGCATCGCTCTGGTCAAAAGCAGATATTATGCTTACCGATGCTTTCCTGGGCCTGGTAAAAGATATAAAATTAGGCCGCCTGCCACAGGATAGTATCACACTTCGGAAAGATTCTGTGCTAAGTGACGAATTCTACCTGCAGCAGTTTGCCACACTGCAACAGGATAGTTCACTGGCCCGGCTCATACAATCGCTGGAACCCAAACAAAGAGGGTACCGGCTTTTAAAAGAAGGTATTCAAAAGTTTCTCGACAACGCCGAATATCGTGAGTTTACGGTTGTTCCCTCACCGGGTAAAGATGCGGCAAAATTTAAAAAGGCCCTGCAACAACGTTTATTTGAAGGCGGTTACGTATTATCCGACAGTATAAAGGCCGATTCATCTCAACTCGCCGCTGCGATCAAAAAATTTCAAAAAGAAAAAGGAATTGCCGTTGACGGAAGGGCAGGGGAATGGACCCTCCGTATGCTTAATACCTCTGACAGGGAAAAATTCATCCGTATTGCTATTAGCCTGGATAAATATAAAATGTTACCAGAAGAAATGCCCCCCAGGTATATTTGGATAAACCTTCCATCCTTTTACTTACATGTAATAGAGGGAGATTCGGTACTATTTTCATCAAAAATAATTTGTGGGAAAGCGAAGACAACCACCCCGCTGCTTAATAGCGCTATTTCGCAACTGATCACGTACCCTATCTGGACCATACCCAACAGTATCATTGTAAAAGAAGTATTGCCGGCCTTAAAAAAGAATCCGGGATACTTGGCCAGGAAAGGCTTTAGCCTTGTAGGCAAAGATGGCGAAGTGGATCCTTATGGTGTGGATTGGGCAAAATACAGCAAGGGAATTCCCTACCGCGTGATACAAGGCAGTGGTGACGCCAATGCTCTGGGGGTATTTAAATTTTATTTTGATAATAAATATTCAGTGTATTTACACGATACTAATCAACGGTATTTATTCGGGCAAGCCATGCGTTCAATAAGTCATGGCTGTGTAAGGGTGCAGGAATGGCAACGATTGGCGTTTTATATTTTGCACAATGATAGTCTGAATGGCGGTAGCAGGGCGGCCAGAATTGATTCAGTAAGAACCTGGTTAAAACGAAAAGAAAAGCATAGTATAGCGCTGAAAAACAAAATGCCTGTTTTTATCCGTTATATTACCTGTGAAGGTAAGGATGGAAGTATAGTTTTTTATGATGATATATATGGGGAAGATAAAATGCTTCGGGAAAAATATTTTGCCCCTAAATGATCGTCGGACGAACAAGTTGTCCTCCGATCAGGGAAAAAGTAATTTGGGGAAAAACAATTGCTTCCAATTGGATGAATATGAACTAAATAATTTATTTTAGGATATTGAACTTAGCTGCTATTTTTGTTCAGTTTTAAACCAAACTATCTCTTTATGAAGAAGATATTAACAGCATTGTTTGCGCTGTATTTGCTGGTACCTGCCGCTTATGCCCAAAATAATGAGATCAGGCCCAAAGCCCTTGGCGTAAGTTTTTTCCTGAATGATTTCTTGACGGCGTCAAGGATACGAACCGGGTCCCTGACACAGGTCCTTAGTGACAAATCACAGGCCAGGTTGAAGGATATGACGCCCGGCCTGGCTGTCAACTATTTCAAGGGAATCACAAAACATATCGATGTAGCCATGGGTTTGGAGGGATCATTTATCCGCTACCCAATGCCAAACAAAGTATTTCCGAATGAAAAACTTCTGATGGAATTCAATGCGGCTGTCAATCTGAAGATGGTCACTGAAAAATACTGGGTAACACCCTATCTTATAATGGGTGTTGAGGCTCATAAATACATCGCTTATTATGGGGCTACCATACCATTGGGTATAGGTATTAAAGTAAACTTTTTTGATGAAGCTCATCTTTTTATAACATCAACTTATCGCGTACCAGTCACTACAGAGACGGCTAACTATCATTTTCAGCATAGTATCGGGGTAGCCTTCCCATTAAAAAAAAAACTGAATCAGTAGCCCTTATTCCACCGCCGCCGCCACCACCCCCTATTGATACAGATGGCGATGGCATACCGGATGATAAAGACAAATGCCCTACCGTAAAAGGTCTCGCTAAATACGATGGGTGCCCGATCCCTGATACGGATAAGGATGGTATTAATGATGAAGAGGATAAATGTCCCACCGTTCCGGGTTTCGCACGTTACCAGGGATGCCCGATTCCTGATACAGACAAGGATGGAATCAATGATGAAGAAGATAAATGTCCTACCGTCCCCGGGGTGGCTCGTTACCAGGGTTGTCCGATACCTGATACAGATGGTGATGGTGTAAATGATGAAGTTGATAAATGTGTTACACTACCAGGCCCGGCCAGCAACCAGGGATGCCCTATCATCCCCGATGAAGTAAAGAAACGCGTGGATATTGCTGCAAATAATATCCTCTTCGTAACCGGTAGTTACAAATTACTTCCTAAATCATATACAGGTTTGAACGAAGTAATTAAGATTTTGCAACAAAACCCCCAGATGAAATTGGCTATCGATGGTCATACGGATAATGTTGGCAGTGATGAAATGAACCAGACACTAAGTGATAACAGGGCCGGCGCTGTTAAATCTTATTTTACCAGTAAAGGAATTGATGAAAGCCGTATTACTTCCGCAGGTCATGGTGAAACAATGCCAATAGCCGATAACAAAACGGCAGCGGGACGCCAGAAGAATCGCCGCGTTGAAATGAAGTTGAGTTATTATAAATAAACCCATTGCTTATTGATAAAAACGTCCCGGTTCTTTTATCGGGGCGTTTTTTTATTAAGAATGCTCTAAAATTTTACATAGCGTTCTGTCAGCTCCTTATCAATTCCTTTTTGTCTTGCTTTTTTTGTCTGTTGGCGTAAAATAAATTCAAACAGGCTCATCCATCCCGGTAAATTGCTTTCGCTGATCTCGAATAACCAGGCAAGGGCGCGTTTGTCTTTGGGAAAACCGTTGGATTTGCATAGACCATCCGCCGCAAGGCCATACCCCATTTGGAGCGATTGTTCAAAACCACGACAGGCTGGTCTTAATTCTACCCTAAATTTGCAGGGTATGCCACTCCGGTTACGAAACAGGTGATTGATATTAGGGGTTGCCGTTGCCGATTGACCGGGTTTCAAGAGGTGTATTGTTTTTCCCAATTGCACCTGCACTTCACCTTCCAGGCAATCAAATTTTTCAGCATAAGTTTTATTGTAATGCAAACCCACCCCACCCCCATCAGCCAATTCCACTTCTACCAGGGTGTATTCTCCATTCATGTCAGCATGTGTTTTCAGGAATTCCACCCGGTCTTTCTGGATCGGGTTGTAGATTTTTCTTTCCATTTTTTCTGATATTCGCTTATAACAAGATTGTTTATGTACGAGAGAGTAAAATTATAGCGATTTATGGTCTCATTTAATAGGGCATTAGCCTGGTCAGCGACCTGAAAATTTTACCTTCTTTGTAATTACTATTTAGTTTCTTTTTTGTGTCGTCTTATTGGTTCCGGACAAGTTAAGGCTTGTGTCGACTGTCGACTGTCGACTACCGATTACTGACTGCCGACTGACTTATCCACAGCAATGATTAAGAAACATTTAGGCCTTTATTTTCGGTCATTTTTCCTTACCTTTGCGCCTCCAAAACCGGAAGGTTTTTTATTATCGCTAACTAAATAACTGAAAATAAGCAGGTCATGGCAGATTTAAAATTTCAAAGAAACTTTGGTATAGCCGCTCATATCGATGCGGGTAAAACCACCACAACGGAGCGTATCCTCCGGTACACCGGTATGATACATAAGATCGGTGAAGTGCATGATGGCGCTGCTACGACTGACTGGATGGAACAGGAAAAGGAAAGGGGAATTACGATCACTTCAGCGGCAGTAAGCTGCGAATGGAAATTTCCTACTAAAAAAGGGGTTGCTGATGCAAATACCAAAAATTACTATTTCAATATCATTGATACTCCCGGTCACGTAGATTTTACTGTAGAAGTAGAACGATCCATGAGAGTATTGGATGGTTTGATTGCCTTGTTCTCTGCGGTGGACGGAGTAGAGCCTCAGTCGGAAACGGTATGGAGACAGGCGAACCGGTATAATGTGCCCCGTATAGGGTTTGTAAATAAAATGGACAGGGCCGGCGCTGACTTTTTGAATGTGGTAAAGCAAGTGAAGGAAATGCTGGGTTCCAAAGCAGTTCCCCTGCAGTTGCCGATAGGAGCTGAAGATGATTTTATAGGTGTTGTGGATCTTATTAAAATGAAAGGGGTTATCTGGCATATGGAGACAGAAGGGATGACCTTTGATGAAATTGAGGTTCCGGCTGATATGCTGGAAGAAGCCAAAGAATGGAGGGCCAGCCTGGTAGAAGCGGTTGCTGAATATGATGATAAGCTGATGGAGAAATTCTTTGATAATCCTGATACGATCACCGAAGATGAAATGCATGAAGCCATTCGGAAAGCTACGGTGGACCTGAGCATCGTACCTATGTTATGTGGCTCTTCATTTAAAAATAAAGGGGTGCAAACGGCGCTGGATGCGGTGTGTCGTTACCTGCCCAGCCCGGTTGATATCGCACCGGTAGAAGGCATTAACCCTGATACGGGTGAAACAGAGATTCGTAAACCCGATGCGAAAGAACCATTTGCGGCACTGGCCTTTAAGATCATGACCGATCCTTTTGTAGGTCGCCTGGCCTTCTTCCGGGTGTACTCAGGTCACCTGAATGCAGGATCTTATGTGCTGAATGTAAGAAGTGGTAAAAAAGAGCGTATCAGCCGCATCATGAAGATGTTTGCCAATAAGCAAAACCCGATCGATTTTATTGAAGCAGGTGATATTGGTGCGGCGGTAGGGTTTAAAGAGATAAAAACAGGTGATACACTCTGTCATGAAGATCACCCGATAACACTGGAAAACATGTTTATTCCGGAACCTGTTATCTCGGTGGCCATTGAACCAAAGACACAGGTAGATGTAGATAAAATGGGCATGGCCATTGCCAAACTGGTAGAGGAGGATCCCACACTTCGGGTACGAACAGATGAAGAAACCGGTCAGACGATCCTATCAGGCATGGGAGAATTGCACCTCGAGATCATTGTGGATCGGATGAAGAGAGAGTTTAAAGTAGAAGTAAACCAGGGGGCACCACAGGTTGCTTATAAAGAAGCATTTAATGCAACGGTTGAACACCGGGAGACATTAAAGAAACAAACCGGGGGTCGGGGTAAATACGCGGATATTGTATTCACACTGGGTCCAGTTGACCCGGAGTGGCAGGCAGAAAACCCGGATAAACATTATCAATTTGTAAATGATCTTTTTGGAGGATCTATTCCCAGGGAATTTGTTCCCGCCATTCAAAAAGCTTTTGAGCAATCCATGACGACAGGAGTGCTGGCCAGCTATCCGGTTGCGAACATGAAGATCCGTGTTTTTGATGGGGGTTTCCATGCTGTTGACTCTGATTCCATGTCGTTTGAATTATGCGCCAAAGCCGGTTTTCGTGAAGCTGCCAGGAAAGCCAAACCGGTATTACTGGAGCCGATCATGAAAATTGAAGTGGTGACACCTGACCAGTATATGGGAGACGTGACCGGTGACCTGAATCGTCGACGGGGTATGATGGAAGGGATGGATAGCCGTGCCGGCGCCCAGGTAATCAAGGCCAAAGTGCCGCTAAGTGAAATGTTTGGTTATGTAACGCAGTTGCGCAGTTTGTCTTCCGGGCGTGCATCATCTACTATGGAATTTTCACATTATGCCCCTGCTCCAACCGGAATTGCTGAAGAAGTGATCGCGAAGGTGAAAGGGAAAGTGAGCGTCTGATAGAATGAGAATTTAGTTTCCTTCTCTGAAGGAGAGGGACGGAAGGGTGAGGCTGCTGAAGAAGTAATCGCGAAGGTGAGAGGCAAAGTGAATGCTTAATTAATAATGACTGAAAGTAATATATGATCCTGTCCGGTTAAATGGGCAGGATCTTTTTATTGATAGTTTATTCAAATACAAAAAAAGAATGATAAGGAAATACGGCGTGGCATTTTTTTTGATGAGAATCATACGTATGCACTCCGTTTTTAGGATGCCAATTTCTTTTATGTTCATTGGGGATTTATGAAAAACAATGTTCTGGAAAGGACTCAGAAATGGGTCCTTTCAATTTTCAGCGGGTCGTAGAATACATAATACAATCCGCCCGCAGATGTCAACAAAGTAATGAGGTAAAAAAGAAAACTGATCACCACCGCCTGTTCCTGCGCCAGCCCGAAATATTTTGAACCTTCCAGGAAAACGAGTTCCCTGGCACCTAACCCTCCGATCGTTAATGGCAATACGGCAACCATGGAAGACAAAAGAAACAGGAAAATGTACCCGGGTTGCCCGACAGGGATGTGAAGAGAGGTCATTATTAAATAAGCACAAATAACCTGGCAAAACTGCACGATGATTCCCAATAACAGGGTAGGGAGAAAACCGGACAGAAAATCTTTCAGCCAGAATTTGACAACAAAATAGAGGAGCAGGACGGCCATTACAGCTCCGGCAATCACGGCTATGATATATAAGGTATAAGTGAATACTACAATACTATAAATGGCCATGATCAGGCCTAATGCCAGCAAACCGCTAAAGCGGTCCAATAAAACGGCGGCTGTTGTTTTTTTATAATGGACATTATATTTTTTTGTCAGCAGGATCACCTTATAGGCGTCTCCGCTAATGGAACCCGGGAGAAACAAATTATAAAACATACCCAGCCAGTATAATTGGATGTTGGCCCGTTCCGGTAAAAGAATATCGATATTCCGGAAATAAATATTGAGGCGAAAAGCTGACAATAATTTAGAAAAAACAAATGCGATCAAAGCCATGAAAAGATAGAACCCATTGGCGCTGCGGAGAGCGGCCCCGGCTTTTGCAATATCAATTTTACCCGATACATACCATAAACAAACACCCGTCACCGCTATTTTGAGCAGCAGTGTAAGCCATTTACCTGTTTTAGATCCTATCCGTGGTCTTTCTTCCATTATTGATGTAAATTGTTGCAAGTAAATTCAAATTGATGATAAAAAGAATAGGGTTTGTTCTATTCATTCTTTCTTCTTTCTTCACGGCCTGGGCACAGCAAAAGGTAATGGTAAATGGCATGACGATCGGCAAAACGATGACGATCAAAAGAGGGGTATACAGGATCGATGCAAACAAAAACCAGGATCAACCTTTGATCATTATTGAAGGAAATAATATTACCATTGATTTCAACCAGGCAGAATTGAAAGGAAGTAATACCATCAGCAATCCTGACGTTTTTTTTGGAGTAGCCATTCTTATTCAAAACAGTAAAAATATTACCATCAAAAATCTGAGGGCAAACGGGTATAAGATAGCCCTGCTGGCAAAGAATGTGGCGAAACTGACTTTAGATAATTGCGATCTTAGTTATAATTATCGTCAGCATTTGAATAGCACCTCCGAAAAAGAAGATGTAGCTGACTGGATGAGTTATCATCACAATGAAAAAGACGAATGGCTCCGTTACGGCGCCGCCATGTACCTGCGGAATTGCCAATTTGCAGTGATTAGGAATTGCAAAGTAACAGGGGGTCAGAACGCCCTGATGATGATGGAATGCAATGATGGGTTGATCTATAACAATGATTTCTCTTTCAATTCGGGTATTGGATTAGGTATGTATCGGTGCAACAGGAACAAGGTCATGTATAATAAGATCAATTTTAATATCAGGGGCTATAGTGATGGGGTTTACAACCGCGGACAGGATAGTGCAGGGATTCTGGTCTATGAGCAAAGTAATGAGAACTTGTTTTATAAAAACAATGTTACTCATGGCGGCGATGGCCTTTTTCTCTGGGCAGGCCAAACCACCATGGATTCCGGGGAAGGCGGATGTAATGATAATATAATCAGTGACAATGATTTTTCTTATGCTTCAAACAATGGCATTGAAGCAACTTTCAGCAGGAATCACATAACCCAAAATAAAATAATGGAGTGTGACTATGGCATTTGGGGAGGATATAGCTATGAATCAACGATCTGTAATAATTGGTTTTGGAAAAACAAAACTGCGATAGCCATTGAACATGGACAGAAAAACAAGATAATCTATAATCGATTTTCCAGGAATGGTCTCGTCTTAAAATTATGGGGAAAGAAAGAGCAAGAGGTTGATTGGGGTTATGTGAAAAATCGTGATACAAGAAGCAGGGATTATTTAATTGCTTACAATCATATTGACAACTGTTCCCTTGTTTATAATATGGAGTTAACCGACAGTATTAAGCTTTGCGATATGGTTCAGGAAAGCGGACCCATTTTTAAGATGGACTCAACAGTTACAAATCTTGACACCGGGTGCAATGTAAAATCATTTAATATAATTGTGGATGACACAGCCAAGCTATCCATCGATAAAATAAAACATAGAGACCCTTTTAAGGATACTAAGAGTTACGATGGAAGAAAAAATATTATTATCACTGAATGGGGCCCCTATGATTTTCGCTCTCCTATCATCTGGAATAACAACCCAACAGATACAAGCAATCTGATGAAATTTGACTTACTGGGACCTAAAGGAAAATGGAAGATCAAAAGTTCCAGGGGTGTTGAGAATATTTCAGCCATGAGCGGAGAATTCCCCTCATCAATCGTTGCGCAAAAAATCAGGGGGAGCCGTACAGATATTTTAATTGAGCTGGAATATACTGGCTCCCCCATTATAACTCCATTTGGCGAAGCCATTGCGGCAGGCAAGCCTTATCAATTTTCGTTTAAAAAGTTCTTCCAGCCAATTGACTGGGAAGTGCTTTTTTATCCATTGGATACCGCAAAATATAATCCTATCCAAACCGGAGTACTTTTCCCGCGATCCGGGAAAAGAGTCCCATTCAAAACAGAAAATATTAATAAGCTAGACTATGCCTGGTGGGGCGGCATCAAAGCTGATTACCAACACACCCAGTTTATTACAGTGGCTAATGCTGAAGTTGTTATACCTGAAGGCGATTATGAGCTTTCTGTTACGTGGGATGATGCTGTCCGGGTCTATATTGACCAAAAACTGGTGATCGATGAATGGGATCCCTCAAGATATGATTTTAATGAATCTCCCCATAAACGGATACGCATCAGCCTTGGTGGTACATATCATTTCCTGGTAGAGCATCTTGAGTTGGGAGGATTTGCAGCATTAAGTCTGAAACTCAAGCCTATAGAGTAGCTTTGCATGGCTGACTACCAGGTTGTTCACAACCTAAAAAATTCTTTTCCAAGTATTTGGAGGTTATGGCTCCCAACCCTACCTTTGCACTCCCAAAAGAAAATTGGGTATTCACACATGTCTCAGCGTATCAGGATCAAATTACAGTCCTACGATCATAACCTGGTTGATAAATCAGCCGAAAAAATCGTAAAAACGGTTCGAAGCACCGGTGCAGTGGTGACAGGACCTATTCCCCTGCCTACCCGTCGTAAAATATTCACTGTGTTGCGTTCACCACACGTAAACAAAAAGAGTCGTGAACAATTCCAGTTGGCTACCCATAAGCGGTTACTGGATATTTACACTTCTTCTAGCCGTACGGTAGATGCACTGAGTAAACTGGATCTGCCCAGTGGGGTGGAGGTTGAGATCAAGGCATAAGGCCCATCGCCGCCTTCCCGAATGGAAGGAGTTTGAGCCCTAAAGCATAAAAGTTCTTACAAATTCAAACAGTCTACCTCTCAATCATGCGCTTTAAAAGCTGTATGAAAAAAGAGCTCTGGAAATTAAAAAAGCTTCAGAAGTCTCTTCGCCAACCGGCGGAAGATTTAGAGGAGCTTCATATAAAACAAGCCATTCAGGGTTTGTTTACTGCCGGTACTTCCCCATAAAGGAAAAGGTCGGTGGCAAACGGGGATTGAAGCCTTGATTCGTGTTACACGAACCAAATGCATGTCCCAATAATCCTGCAGGCATAAATCGAAGAACCATGAAAGGTATTATTGGGAAAAAAGTCGGGATGACAAGCATCTTTGATCCCTCGGGCAAACAGACCGCCTGTACGATCATTGAAGCGGGACCCTGTGTGGTTACCCAGGTAAAGACCACCGAATCTGACGGGTACAACGCTCTTTCGCTTTCTTTCGGCGATAAAAAAGAAAAACACTCCACTAAATCTGAGACCAACCACTTCGCTAAAGCTCAGACCTCTCCCAAAAAATTTACAAAGGAATTCAGGGATTTTTCTCTCGAAAAAAATATTGGTGAAACAATTACAGTTGACATTTTTGATGAAGGTGATAATGTTGAAGTAGTTGGCACCACAAAAGGAAAAGGTTTCCAGGGAGTTGTAAAACGTCATGGATTCCATGGTGTTGGTGGTCAATCTCACGGCCAGCATGACCGCAGTCGTGCACCAGGTTCAATCGGTAATTCATCAGATGCCAGTCGTGTAATGAAAGGAATGAGAATGGGCGGTCGAATGGGTAGTGACAGGGTTAAATTGAAAGGGCTGACCGTGCTGAAAATATTTGCAGATAAAAATTATATCCTGGTCAGCGGTTCTGTTCCAGGCCATAATGGTTCAATTGTCTTAATTCAGAAATAATCGAATGGTTATAGAGACCTGGCATGCCTTGTCTCTGCGAAAAAAATAAAAAAAATGCAAATCGACGTTTTAAATACAACCGGAAAGAAAACTGGACGGACGGTGGATCTGCCCGAAGAGATCTTTGGTGCCGAACCCAACAACCATGTTATCTACCTGGCAGTAAAACAATACCTGGCTGCCCAGCATCAGGGTACTCATAAAGTAAAGACACGGGCAGAAGTGCAGGGAGCGAGTCGCAAACTACACCGCCAGAAAGGTACGGGAGGAAGCAGAAAGGGTAATATCCGGAATCCGTTATACAAAGGTGGAGGTACTATTTTTGGACCTAAACCTCATGGGTATGATATCAAACTGAACCGCAAAGTGAAGGACCTGGCAAAGATCTCCGCGCTGTCGTACAAAGCAAAAGACAACGCGATAGTCATCGTGGAAGATATTACAATGGAAGTACCGGGGACAAAAAAATTTATGGATATACTGGGCAACCTGAATATGGCAGATAAGAAAGCCATGTTTATCATGCCGGAAAATAATGTGAATGTTGAATTGTCGATCCGGAATATTCCATCAGTACTGGGAGTTATGCTAAGTGATATTAATACGTATGATATTGTCAACTCGGAAGTATTGATATTAACAGAAAATGCAGCAAAGATTTTTAATGAAGAAGAAAAAGTGGAAGCTTAATAAAAAAAGTCTACAAAATGAAACTTTCTGAAGTATTGATAAAACCCATTTTGACTGAAAAAGCCAATGCGCAGCAGGAAAAACTCCGGCGTTATGCTTTCAAAGTGGCCAAAAACGCAAATAAACTGGAAATTAAAAAAGCGATTGAAGGCTTCTACGGTGTAACCGTTACAAATGTTAACACCGCAGTGGTACCGGGCAAAAATAAAAGCCGCTTTACAAAAGCCGGTGTGATCTCGGGCCGCAAGCCGAGTTACAAAAAAGCTTTTGTGACCATATCGGAGGGCGAAAGTATTGACTTGTATTCTTCGATATAAACCTTCCTGGTGAGTTACCGGGAAAAGAATGGCTTCAACAGCCGCTAATGTTGAACAAAAAAGAAATAAAGAGATGGCACTAAGAAAATTCAAACCAGTTACAGCCGGCACCCGCTGGAGGATTGGTAATGCGTATGCAGAAGTAACTACCAATGTTCCTGAAAAGAGTTTATTGGAAGCGAAGCCAAGAACCGGTGGACGTAACTCTTCTGGCCACAGGTCAATGCGCTACAGGGGCGGTGGTCATAAGAAAAAATACCGCGTGGTTGATTTTAAACGAAATAAGGCAGGTGTTGCGACCGTAGTGTCTATCGAATATGATCCAAATCGTACTGCTTTTATCGCGTTAGTGAATTTTGCTGATGGCGAAAAGCGTTATATCCTGGGTCCTCAGGGGTTGCAGGTTGGCGCTGTGGTAGAAAGCGGTCCCGATGTAGCTCCTGAGATAGGCAATGCATTGCAGATGAAAAATATGCCTTTGGGTACCAATGTGCACAATATTGAGATGCAACCCGGACAAGGAGGTAAACTGGCCCGCAGCGCTGGTTCATCAGCACAATTGACCAATAAGGAAGACAAATATGCAATATTAAAAATGCCTTCAGGTGAGTTGAGAAAAGTATTGATCAACTGTTACGCGACAGTTGGGGTTGTAAGTAACAGCGACCATTTCCTGCAAAGTATGGGAAAGGCCGGACGAAACAGGTGGAGAGGAATCAAACCCAGAACCCGTGGTGTGGCCATGAATCCGGTGGATCACCCGATGGGTGGTGGGGAAGGTAAAGCTTCAGGGGGTCAGCCCCGTAGCAGGAATGGCCAGTATTCCAGAGGTTTGAAAACCCGTACAAGAGGTAAAGGCAGTGATAAACTGATCATTCAGCGTAATAGCGGGAGTAAACTTGCGAAATAAAGGCTGGGAGTCATAAGCTGTGAGCTTCGAGCCAAGGTTTCAAAGCTCCCAATTCGAATCTGAAAATAAAGACAAATATTAAATAATAAGAAATGGGTCGTTCAGTTAAAAAAGGTCCTTATGTAGCTACTCACCTCGAAAAAAAGGTGATGGCCATCAATGAAGGCAAAAACAAGAAGAGTGTAATCAAAACCTGGAGTCGTCGTTCCACGATCACTCCTGATTTTGTAGGTCACACGTTTGCAGTGCATAACGGAAACAAATTTATTCCTGTTTATGTGACTGAGTTCATGGTGGGGCATAAATTGGGTGAGTTTGCGCCCACTAGGCATTTTAAAGGACACTCAAGTAAAAAAGTAGAAGCTTAATAAATAAGAGTTGCTGGGTCCTGGTTGCAGACAGGTCAGGCAGTTATAGAATGCAATTACAATATCGTAATGACATCTCGAACTACCAGGCCATAAACCAGAAACAGGCAACCAGTAACAAGAAACAAGAAAAGATGGAAGCAATAGCTAAACTGAGAAATTATCCGACATCCCCCCGCAAAATGCGGTTACTGGCTGACCTTATCAGGGGTAAGAAAGTGGACAAAGTATTGGCCGAACTGGAACATAGCCCTAAGCACCCTGCTGTACCGCTACGCAAACTGGTGTTAAGTGCGATCAACAACTGGAAGCAAAAGAATGAAGGGGGAGATGAAACGCAGCTGATGGTGAAGACCATTTTTGTGGATGGGGCAAGAACATTGAAACGTATGCGTCCAGCGCCTCAGGGCCGTGGTTACCGGGTTCGTAAACGGAGTAATCATGTAACTGTGATCGTGGATGCCTCGAATTCTTAAAGTGGGGTTTATCAAGCTCAAGTGATTTGAAAGATTAATAATTAAGAATGCATTTCGATTTTGCAATAAAATTTTATACTATAAAGCTCTAATGTTCCTTCCCGGGATTTAAGAGCAAAAATTTAAAACATGGGTCAAAAAGCAAATCCGATTGGTAACAGGTTAGGCATCATCCGGGGTTGGGAATCCAACTGGTATGCTACAAAAAAAGATTATGCCGGCAAGCTGATCGAAGATCACAGGATCAGAACATACCTGAATGCCCGTATCAACAAAGGTGGTATCTCCAAGATCGTTATTGAAAGAACCCTTGGCAAGCTGATCATTACCATTCATACTTCTAAACCTGGGATTATTATTGGTAAGGGAGGTGGTGAAGTGGATCGCATAAAAGAAGAATTGAAGAAGCTGACCGGCAAGGATGACGTACAGATCAACATCCTGGAGATCCGTCGCCCTGAGCTGGATGCAATGATCGTAGCTGATACAGTGGCCCGCCAGATCGAGAACAGGATCAATTATAAAAGAGCAATTAAAATGTCGATTGCATCCGCCCTGCGTATGGGTGCTGAAGGGATAAAAGTGAAAGTGTCTGGTCGTTTGGGTGGTTCCGAGATCGCACGGACCGAAGAGATCAAACAGGGCCGGGTACCTTTACATACATTCCGCATGGATATTGATTATGCCAATGTATTTGCACTGACCGTATATGGTAAAATCGGGATCAAAGTCTGGATCTGTAAAGGTGAAGTATTGGCGAAAAGGGACCTGAATCCCAATTTTATTGGTGGAAAGAGCGAAGTAAGTGATAGAAGAGAAAGAAGGGATGATCGTCATGACCGTCGTGATGACAGAAGAGGTGGCGGTGGCGGGGAAAGAAGAGGTGGTGGTGGTCGGAGAAACTAAATGTTGCTGGTTGCTTGATGCAGCCGGGAGCCAGGAACCATAAACAAGCAACAAGTAACTAGAATCTTAATAAAATGTTACAACCGAAAAGAACAAAGCACAGGAAGATGCAGAAAGGTCGTATGAAAGGCGATGCAAAAAGAGGGTTTACTATTGCATTTGGCTCTTATGCGTTGAAAGCATTGGACCAGCATTGGATCACAGACCGGCAGATCGAAGCTGCCCGACAGGCATTGACCCGCGAAATGAAACGTGAGGGTAATGTATGGATCCGCATTTTCCCTGATAAGCCCATTACACGTAAACCTGCTGAAGTCAGGATGGGAAAAGGTAAAGGTAACCTGGAGTTCTGGGCTGCGGTGGTAAAACCCGGCCGTATATTATTTGAAGTGGATGGTGTAGATGAGAAAGTTGCCCGTGCCTCACTCGCCCTGGCTGCCGGTAAGTTACCTATCAAAACAAAATTCATCATACGCCGGGACCTGGCAACCACGTAATAATTAATAAATCGTATTCACGATGTCAAAGAAAGTAGATTTTGTAAAAAGCATCCATGGGATGAATGAGAGCGACCTGAAAGCCCGCCTTGAAGAAGACAAACAACGGTTGAAAAAACTGCAGTTTGCGCACACCATTTCCCCGCTGGAAAATCCCATGACCATCCGCGGACTGCGCCGGGATATTGCCCGTTTGATAACGGAATTAAAGTTAAAGGAACAGCAAGCATAATAAAGTCAATACAATGGAAGAAAGAAATCTTAGAAAAATAAGAACAGGCGTTGTGACCAGCAACAAAATGGCCAAGACCATTACTGTAGCTGTAGAAAGAAAAGTTAAACACCCTATCTATGGTAAGTTCGTAAAGAAAACAACGAAATTCCATGCGCATGATGATAAAAATGAGTGCAATGTCGGGGATGTGGTAAAGATCATGGAAACCCGTCCGCTGAGCAAGACCAAGAGGTGGAGATTAGTGGAAGTGGTAGAGAAAGTGAAATAATTGCAGATTGGCGATTGCAGATTGCCGGGCACAAACAAGAGGTAAAAACTGTTTCGGATTGAGGATTAAATCTAAGATCTGAAATCTAAAATCGAACAAGATGATTCAGCAAGAAAGCCGGTTAAATGTTGCGGACAACAGTGGCGCCAAAGAAGTGCTTTGTATCCGCGTACTCGGCAACAGTGGCCAGCGTTATGCCAGGATCGGGGATAAAATAGTGGTGACGGTAAAAGATGCATTACCGGCTGGTGGTATCAAAAAAGGAACGGTGGCTAAAGCAGTGATTGTCCGTACCACTAACAAATTGCGCCGGAAAGATGGTTCCTATATCCGTTTTGATGATAATGCTGTTGTGATATTGAATCAGTCAGATGAGCCCAGGGGTACCCGCATTTTCGGGCCCGTGGCCAGGGAACTCCGTGATAAAGGATACATGAAGATCATTTCTCTGGCGCCGGAAGTATTGTAAATCAATGCGACGAGCTACGAGCTATGAGCTACGGGCCCGTTTCAATAAAATAAAGAGTCTCATTGCTATAGAGTTGAGCTCACAGCTCGTAGCTCATAGCTCAAAGCTTTAAAAAAAATGAAAACAAGATTTAAACCAAAGTACAATATCCGCAAGGGTGACAATGTCGTGGTAATTACCGGTGATGACAAGGCCCTGGATAAACCACGCATGGTTAAACAGGTGCTGGTAGAAGAAAGTAAAGTGATCGTGGAAGGTGTGAATATTATTACCAAACATACCAAACCTTCAGCCCAAAATACAAAAGGTGGTATTATTAAGCTGGAGGCCCCGATCCATATCAGTAATGTGATGCTTTGGGATGTAGCCCAGAAAAAAGGCGCTAAGATAACAAGAGTAAGAACCGCGGGTAAGACGGAGCGGGTCTTTAAAACCAAAAAAACCGAGGGGGGTAAAAAATAATGAGCATAAAAAATTATACGCCAAGATTGGCAGATAAGTACAGAAAAGAAGTGATCCCTGCCCTGGTAAAAAAATTCGGTTATTCTACCATGATGCAGGCGCCCAAACTGGAGAAGATTTGCCTTAACCGCGGGGTAAATGGTGCCGTCACCGACAAAAAGCTTGTGGATATCGCACTGGATGAATTGACAACCATTGCCGGTCAGAAAGCAGTGGCTACGATGTCAAAAAAAGATATCTCCAACTTCAAGTTGCGTAAGAATATGCCGATCGGTGCAAGGGTAACTTTGCGTGGTGTAAAGATGTTTGAATTCCTGGACCGGCTGATCGCGGTAGCGTTACCCCGTGTTCGTGACTTTAAAGGAGTGAGTGAAAAAGCTTTTGATGGCCGGGGTAATTATACACTGGGTGTTACCGAACAGATCATATTTCCTGAGATCGATATCGATAAGGTAAATAAGATCACGGGTCTGGATATCACATTTGTTACCACAGCCGAAACGGACGAAGAAGCGTTTGAATTGTTGAAAGAGCTGGGCATGCCATTTAGAAAACCCAGTACTAACTGATCCTGGCTATTACCCAAATTGAATATTAAAACCTGAAAAATTATATAAAATTATGGCTAAGACATCAGTAAAGGCCAGGCAAAGAAAAAGGGAAAAAATGGTTGCGCAGTATGCTGTCAAACGTGATGCTTTGAAAAAAGCAGGCGATTGGAAGGCATTGGACGATATGCCAAAGAATTCATCCCGGGTTCGTTTGAAGAACCGCTGCCAGCTTACCGGCCGTCCCAGGGGTTATGTACGTTATTTTGGCATCTCCAGGATAGCCTTACGCGACATGGCACTAAATGGGAAGATTCCGGGATTGAAAAAAGCAAGTTGGTAAGGAAATGTAATAGTGAAGATTTAATATTTGAATATTTATTAAGCCTTCCTCATTGAAACAATATTAAATAAATCAATATTCAATCTTAAATAGATTATGGTAACAGATCCTATAGCAGATTTCCTGACGAGAATCCGAAATGCACAGATGGCGGGTCACCGTGTGGTGGATATCCCTGCTTCTAATTTAAAGAAGCGTATGACTGAAATATTATACAACCAGGGATATATTCTGAAGTATAAGTTTGAGGATGATAATAAACAAGGAGTGATTAAGATCGCACTTAAGTACGATACACAGACCAAGCAGCCTGCCATCCAAAGTATGGAAAGGGTAAGTCGTCCGGGTTTGCGCCAGTACGCAAAGCCAACGGATATCCGCCGTGTAAAAAATGGACTGGGGGTGGCTATCGTATCCACATCAAAAGGAGTGATGACGGATAAAGAGGCAAAAGCGCAAAATGTAGGGGGTGAAGTTCTTTGCTATGTGTATTAAACTCTTATTCTCTAAAGGGGAGTAGAGAGTTCGTAACAGTTGTAGATACAACAAGCCGAAACTAATTCAGGCTAACCGGTCCTCAACTTCTGAATTTTAAACTTTTAAACTTAAAATATTTCTCATGTCTCGAATAGGTAAACAACCAGTAGTGATCCCAGGAGGAGTTACTATTACAGTGAATAAAGATAATGTGATGACTGTAAAAGGCCCAAAAGGAGAATTGAAACAGACCATTGATCGTGATATTAAGGTTGAAGTGAAAGATGGGCAGGTGATTTTTACCCGTCCCACTGACCAGATCCGGCACCGTGCGATGCATGGGTTATATCGTTCCCTCACTTCAAATCTTGTAAAAGGTGTAACAGAAGGCTACACGAGAAAGCTGGAACTCATTGGGGTAGGTTTCAAAGCCGCGAACCAGGGAAATGTGCTCGATCTGGCCTTAGGCTTTTCACATAATATCATTTTCGAGATACCCAAAGAAATGAAGCTGGTGACATCACAGGAAAAGGGACAAAACCCTATGATCACACTGGAAGGAATTGACAAACAATTGATCGGGCAGGTGGCCGCTAAATTACGCGGCCTTCGTAAGCCGGAACCTTACAAAGGAAAAGGTGTTCGCTATTTAGGTGAAGTGGTAAGGAAGAAAGCTGGTAAAGCCGCAGGAAAATAAAAACCCCTGTCCTCCGCCGGTTGGCGGAGGAACTTAGGAGGTACAGTTCATTTAAGGTTGAAAAGAATTATTAAAAAAGTCTCTGGTAGTATTAGAGGCGTCAAAACTCTCCGCCCCGGGCGGAGATGGGGGAATAAAATATGAACTCAAAAGCTAAAACAGAAAGAAGACAAAGAATACGTCATAATATTCGAAGGAATATCAATGGTGTTGCCCAAAAGCCGCGTCTGTCAGTATTCAGAAGCAATACGGAGATCTATGTACAGCTGATCGATGATATCCATGGCGTTACTCTTGCTGCTGCTTCCTCAAAGGATAAAGACATCAAAGCGAAGAACGGCAATAAAACAGATAAAAGTAAACTGGTGGGTACTGCCATTGCCCGCAAGGCAGTTGACCTGGGCGTAAAAGAAGTGGTGTTCGATCGGGGTGGTTATTTGTATCATGGCCGCGTGAAATCAGTAGCAGACGGGGCAAGGGAAGGAGGACTGAAGTTTTAAATTGAAGATTTAATATTTTAAACTTCAATCAAACAATATTCAATCTTATATATTAAATCTGAAATAACTAAATGTCAAAGTACAACGTAAACAAGGTTAAAGCCGGCGACCTGGAACTGAAAGATAAAGTAGTTGCCATCAACCGTGTGGTAAAAACCACTAAAGGAGGCCGTGCCTTCAGTTTCTCTGCATTGGTCGTAGTAGGAAATGAAAATGGAGTGGTTGGTCACGGACTGGGTAAAGCCAAAGAAGTGCAGGAAGCGATTACCAAAGGAATCGAAGATGCAAAAAAGAACCTTATTAAAGTTCCGGTGATGAAGGGTACTATTCCACATGATCAGTGGGCCAAAGAAGGGGCGGCAAAAGTATTGATCAAACCCGCTGCCCATGGTACCGGTGTTATTGCCGGGGGATCGATGAGGGCAGTACTGGAAGCAGCCGGCGTTACCGATGTATTAGCTAAATCGCTTGGTTCTGCCAACCCGCACAACGTGGTAAAAGCCACCTTTAAAGCACTTGCTTTATTACGGGAACCGATCCATGTGGCGAAGACCCGGTCTATCGGGTTAAAAAAAGTATTTAACGGATAATATTCAGTCAGCAGTCGGCAAATGGCAGTTGGCAGGCAAAGACATTAATATGAAAAAGATAAAAATAACATTAGTAAAAAGTCCTATAGACAGACCGGATCGTCAGAAACTGACCATACAGGCTTTAGGTCTGAATAAAACCAATTCCACCAAAGAGGTGGAAGCCACCCCACAGATAATGGGTATGATCCGGAAAGTAACCCACCTGGTGAAAGTGGAAGATGTAAAATAGTGGTTAGTGTTAAACGATAAGTGTGAAATAATAGATTTATCACTTAATAGCTAACACTTAAAATGTAAAATTAAAAAGCGAGGGGAAAAAACCCCGGTGAGTAAAAATTAATAAAAATGAAACTACACGAACTTCGACCTGCCAAAGGGGCAACACACAAAGTAAAGCGGATAGGCCGGGGCGATGGTTCCGGGCATGGCGGCACTTCAACAAAAGGTACAAAGGGCGGACAAAGCCGTGCCGGATATAAAAGTAAGATGGCGCATGAAGGCGGCCAGATGCCTATTCAGCGCCGCCTTCCCAAACGAGGATTTAATAATATCCACCGGGTTGAATTCAAGGTGTTTAATCTTGGTCAGGTAGAACAATTAGCTGAGAAATACAGCATCAAAGAATTTTCAGCGGAAAATCTTTATATCAACGGACTGATCAGTCAGAATGATAAAGTGAAAATATTAGGTAACGGTGAACTGAAAAGTAAATTCACATTTAAAGTGAATGCAGTGAGTGGGAAGGCCAAATTGGCCATTGAAGCGGCTGGCGGATCATTGGAGATAGTCAAATAGGACAAATGCAGTAACTTGTCAGGTTTTTGTAAATAGATCCCGGTTATGATCAGGGACAAAATTTCAAAATAAAAATCTCACGTGAAGAAATTAATACAGACACTAAAGAATATCTGGAGCATCGAAGAGTTGCGCGGTAAAATACTGTTCACTTTGATGATGAT
>JADGPW010000124.1 GCA_017882265.1 Chitinophagaceae bacterium | reverse complement strand
GACATGGAATATGTGCACATGAAAGATATGCGGGCGGCAGCGCTGGAACCGGTTAATGTATTAAGTAGTTACAAATGGCAGGGTGGCCTGGGTTATTATGAAAGCACGAAGGATGCCAGCACGAATTTCTTCTTTAGTTATTTACAAAAAGGCACTTATGTGTTTGAGTATCCATTGTTTGTTACGCATTCTGGTAATTTCAGTAATGGTATCACAACTATCCAATGCATGTATGCTCCTGAGTTTACAAGCCATAGTGAAGGGATCCGGATAAATGTTGAATAAGAATAACCGCAGAGACGGGGAGACGCAGAGGAATAATCTCTGCGTCTCCCCGTCTCTGCGGTTATCTTTGCTCATATATTTTTACAGTGTGATAGTCGACTATCTTATAATCGGGCAGGGCATTAGCGGTACATTTCTTTCTTACTACTTGAATAAAGAGGGAAAGAGTATTCTCGTCATTGATAACGCCGATAAAAATTCCCCATCAAGAATTGCAGCGGGCATCATCAACCCGGTTACAGGCCGTCGTCATGTCACCGTTTGGCTGGCCGATGAGATCCTTCCTTTTGCCTGGGATGCCTATCAACAACTGGGGCATGAGTTAGGTATCACCGCCATCTCCCATAAAAACATCATTGATTTCTTCCCAAGTCCCCAGATGCGGGTTAGTTTTTTAGGGCGCATAGAGGAAAACGACAAATATGTTCACTCTTTTCCGGAACAAAATCATTTCAATCATATATTCAAGTATGATTTTGGCTGCGGGGAGATCCGGCCTGTCTATACTGCCCATCTTGAAACCCTGCTACCCTCCTGGCGCGAACATTTATTAAAACAAAATCTTTTGTTGGAAAAAGAATTCGATCTTAGTCATTTAAAAGTGGAAGAAGACAATATCCGTTACAATGATATTACAGCGGCAAAAATTATTTTCTGTGATGGTACCAGCAGCACGAGGAATCCTTATTTCAGTCAACTTCCTTTTGCTCCCAATAAAGGAGAGGCTTTGCTTATTGAAATCCCCGATCTCCCAAATGATAGAATCTATAAAAAGGGGATGATGCTTAGTCCCCTCCAGGGGCCCGGGGATCTATGGTGGGCCGGATCCAATTATGCATGGGAATTTGACAACGCTGATCCCACACCTGCATTCAGGGAACAAACCAGCCTTCTTTTGAAAGAATGGCTGAAAATACCGTTTAAAATAAAAGAACATTTCTGTGGTATCAGACCCGCCACCCTGGAGAGAAGACCTTTTGTTGGCTTGCACCCCAACTATCCTTCTATCGGGATATTAAACGGAATGGGCGCCAAGGGTTGTTCATTGGCTCCCTTTTTTAGCAGGCAATTAGTCGACCATCTGCTGTTCCAAAAGCCCTTATATGCTGAAGCTGATATACATCGTTTCCGGAAAATACTTTCCCGAAGCATTTCCTAGCTAATAAAATATAATTTTTTTTGGTAAAAGATCCGTGAGTGTGCCTGTTGTGTTAGTATAGAAAATGTCAGGACAAGGATTCCCGGTTAATCATCTGGTACTAATCCATTTTGAACAGTGAATGTGTAATGTCTTATTATTATCCGATACAGCAGTTCCGGGAGCTATAAGAAAAAAGAGGAATGATCAGGAAAAGGCCGGCATTCTTTTCCTTCTCAAATAAAACCGGCGTACAAAGTAGATCAGGGTCAGGGTAATCATAGTTTGGATTTTAATAGTTTATCATTGGTTAGCGGATCCTGGTTCAATACCCGGCACAAAGCCTCAAATAATTCAGGCATATTTTCTTTCAGTCCCTTCGGGTTCTCAAAAAAAGCCTCCACGGAAACCGCCCAGAATTCATGCAGGTTAGTAAAGGCATAACTCCTTAAATAACTGCGGCGGTTAGCAACAGCATCGGCCAGGATAGGACCGGTGCTATTGGAGAATTTTTCATAATTCATCCGGAAGTGAGAATCGATTCCATATTGAGCAAAAAAATTGTTGTACAACAGGGCATGGGCCATTTCATGGACTGCAACGTTAATATTATCCGTTTTATGCGAATAACCGTACATAAAATGTTTCCAGGATAAGTAAATACCCTCAGGCGCTACATGCCCTATATAAAGCTCCTCATCATTGTCCATGTGGTAAGCATCGGCCAGTATATAGATATCCCGGAAATGGGAAAGCAGGTAATTATTTAACCCAAAAGTTACCTGTACCGCAGATGAGCTGATCAGTATGGCCTTATCATTATTATGTTCGAGACCAATAAAATGAAATTTCTTGGATAACCTGAACTGGTGAACCCTTTTTACAAATCGTAGTTTTTTGGCTTCCGGCAGATCATTAAAATAGGTAAACAGGCTGCCAATTACGAAAGAATAATTATTGAATTGCTCCTCACTGATGGCCATATCGCCGGGGTACCAGGTAGAGGAATCAGAAGATCCTCGGGCAAATATGCCATTCAGTTTTCGCAGGAAGGATTGCATAGTATAGGATTCGAACATTAAATATAATCAACAGATCACCAATTTGCAAGCCCGGCAGGGTTTCTCTTATCTTTGCCCCTTATAAGGTGTTAGGTTGACAGGTTGAAATGTTGACTGATCAACTTCATAAACCCCTCCTTATTAACTAGTTAACTCATCAACCATTCAACTAATAATGTACAGAACTAACACTTGTGGTGAACTAAGGATTATTAATAAGGGAACCCGTGTTACCCTGGCCGGATGGGTACAAACGGTTCGCAAATTTGGCGCGATAACTTTCGTTGATCTGCGTGACCGGTATGGTATTACACAGTTACTTTTCGGGGAAGAATTAAATAAACAACTGGAACAGGATCCACCGGGGCGGGAATTTGTTTTGCAGGCAACAGGGATCGTAAATGAAAGAAGTAACAAAAACCCAAACCTTGCAACAGGAGATATTGAGATATCCGTGCAATCCTTCAAAATCCTGAATAAATCCGTACTCCCGCCTTTTTCTATCCAGGATGACACGGATGGCGGTGATGAACTGAGGATGAAATACCGTTTTCTTGACCTGCGTCGCAATACTGTCAAAAAAAATATCGAGTTACGTTATGCCGTGAACCGTGCCGCCAGGAATTATTTACACCAGCAGGGATTTATGGATATCGAAACCCCTTTCCTGATAAAATCCACTCCGGAAGGAGCCAGGGATTTTGTGGTCCCTTCCAGGATGAATCCCGGGCAATTCTATGCATTGCCGCAAAGCCCCCAAACCTTCAAACAGCTACTCATGGTGAGTGGCTATGATCGTTACTACCAGATTGTAAAATGTTTTCGTGATGAGGACCTTCGGGCTGATCGCCAGCCTGAGTTCACACAAATAGACTGCGAGATGGCATTTGTAGAACAGGAAGATATCCTGGATATGTTTGAAGGCATGATAAAGTTCATTTTCAAAGAGGTAAAAGGAATTGAATATACCGAAACCCTGCCACGAATGACATGGGAAGATGCGATGTGGAATTATGGTAACGACAAACCAGATACCCGTTTTGGAATGAAAGTTACTAACCTCAATTTTCCACAACAGGCATTTCCCGGGAAACAAAGTCCACTTGGAACAGTTGGGTCTGAATCCCCCCTTAGGGGGGCGGGGGGGCCTTTTGATGATGCTGAAACCGTGTTAGCGATCGCTATACCAGGCTGCAGTGAATACAGCCGCAAGCAAACAGATGAACTGACAGAATGGGTGAAACGTCCGCAACTCGGAATGAAGGGAATGGTGTTTATTAAAATCAATACAGACGGCACATATAAAAGCAGTATTGATAAATTCTATAATGAAAATAGAATTAAGGCCATTGTGGCCGCAGCTAGAGCTGAGCCCGGTGATCTTATACTTATCCTGGCCGGCGCAGAAGAAAGAACAAGAAAAGCCACCAGTGAACTCCGGATGGAGATGGCGGAACGTTTGGGACTCAGAAAAAATACCGAATTCAAATTATTGTGGGTGCTGGATTTCCCGTTGTTTGAATATAACCCTGAAGCCAATCGTTGGGTAGCCCGTCATCATCCATTTACTTCTCCCAAACCGGAGCAGATCGACACGATGATCCATAACAATCCAGTTATTCAAAATGCATCTGCCTACCTGGATCACCCTTATGCGGGTATTAAAGCCAATGCATATGATATGGTATTAAACGGAAATGAAATTGGCGGCGGATCTATCAGGATCTTTCAAAGAGAATTACAGGAAAAGATGTTTGCGGCCCTGGGCATGGATAAAGAAGAACAACAACACAAATTCGGGTTCTTATTAAATGCTTTCGGATACGGCGCTCCGCCGCACGGAGGTATTGCCTTTGGATTCGATCGTTTATGTGCGATCCTCGGGGGTAGTGAAATCATCCGTGATTTTATTGCGTTCCCTAAAAATAACAGCGGCAGGGATGTGATGCTGGATGCACCTTCAGTGATTGATGATAAACAATTAGAAGAACTGAACATAACCATTCAACGAAAAAATATCTGAATGGTACTGTTTCATGGATATTCATCATGTTATCCTGATGTTCAGGCACTATTACCAATGAAGGTTTAAAGCAGGATCCGGCAATGATCATTCACATATAGCCCCCTTAGCAAGTCTACAGTAGCGCTATAGCAGCCCTATAGCAACCCAATAGTGAGGGAGAAAAAATTTAATTCCTAAAGCCTTAGGCCGGCCATATTGAAAACCCGGCTATTTAAAGACCTCGATCACATCTTTGATCTTCATGGGACCTTTAAATACTTTGATCAGGTCTTTCTGTTTACCATAAAATGCCAGGAAGGGCAGCATATCCATCTTGTAAAATCCGGGTAAAAAGAATTTGGTATCCTGGCCCACTACAATGTTGCTGTACCTGGCCAGCCCGTATTTGTCGCGAAACTTCATCATCGAATCATAAGGTGCGATTGTGGCCATCACTATCTCCACATTTTTCAGCTTGTCGATATTCCTGAGGAGTTCCTCCGTTTCGTGCTGGCAAGCCTCGCACTGCGGGTCAAAGATCAATAACAGGCTGGCTGTATTCACCGGCAGGTTGCTTTTAGTGAAGGTGGTCTTGTCCGGCAGCAGCAATTTTACAGAGGGAAAAACAGGAGAACGCAAATACGGAGCATGGGAGCCTTTCTGGGAATATCCGACCCCGGTAAGAAACAATAAACAAAATATCAACAGTTGTCTTTTCATATCATTCAAAGGAAAATCTATAATGCAAAATTACCCAAAATTGAACTAACTACATTAAATCGGTACTGATAGGTTTCCGGACAACTAATAAAATAAGGCATGTGTATAGCCAGAACATAAGTTTTTTTACCTCTCATTTTTAGATATTGAACCACCAAGACACAAAGGCACAAAGACACACGAAGTCAGTACTTAGTGTTCCCTGTCTGCCGACAGGCAGGCTTTGTGTCTTAGTGCCTTTGTGGTTCAAACAACTGAAACGATAAAGCTTATGCTTTGACTACACAATTACCTAAAATAATTACGAAAGAAGAAGTTGCTTTAAAACAGAAGTCACTTTTTCAGCACTGGGTAACATAGCCTGCTCCAACCCGATATTCATGGGAACCGCAGGCAAATTCAAAGCGCCAAGCACTTCTACAGCAGCGTCCAGGGATGCAAAGCAGTGCTTCGAAATTCTACCTGCTAACGCTTCGGCAAAAGAGTTGCTTTGTTGTTCTTCAGTTAACACCAGGCATTTACCATGCCGTTTTACTCTTTCAAAGATCAGGGGCTCATCCAACGGGTATAAGGTCCTTAAATCGACGATCTCTATTTGTCGATTAAACTTTTTTGCAGCAGCCCGGGCCCAGTAGACTCCCATTCCATAGGTGATCACCACACAGCTCTCCCCATTATCAATTGCTTTATTATCTGCCTGCAAAACAATATTGGCTTTTCCAAACGGAAGTATATAATCCCGCGAAGGTTCGGCTGTTTTTGCCTCTTCCGTGCCCGGTACTTTGCTCCAGTATAATCCTTTATGTTCCAGCATCACCACAGGATTAGGATCATAATAGGCGGCTTTCATCAAACCCTTCATATCGGCCGCGTTGGAAGGATAAGCTACTTTGATTCCTTTGATCGAAAGCAGGGTTGTTTCCACACAGCCGCTATGGTAAGGGCCTCCTCCGCCATAAGCGCCTACGGGAACCCGTAATATCATAGAAACAGGAAATTTACCGCAGCTCAGGTAACAGCTTTTTGAAATTTCTGTCACTAGTTGGTTAAAACCAGGATAAATATAATCTCCAAACTGCACTTCTACAATGGGTCGTAACCCCACAGCGCTCATCCCCACCGTAGAACCTACCACATACGCTTCCTGTATAGCGGTATTGAACACACGATGATCCCCGAATTGTTCGGCAAGTGTGGCCGCTTCGCGAAACACACCGCCTAATCTTTTCCCTACATCCTGCCCATAGAACACGGCCTCGGGGTGGTCTTCCATTATTTCCCGGATAGCAAACAAAGCGGCATCTACCATGATCACTTTCTCCGCATGGACAGGGTGTCTCTCCCCTTTTTCTTCCGTCACAGGTGTTGGCGCAAATACATGATCCCCGATCGTTCCCGGATCAGGCTCTGGCGCAGCTACAGCTCTTGCAAAATCAGCGGCAACTAATGCGGCAGCTTCTTTTTCGATCTGAAAAATATCATCTTCCTCTACCCTTCTTTCCAACAATTTTTTTCTCAATTTAGGGACAGGGTCATGCGCCATATGTTTAGCCCAGTCTTCATCCGTTCTGTAGAATTCTTTTCTTACTCCGCTGGTATGATGACCCAGCAAAGGAACCTGCGCGTGAACCAGGTAAGGCTTTCTTTCCTTTCTGACAAATTCACAAACCTCTTTCATCACCAAAAAAGAAGCTTCGAAATCACTTCCATCCACCTGTATCCTTTGCATTCCTTTAAAACCGGCAGCAAACTCAAAGGCATTCATCGCCCTGGCTTCTTCAGCAGAAACACTGATCCCCCAATTGTTATCCTGTATTAAATAAATGATGGGCAATTGCTGTAACACGGCAAACTGGAAGGCTTCACTTACTTCTCCTTCCGTAATACTGGCATCGCCTAGGGAGCAAATAACAATGGGGGCCCCCTCTAAATCTCCCACTAAGGGGGAGACTTCCGAAGAGTCCGGTACTTTGAATTCTTCTTTATTTTCTGAGTCCCCGGCAAGCTGGCCTTGTGCGGCTGACAAGTTCCTCCTTCGGAGGGATTTAGGGAGGCCAGCCCCCCCACCTCCCGAAGGGGGGATTTCCGAAGACTCCGATACTTTGAATTGTTCTTTATTTTCGGAGTCCCCGGCAAGCTGGCCTTGTGTGGTTGACAAGTCCCTCCTTCGGAGGGATTTAGGGAGGCCTTCTTTATATTTTATTCCCTGCGCTATCCCTGTAGTAGGAATAGCCTGCATACCTGTAGCGCTGCTCTGGTGGATGATGGTTGGTTTATCATCGCCACGATAGTTGGGGTGAGAATAATATTCCCGTCCACCGGTAAATATATCATTGCCTTTGGCAAGCAATTGCAGCATTTGCTGGTAAGGTGTAAACCCAAGCCCCAGTAAAATACTTTCATCCCGGTAATAGGGGCTTATAAAATCCTGTGGTTGCAACTGGAAAGCGGTAGCTAACTGGATCGCTTCGTGACCCCTGGAAGTAGAGTGTACATATTTGCAGACCTGCCGGTTAGCATCATATGTTTCCGCCATCACTTTTACCTGGCTCATTAAACGGTAGGCGCGGAGTAAGATATTGATATCTATCATGAAAGAAGGCAAGATAAGAATAGAATGTCGAACAGATGAACAAGGAATGCAGAATGTCGAAAGTGAAAAGTCCGAACTTCGAAATTTGTAAGAAATGCGGTGTCAGACTTCTGCGTTCTTAATTCCTTGTTCATCTGTTCGACATTCTATTTAACTTCCAGCGTAAACATACTTTCATCCTCAATAAAGGCTTCCAGTTCATCTCCCACCACCGTCTCTCCCACGCCGGCAGGAGTGCCGGTGAATATTACATCACCAATATTGACGGAAAAGAAATTCGAAATATAAGATACGATCTTATCGAAGCTATGGATCATATTTGAAGAGTTACTCTGTTGCACCAACTCCTTGTTCTTATACAAACAAAAATTTATATCCTTTTTATTCTTTATGCTGGTAAAAGGTATCCATTTACCGATCACCGCGGAATTATCCCATGCTTTTGCTTTTTCCCATGGCAATCCTTTTTCTTTTAATTCATTTTGTATGTCTCTCGCCGTAAAATCGATACCGGCTGTTATGGCATCATAATATTTACCTGCAAATTTTTCCTGTATATATTTTCCATTTTTACTGATCCGCAGCACCAGTTCGCATTCATAATTCAGTTCATTGGTAAACTCAGGATAATAAAACGGCGTATGAGGCTGGAGCATGGCGCTCTTAGGTTTCATAAAAATCACAGGTTCGTCAGGGATCTCGTTGCCTAATTCTTCAGCATGCGCTGCATAATTACGACCTACACAAAAGATTTTCATAAACAGGTAGTGTTTTTTGATAAATACATCGGATACATTGCTAATAGGGCCGTTTATCCCATATATTCAGGCATCAATATGTCTATTGGATTTTAAACATCCCGGTGTATTTCCTAAGCCTTGCTGCCAACAGGCAGGCTCCATACTGTCGGGTGGGGGTCGGGAAGCTAAAGTAAGTAATCAATCTGATTTATCATAGCGAAAACTCCTGATTATTTACCTTGTTCATTGCAGTTGTAATGCCTTGTGTGGCAAAGGTTTCAATTGTCTCTACTGCTTTTTCAATCTTTAGTTTTACCAGGGGCTCTTCCTCTTTTTTCCATTTGCCCAGCACATATTCAGATTGAAACCCTTTGGGATAATCATTCCCTATTCCAAACCGTAATTTAGGATAATCCTTTGTTCCGATCAGTTCCTGAAGGCTTTTCAACCCATTATGACCGCCATCGCTTCCAGAGGGTCTTAACCGGAGTTTGTTCAATGGCAATGAAATATCGTCCAAAATGACAAGTATCTCCCCGGGGATAAGTTTCTCTTTGTCCATCCAGTATTTTACCGCTTTACCACTAAGGTTCATTGAAGTAGTAGGACAAATACAGATAAATGTTTTTCCCTTCCATTTTATTTCGGCAAGATAAGCCAGCCGGCTGACCTGGAATTGGCCTTTATGTTTCAGCACGAAAGCATTCACCACATCAAACCCGATATTATGCCTGGTATGTGCATACTCATTACCGGGGTTTCCAAGGCCAACAATCAGAAATTTCATAACGCTAATTAATGCTAATATGGGCTAATAAGATTCCTGTAACGCAAAAAAACCGTATCATCCTCAGCCTCGTCGAAGGAGATACGGTTTTTTTAAGGCTATGTATATTATTTCTATTGACCATCCCCATCTAAACACCTTGTTTAACTTTGTGCCCTTTGTGCAATTCTTTGTGTTCTTTGTGATCCCAAATACAGGACCACAAAGAACACAATGAACCACGAGGACACAACGGGTACATTAGGTTCCTATATGCGGACAGTCACTTTATTTCTTTCCTTTTTTGGCAGCTGGTGCCGCAGCGACAGGAGCAGCGGGAGTCGCGGCAGTAACAGTAGCAGGACCGGCAGAGGCTGTCGCAGCAGCAGCAGCACTCGGTGTAAGAGCCTCTTCCTGTTTCAATACTCTCGTCAATGCTACTGAAGCTATCGGGATGCGGGGAGAATTAAGGATCTCATAATGCTCGATCTTAATGTCCTCGACGCGGATATTGCCATTCAGTTCCAGGTCATCCACACTCACTTCGATTTGCTCTTTCAGGTATTTAGGAAAGGTTTTTACTTTCAATGACTTTATCCTGATTGAGAGTTTACCCCCGTCTTTAACGCCTTTAGCAATTCCCGTAAACTTCAAGGGAATATCTGCGATCACTTTTTTATCTTCTACCAGTTCCAGCAGGTCAATATGGATCAGCTTATCATCTACTTTATCAAACTGAAGGTCTTTCAGGATGGTCTTATAGATTTTGCCATCCAATTTAATTTCGGCCAACTGGAAACTTGGTGTGTAAACTAAATTTTTAAAAGCCGCAGCCGGAGCCTGGAAATTGATCTCCGCCGCACCCCCGTAAATTACACCGGGCACCAGTTCCTGAGAGCGGAGCAGACGGGTGGCTGATTTGCCTAATCCGGTCCTCAGTTGACCTTCGATTGTAATTGATTTCATTTTATATCTATTTAATTATTTACAAAAATTATTTCCTTACTCGCCCTAATTCCTAATTCCCTATTTATCCCTCCGCTGCGAATGAATGAACAAACTAGTGATACTCTTATTCTCATAAGCATTGCGTATGGCCACTGCAAATAACTCGGCCACACTCAGCACTTTGATCTTGGAGCTTTCTTTTCTCAGCGGTATGGTATCACACACGATCAATTCTTCCAATACACTGTTTTCTATATTCTCATAGGCCTTACCGCTCAAAACAGGATGAGTAATTAACGCTCTCACCGATCTGGCTCCTTTTTCTTTTAAAAGACCTGCACTTTTTGCCAGGGTTCCTCCCGTATCACAGATATCATCGATGATCACCACATCCCTATCCGTCACGTCCCCTATTACAACCATACTCGCGATCTCGTTGGCCCTTTTTCGGTGCTTATCGCAGATCACCATTTCCGCATTAAAATAACTGGCAATTTCCCTGATGCGATTAGTCGCTCCTACATCGGGGGCGGCAAAGGTAAGGTTTTCCAGCCTCAGATTTTCAATGTAAGGGATAAAAACAGCGTGGCTGTCAAGGTGGTCAACCGGTATGTCAAAATAGCCCTGTATCTGGGGCGCATGAAGGTCCATTGTAATAATTCTGTCCGTACCTGCAGCTACTAACATATTGGCTACCAACTTGCTCCCAATGGCAACTCTGGGGCGGTCCTTCTTATCCTGCCGGGCGTAGCCATAATAGGGTATTACTGCAACCACTTTATTAGCAGAAGCCCTCCTGGCTGCATCTATCATCAGGAGCAATTCCATAAGGTTTTCGGCTGGTGCAAAAGTGCTTTGAACCAGGAAAATATAGTCCCCCCTTATGCTCTCAAGGAAAACAGGACTTATCTCCCCATCGCTGAAACGCTGGATATTGACTTTTCCGAGTGGTGTTCCATATCTTTTACAGATCTGTTCGGCCAGTAATTGGGAGCCGGTTCCGGAGAAGATTTTTGCAGATTGCATGGTAGAAAAATGGTGCGGCGAAGATACTGAAACAGGTGCAGATAATAGTGAAGTGTCTTCAATATGTAATTATCTTCCGGCTGTAATATATAGTAGTGTGCCAGATTGAACCACATAGGATCATAGGCACATAGAAATACACACATAGAATTCTATGTGAACCCTATGTACCTATGATCCTATGTGGTTCAAAAGGTACTCCTGGAATTCGAGATAAGTTTTGGGTAATAATAAGCTACTGCAGACTAGGAGATCCATTTACCATAAAGCCCTGGAAGGTAATTACGGGTTGAGGACATTTTTATCTATTATTTCAAACTATTTTGCCGCCATATCAACAGTGTTAACTGACTGTCCTATCGTCACGGTGGCTTTACCGGAATTACAACTGTAAAAAAGGGAAGAACAGATAAAGATCGAGCACAACAACGCTACTATATAAATAGCGGCAAAAAACAGGACGGGATGCAAAGATCCCATGGGGGTAAAGGTCTTGGTTTTCATAAATACCAGGTTTTGGGTAGTGCCTCAGTTTGAAAATAGCCGGTAAGACGGGAAGGTGGTAAGTTTTGATTCTCAATAGATTTTTCTTACCGTCTTCCCGGCCTTCCCGGCAAACCTATGCACTACCAGGTTTTGAGTTTTTAAACAGGGTGGATCTTTTTCCGGTAACTTGTTGTTAAAATACCTTTTGGCTAATAAAATTATTAGCTAAACTTGTTCTATGCAAGAGAACAAGTACTCAATCAAGCAATGGGCAAAAGACGACAGGCCCCGCGAAAAATTACTCTCCTCCGGCGCCAAAAATCTCAGTAACTCAGAACTGCTGGGCATTCTTATTCATAATGGTACGCGTGAAAGGACCGCTATCGACCTGGCAAAAGAAGTGTTGAAACTGGGAAAGGATAACCTGGTTGAACTGGGGAAATTATCCATAAAGGAATTAATGAAAATAAAAGGAATTGGGGAAGCGAAAGCTATTACCATTGCTGCTGCCCTGGAACTGGGAAGAAGACGACAAACTGCCACTTCACTTGAAAAGAAGGTAGTAAGTACCAGCAATGATATTGCCGGTTACTTGCAGATAAAATTAAAAGATTACCGGCATGAAGTTTTTGCCGTGCTGTTCCTGAACCGCAGTAATAAGGTGAATCATTTTGAGATCGTTAGCGAAGGCGGTATCACCGGTACCGTAGCGGATCCAAGAGTCATACTCCGGAAAGCGCTGGAAGAAGACGCGGTCAATATCATACTCTGCCACAATCATCCTTCCGGCAGCCTTAAACCCAGCCGGGCTGATGAAGAGCTGACCAATAAAATAAAAGAAGCAGCCCGTTACTTAGACATCAAAGTGCTTGACCACATCATCGTGAGCGAAATCGGGTATTATAGTTTTGCGGATGAAGGTTTGTTATAGATAATAACTAATAGTGAATAGATAATAATTCCTTAAGGACGAAAAGATTTCACAACTTTGAGAAAGTATCAAGGCTGTAAGGTCTTTTCTGCTGTGAAACACTATTATCTAATCACTATTAGTTATTATCTAAGCTTGCGCTGTCGGTCCCCCGAAATTCAGCGGCAACTGTATTTCTTCGAGGTCCTTAATGGGGCCATTTACCACTTCGTACTTTTCAATATTCTCCGTCAGCGCCTTCATAAACCGTTTGGTATGCTGGGGGGTCAGGATGACCCTG
>JADGPW010000123.1 GCA_017882265.1 Chitinophagaceae bacterium | reverse complement strand
TTGTTACAGGCTGGTTTGTGATCAGGCAAAGAAATGAAGATCAGGCTTTAGTAATCAGTTCATAAGAATGTTTAATCCACTTGATTAATTGCGGTGTGATATCTCCGGCAATGGCTACCGCATGAACGACCTGTGTTTGGATACCTGCAGGTATTTAAAAACGGGCGGTCTGTCTTCCAAATGATCCAGGTAATATTCCAATACTAAATGATCTTTTTTTACTTTAATACCCAGGAAAGTACTTTTTGTCTTGAAGAAGATCACATCAAGACGTAAAGTTTCTTCCCGGTAATCGCCAATTCTTTTTACAACTTTCACTACCTGATTAAACAGTTTCTTTATCACCGGGGTTCGTTTCTCAAATAAACTCTCCTTTGTGATCAGTATACAGGAATGATATTGATCCTTACGTTTAAAAGCTCGTTTGCATTTTGGGCAGGTCCACATAGCCTTATAATACAAAATCAAGATGATAATTGCCCGCCACCAATTTAAATTTTTCTTTTACCCTCTTTGATTTATTTGACTTATTTTCTTTATTTGACTTACTTCCCCACCGAACCCTTCAGTTTATTATCAATATACCTGTCTACCATCTGTTCCAGGATGCTCATTGTGACTGTTCCCTGCGAAAGAAGCAGATCATGAAATTCACGGATATCAAATTTATTCTTCAGCTTATCTTCTGCTCTTTTTCTCAGTTCCTTTATTTTTAATTCTCCTGTTTTATACGCCAGGGCCTGGCCCGGCCAGGAAATATACCGGTTGATCTCGGTATTCACTTCGTGCATTGACAAAGCTGTATTTTCAGAAAGATAAATAACGGCCTGTTCCCTGGTCCAGCCTTTCGCATGCAAGCCTACATCGATTACCAAACGGCAAGCCCTCCACATTTCATAGGTCAGTCTCCCGAAATGCGAATAAGGATCTTTATAAAAACCCATCTCTGTTCCCAGGTATTCGCAATACAGTCCCCAACCTTCGCCGAAAGCATTCACATATAAATTTCTTCTGAATTCCGGAAGGCTATCTAATTCCTGCGTCAATGCAATCTGCAGATGATGGCCGGGCACCGCTTCATGCAAGGTGAGCGATTCCAGTACATACAAGGGACGGCTTTTCAGGTCATAGGTATTCACCCAATAATGACCGGCTCTTTTGCTGTTGATGGGAGCGCCGGAATACCTGCCCCCTGTATAAGTGGGAGCTAAAGCCGCCGGCACCGGCTCGACCCCATAAGGTTGACGTGGCAGCCGGCCAAAGAATTGTGGTAACTTGCCATCGGCTTTCTTGGCGATATAAGAAGCTTCTTTTAATAATTGCTCAGCGCTGGGTGCATAAAATTGAGGATCACTGCGTAAAAAAGCAATAAAGGCAGGCAATTCACCGGTGAATTTAGCTTCCTTCATTACTTCCTGCATTTCCTTTTTGATCCTCGCCACTTCCTGCAAGCCGAGTTGATACACTTCTTCGTAAGAAATATCAGTAGTGGTGTAATGATGAACCAGCTCCGTATAATAGGCAAGACCATTGGGAAAATTGGAAACCCCGATTGTCGTTCTTGTGTTGGGCAAATATTCTTTATCAAAAAAGTTCTTTATTCTCCGGAAACCTTCTACTGCATAGTCCAGGATAGCTGACTTTCCTTCTTCCCGGATTTTTTTCCAGTCTTCCTCTTTCATACCAAAAGGTTTGTTCAGGAAAGGTTTCCAGAAAACACTTTTCTCCACATCCAATACGATATGTTGCTCATACGTATTCGCATACCCTGTCAAAATACTTCGTGGCTGACAGATTCCCAATTTCAATCCTGTACGCATTAAAGCAAGGTTCTCATCAACAAACCGGGGAATATCATTTAATTGTTTGATATAGTCCTCAAATTCTTTTTGGGATGATAAAACTTTTGAACCCATTTCTGCAAGGCCTGTATGAAACCCTTCATCGGAAAGAATAGGATTCAGGTAGGCCTTATAGCGGTAAGAGAAGATACTTTCTTCAATACTGTATTTCAGCAATTCAAGATTTACCCGTTCATTGAAAGAAAGCCCGGCTTTGCCGATATGATCCAGTTCCTTGTATATTGAATCATAGAATTGATAACGACGAAGAAAATCTTCCTCGGCAAATGAACCGAGTGGATGGTTCAACAAACTGTCACGTTTTGATTCTTTTGTTTGAAAATCCCGGATGGCGGCTTGTGCTTTGCTGGTTGTTATTTCCCCGGACTGTGCCACAACCTTTATTGTATAAATACAAAACAACAGGCACAGCAGGTAAATTTTTCTCATGCAATTAGTTCTTTAGTTTTTTCTATACTCCTTCTGAAGACTTGCCCGGATGAACAGGTTGGTCGGGGGATTGGGGGATATTATTTACCGTGCGCCGGATTTTTAAAGGATTCTCATCTTTCAATTCATCAGGCAACAATGCATTGCTCCAGTTTTGAAACGCCATGGGTCTTGCAAAGCGTTTGAATCCATCTGCTCCGACTGAAGTAAACCGGGAATCCGTGGTGGCCGGAAAGGGCCCTCCGTGCTGCATGCTCTGGCAAACTTCCACCCCGGTAGGCACACTGTTCAGAATAAACCGCCCACAGATGTTTTTTACAGCTTCCACCAGTTCGTCAAGGTTGAGGATATCATTATCTGTTGCCATCAGGGTGACTGTCAGTTGCCCTTCAATATGTTCTGCCACAGTGATCATTTCCTGCATGTCCTTGCAGCGGATCACTATGGAGTAAGGTCCAAACACTTCCTGGTGGAGGATGGGATTATTGATAAACGTTGCCGCGCTTGTCGAAGCCAGGGTGGGTGTTCCCTGGTTCAATGCCGGCTTGGTTTCTGAAACAGCAAGTGTTACCACTGCCTCCTGCGACAATGCATTGGCTCTTTTCTCCACATAATTTTTAAAGATGCCCGGGTTCAGCATAGTACCCGGCGCTGTCCTTGTTAATTCGTCTCCTAATGCAGAAATAAATTTCTGCAGGTGCTCATTGTCAATGCCAATGATCAGACCAGGGTTGGTGCAAAACTGACCCACACCAAGCGTAATGGATGCGGCATACATTTTTGCAGTCTCCATGGCTGACACTTTCATTTTTTCCGGCAATAAGAACACGGGATTGATACTGCTCATCTCTGCAAAAACAGGAATGGGTTCTTTGCGCTGGTTGGCCCAGTCAAATAATTGTTTGCCCCCTGAGAATGAACCCGTAAATCCAACCGCCTTGGTGCAGGGGTGCTCAATCAATACTTTGCCCACTTCAAATGATACTCCATGGACATGTGAAAAGATTCCTTTAGGCATATAGCAAGCTATAGCTGCTTTATTAATTGCCCCCGCCACCAACTCACTAGTTTGTGCATGAGCTGGATGTGCTTTCACGATCACGGGGCAACCGGCCGCAAATGCGCAGGCAGTATCACCACCGGCAGTCGAGTAGGCAAAGGGGAAATTAGCAGCCCCAAAAACAACCACCGGTCCAAGCGGTACAAGCATTTTTCTTATATCCGGCTTTGGCGGATTACGGTCCGGTATCGCCGTATCAATGCTGGCTTCCAGCCAATCACCTCTTTCACAGGCATCAGCATAGGAAGTTAATTGAAATAGGGTTCGCGCCCTTTCATTTCTGAGCCTTGCTTCCGGAAGATTGGTTTCTTCACCGGCTGTATTTAATAATACATCACCCAGGGCTTCTATCTCTTTTGCGATAGCCCGCATGAAACCGGCTCTTTGCCGGAGTGATAATTTACGATACACATGAAAAGCTTTCCAGGCTTCCTGCATCACAGTTTCTATCTCTTGTGTTGTTGCGTCGTTGAACATGGATTATTGAATATTTAATATTTTACTTTACTCATTCCTGCCTCTCTAATTCCCTTATAATCGCTGAGACGCTGAGTACTCTTAATTATTTGAATCTTCTTTATTTAACACTTAACACCTAACATTTAACCCGTAATATCCGGTCTCCCGGCAATTCCCTCTTTGATCACTCGCAATATCCGTTCCCTTTCTTCTCCTTCCGGTATTAATCTGGGTGGTCTCACATACTCACTGCATAAACCGACCTGTGTCCCCGCCATTTTAATATACTGCACCAGTTTGGGATGAATATCTAATTCCAATAATGGCATGAACCAGCGGTAGATCTTTGCCGCTTCTTCAAGTTGACCGGCTTTTACAAGCCTGTAGATCGCTATTGTTTCTGCCGGGAAAGCACAAACAAGACCGGCTACCCAACCATCAGCGCCAAGACATAATTCCTCCATGGCCAGTGTATCTACCCCGCAAAGAATTTTATAACGCCCCCCAAACCGGTTGATCATCCGGGTCACATTCGTCACATCGCGGGTGCTCTCTTTTACTGCCATGATATTTTTACAGGCCTGGAGTTCATCAAACATATCCAGGGTCACTTCTGTTTTATAATCCACCGGGTTATTATAGATCATAATGGGCAGATCAGTAGCCTCAGCAATCGTTTTAAAATACATCACGGTTTCCCGGTGATCCGTTTTGTACCGCATTGGCGGTAGTAACATCAGCCCCTGTACACCCCATGATTCGGCAAAAAGCACCTGCTTTAACGCTTCCATTGTGCTCCCTTCGGCTATATTGATCACTACCGGCACTTTCCCATCTATTTTTTCAATCGCGTGTTTTACAAGGGTTTCTTTTTCCGCTAATGTTATCGTGCTGGCCTCGCCAAGGGTGCCGCCCAATACAATTCCTTCCACGCCGGCGGTTAACTGGGCCTCCAGGTTTCTTTCAAATAATGGCAGATCCAGTTCATTATTCGCTGTAAAGGGAGTTGTCAGCGCAGGGAAAACACCTTTCCAAGATAAGAACATAATAGTAGATTTTGACAGGGATAAAGTTAGGCTAAGAGATAAGAAAAGATAATAGTTAAAAGTGAATAGATAATAGTGTCCTCAGCTGAAAAGATCCTATAGATTTGAGAAAATATCAAAGCTGTATTGCCTTTTCGGATTTGGGAACTATTATCTTTTCATTATTACTATTCACTTTTATCTATTCACTTTTTTTTGAGCAGCATCCTGTCAAAATAGAGATTGTTTTTTTCATCATCCTGCTTCTTTTTGAAGAATGATTCATAAAAAGCTTTGATGAAGGCTGTGAGTGGTGTGGCTATAAAGGCTCCCATGATCCCGAAGGCGGCTGCCATGGCAATCAACATGACCAGGATAGGCACGGGATGAATTTTCATCGTTTTGGAACGAATCCGGGGAATGATAAAATCACCGATCAATTCATCCAGGGCGAGGTAAAATACGGCTACCCATAATGCGGTTACCGGGGAGATGGAAAGAGCGATCAATATCGGCGGCACCGCCATTATATAAAACCCTATCTTAGGAATGAGTTCGGCAAAAAAAGTAACCCCCGCCCATACCCATACCCCGGGTATATTCATTAAATAAAGAAAGAACCATACCACAGTAGCCCGAAACGCTCCCGCCAGGATATTGGACCACATCCAGCCAATGGTCATCACCGATGCATTGGCAAACGCTTCGGTAGCTTTTTCTTTTTTGTCTTCCGGGAAACAGGAAATATACAGCTCCAGCAGCGGTCGTGGATTGATCAGCATATAGATCACAATGCAAAAAAAGAAAATGGTCATTAATACATTTTGTACGGCCCCCATGGAATACCTGCCCAGTTGATTGATCAGCGGTGGCAACTGGTCGGTGATCGCTGTGGAGGAGGCAACTGACTTTTCTTTAGAGACCCCAAAATCTCCCAACCAGGCCGCCAGGCGGTGGTTTAGATTATCCATATACTCCGGGAGATTTATGATCAGGAGTTTTACCTGGGTCACGATCTTTGGTACCACCATCCAGCCGACAAGACCAAACATAGCTAATACCCCGAAGAAAACGAGTAAAGATGCCAGGGTGCGTGGCATTTTTCTTTTTTCCAGCCAGGTGACCGGGGCATTCAGTACAATCGTTATGACAATGGCAAAAAATACCAGCAGGATCACATCGATGATCTCATGCGTAAACCAAATTGCAACATACAATCCGGCGGCCAGGTAAACGAGACGTGAGAGTGATTTATATTCCATGGTGGTTCTCTTACTTGTGTTAAAGATAAAGACTATTGGACAAGCAACAAGAACCCAGTCAGTTAGGTATAGGCTGCATAAGCGAAAATAAATAAAATATTCACTTGTAAAAGGGTCGGTCTGATTTGGGCATGTTGGAAAAAGTTAATACAACACTGTTCAATTATCAGGATCATGATATCACCGAGAGGTTTATAATTTCTATTTAGCTTTACCGTTATGAAAATAAAACCTATTATCACCACCATTTTTACGGATATCGGGGGGGTACTCTTGACCAATGGATGGGACCGTGGCAGCCGCAGAAAGGCAATAGATCTTTTTAAACTCGATCCGGAAGAAACAGAGGAACGTCATCACCTCACTTTTGATACCTACGAGGTAGGAAAGATAACCCTTGATGAATACCTGGACCGGGTAGTGTTTTATAAAATACAACCCTTTTCACGAAAAAGGTTTCGACAGTTCATGTACGATCAGTCAAAACCTTTTCCTGAAATGCTGACGCTCCTGACAAAAATAAAAAAGAAATATGGGCTAAAAGTCGCGGTGCTGAGTAATGAAGGCCGCGAACTGGCCGAGTATCGCATCAAAAAATTCAGCATGCATGACCTGGCGGATTTTTTTATCGTCTCCAGTTTTGTTCATTTCAGGAAACCAGATGCCGATATTTTCCGTATTGCACTTGATACCGCGCAGGTTAGCCCCGAACAGGTCGTCTACCTGGAAGACAGGGCTATGTTTGTACAGGTGGCTGAAGGGTTGGGAATTCGGGGGCTGCGGCATATTGATCATAAAACAACCTGTGAAAAAATGATGAAATTTGGCTTTAAGTAATTGGGTTATAAAAACAGCCAATCGATCAATTCAGGTATAAATTAATTCCTTATTTATCCTTCCAATCCCTTTACATATTCGTAGATCGCTTCCTGTGCATCTATAGAAGGCTGACCCGGATCAACAGGTATCCGTTGATTTTCTACTGAGCCTGTCGACATATTACTGATCAATAAAACTGCTTTTCGGGTATCCCTGAGTTGTAATTGAAGGATATCACCGATCTCCCCGCTCAGTTTTTTATCATAAACAGGAAAACAAACTTCTATCCGGCTATACAGGTTGCGGTTCATCCAGTCGGCGCTCCCCATATAATAATCAGGTTCCCCATTATTATGAAATACAAAAACACGCGCGTGCTCCAGGTACCGGTCCACAATACGATACACCGTGATGTTTTCACTCTGCCCTTGAATGCCCGGCGCCAGGCAGCAGATGCTGCGTATGATCAGTTGCACTTTTACACCGGCCCGGCTGGCTTTATAAAGCCGGGTGATCATTTCTTTTTCCTGCAGGTTGTTCAGCTTAATGATGATCGAAGCAGGCTTACCCTCTTTTGCATTTTCAATTTCCCGGTCGATCAGTTGGTTTAGCCGTTTCATCATATTGAATTGTGAAACCAGCAGATGTTTGAATGGTATCTTTCCATATTCCCCCGGTTGCTTCCTGGATAACAGGTAGTCAAATAACATTTCCAGTTCCTGGCTAAATTCTTTATTGACTGTATAAAGGACATGATCGGTGTAGAACCGCCCGGTCGCCTCATTGAAATTGCCGGTGGCCATAAAAGAATAATGCTGCCACTCTTTCTGCTCCTGGCGTTTTACCAGGGCTACCTTGGCATGTACTTTCAGACCAGGAATGCTATTGATGATCCTGATGCCGGCTGCTTTCATTTTTTTGGACCAGCGCAGGTTATTGGCTTCATCAAATCTTGCTTTCAGTTCCACAAATACGGTCACTTTCTTTCCGTTCTTTACGGCGCTGATCAATGCATTCACTATATGAGAGTCGGCTGCCACCCTGTAAAGCGCCACATAGATCTCCTTTACGTAAGGGTCGATAGCAGCTTCATTGAAGAAACGCAGGATATAATTGTAGGAATGATAAGGCAAATGCAGTTGTCGTTCTTTTTCTAAAATGCTTTGAAATATGGAATGATGGTTATCAAATCCCGGGTGCGCAAGGGCTGGCCAGCTGGCATACTCCAGTCTTCCCTGTTGATCCCGGGTGCCCGGGTCGGTCTTCCGGGCAACATCCAGCCGGGGGTTGGGAAGATTGCCGAGATCTTTCAGGTTGTGATAACGTCCGCCTTCCACCATTTCTTCATCCCGGAGGGAAAAGTATTTTTGTACAAACTCTTTCACAGAAGCCGGCATTTGCTGATCATAAAGCAGCCTGGTGGAATGACCCACTTCCCTTTTTTCCAGTTGCTTCTCTATCTTTTCGGCGATATCCCCCACAAATTCATCCTCGAGATTCATCTCCGCATCCCGGGTTAGCTTCACACTATAAGCCCCATGGACGATAAAGCCAGGGAATATTTCCTGCAGGTTTTCCCTGATCACATCATCGAGGAAAACTAAATAATTATCATCATTGATGGCCGGCAAAGAAGAGAAACGGGGGAGATTACCCGAAGGGATATTGAGCAGTGCATAGATATGCGCATCGTTCCCGGCGCTGGCTGATCCAATATCGACAATAAAATACAAGGCATTGTTCTCCAGGAAAACTTCCGCCTGGTTCTCTTTTCGTAAAATAATAGGCTGAATAAACGATAATACTTTTGATAAAAAATATTCCAATATCGTTTCGGTGTGTTCTGCCCGGATCATGTCGCCATAATACAAACAGATATGATTTCTTTTTAGTTCCGGTATTACCTGGTTGCTGAGTATGCTACCGAATTGTTCGAGATGCTGATGTATGGTTGTTTGTACCTCCCGCACCAGGTCCTTTGGATATTCTTCCCGGATAGATGTCTTTTTGGCCTCAATACTGGTAAAAGCAAATATAGCCGGCATCCGGACCCGGAAAAACTCATCCAGGTTGGAAGAAAAAATGGAAAGAAAGGATATCCGGTTGTATAAAGGAACGGTTTCGTCGGCCGCCTCCATCAATACACGATAGTTAAAACTCAGCCAGCTAAGGTCACGGTTTAGAAAAATATACTTGTCGTCGCCCATGGAAAAGGTTTATTGAATCTAAGATAATGGATTTTTTTTCCTGCTCCGGGGTTCTTTTGCCCTTCCTGTCTCTTTGCCTTTAACCCGTTGTGACGGCAATCAGTGATACTGGTGATGATCATCATTTATAGAAAATATTTTCATGGATAGCTTGCTGAATAGGATAATGGTTATAAAAATGTTTTTACCTAACCGAAAAAAAAGATAATATGCAAGCGGACAAACTTTCAAAAAAAATAATCAACAAACCTGCGCGGGTAATGAGGAATGCATTTATAGTAGCGGTCCTGATGATCGCAGGTGCCGTGATCACCGGGTATAGCGGTTTTGATGGAATGAACGGAGGTTTTGCCTTGATCTTTGCTTTTGGATTCCTGGCTATGATTGCTCTTATTACCGCGTTGGTCTATATTCCGAGAGCCAGGGAATTTACCAGGCTGGTTAACCAGTTAAATCCATTGGCGCACTGGACCTATACCCAGGAGGAATGGGATTCATTTATAAAAGAGAACCAAAAGGAGATGATGTCTACAAACAGGAAAATGCTGCGAATGGTGATAATAATAGCCATTGCTGTTTGTGGTATCCTGCTTTTGATCTACCAGGATAGTCTTTTCCTGGTAATCGTGGCCGGAATAATTCTGTTTATTTCCCTTGTTGCTTTTATTGCGCCTCTAATCCGAACCCAACTCCTGAAGAAAGGTATTCATGAAGCATATATCGGCCCATCTTCCGCCTGGGTTGGAGGTACTTTCCAGACATGGAGACACCTGGGCGCCCATTTAATTGCCGCCGGCATTAATGCGGAATCAAGTGTCCCGATGCTACAAATCAAATTTGAATTTCCCACTTTACAGGCCATGCAACAGGAAACTGTCAGGATCCCTGTTCCTGCCGGTAAAATGGAAGAAGCCAAAAAGATTGCTGACACCTTAAGCCATTCTAATTAATCAACCGGGAATACCGGCTAAAACGGCAGGCTTTAAAAGATAAGGAATACTATTTCATTTCGTAGACATTATCAGCCGGGTAACTATCCGGTATATGCGGATCACCGAGGATAATCTTTTTGATGGTCCTGGTTGTATTAAAACTGATAACCGTACTACGATTGCCTTTTTCCCATACGGATATGCTCCGGTGTATATTTTCTTTTGTATTATCGGTATAATCAATTTCCAGGGCGACCGGAACCGGTTTAGTGCCTTTGGCGGTAATCATGACCGCATAATTTTTACCGGTATGTTTTACTGATGAGATAGCGAGATCGGGAATGCCGTCTTCAAAGAACCATTTTTTCCAGAACCAGTTCAGGTTACGGCCGGCGCCTTCATTCATGCTATAGAAAAAATCATTAGGCATCGGGTGCTTGCCATGCCATTGTTCAATATAGTGATGTAATGCTTTTGTGAACAGCTCATCGCCCAGGAGATCCCTGATATATAAATAACCCATGGCAGGTTTAGGATAACTATTAGTAAAATACGCCCGGCTGATCTCCGTGGAAAGCGTCATGATGGGCAGATCGGTCTCATTACCGGCATTGGTTCCGACAGCCTTAACGCCGTATTCATCCACCAGGCTTGAATCAATAATAGGAGAAATGATCCATTCCCCGATGGTAGCCCAACCCTCATCCATCCAGGCATACTTGGTTTCATTAATACCCATGTAAAAGGGAAACATGGTATGAAAGATCTCATGATCGGTGAGTTCCACACTTTCGGCATGGTCCGAAACCGGGTTATCATTCACCATCATGGGATATTCCATCTGGTCGAGTCCGTCAAATACTGTTTCATGCGGGTAAGGGTAAGGCCATGCCGGAAAAGAGTAACTCATCGCCTCCACCGTTTTCCTGGCGTCGCTGATCACCGTGAAATAATCCTTATGTTTTGGATTGAATACCGCATCCACCCGGGTTCTTCTTCCTGTCTTTTTATCCACGACCAGGCTGGTGGAATGCCACATATAGTGATCACTACAGGCAAATACAAAATCCGTTACATTATCCGCTTCAAAAAACCAGGTATTGGTAGGGCCAGATTTATGAGTGGCATTTGTCATTTCTGTGCTGTCGATAACCGTTACAATACCATCAGTATTTTCAGCCTTTTGTAAGCGGTTGTAAACGGATTCATTCAGCACATCCTTTACATTTAAAAGGTTCCCCGTCGCCCAAACCACCTGGTTAGAGGGGGCAGTTATTGAAACCGTGAAATGACAGAAGTCATTATAAAATTCCTGAAAGCCAGTATAATGATATTGATTCCAACCATCGATATCATCATATACGGCTATCCGGGGAAAAAAATAAGCCACAAAATCAGCACCCGGATCAATTTCCCCGGTACGGATATGGGACCCTTTATTCAAGGTGTAAAAATAGCTGATCGAGAAGTGCATGGATTGATGGGGCCCTAATTGGTTATTGGTTACCGTCATATTTGTACCATCCATTTTCAAGCCGGCGGTATCTTTCCCGAAACCATTAATGCTGATGGAAGTTATTTTAACCCCGTTTGTAAGGTCCCCCGGTTTGATGATCATGGTCCGGTCACTTCCCATTTTGTAAAGGTTGGGATAAAGTTTGAACAGGATAGATCTCAATGTATCCGGGCTATTATTGGTGTAATCAATATCTGCTGTACCCGTGACCAGTCTTGTGACCGGATCAAAATTGACCTGTATCGAATAATCAGCCCGGTTCTGCCAGTAATTTTTCCCGGGGGCACCTGTAATTGATCGGGTTCCCTTATTATAAGCAGAGAGAATATTCCTGGGTGTAGGTAAAGTATCCTGGGCTTCCAGTACAAGGGTTTGGAGGGCAATTATCGGGAAAAACAGGTAACGCATTGATAGGTTTTTGAGCACACAAAGTAAGGCCAATTCCACATTTAATAATGTCAATAATGATAGATGGGCAGTAAGATCAGGCTGGCAGGAGTAACTGCCCTTATTCTGTCAGTTCATATAAACGAAGCCTGTTCCGGAGTCGGATAATCTCATCCTGTATAAGTTCCAGTTGTTGCAGCAAATGCGTGATCGTTTCAATTCCTTCGAGATTAATATCCATTTCATAATGGAAGCGTACCAGTTTTTCTAATTGGCTTAACTGATCGGCAGGGATAAATCCTGTTTTATCAATGATTACCATATCTATCAATCCCGATTCATGCAAAGAATGTATAAAAGATATCTCTGCATGATGGGAGATACAGAATTCATTGGCTGGCACCAGGTTGTCGGTTGGCATGGGGTCTGTTTTACAAATTATTTTTTTGATAATTCAGTAAAGAGCTGCTTTTGCTCCTCGGTCAGGTGGGTGGGGATCGTAACATGGAAAGTCACATACAGGTCGCCAAATTCTTTTTCTTTTTTATAAATTGGAAAACCTTTCCCTTTCAACCTGATCCTGGTTCCATTCTGCGTTCCGGGACTAACTGTCAGCTTTACTTTTCCGTCCATTGTATCAATGATCTTTTCGCCACCTAATACTGCGGTATAGAGATCGATGGCGGCGGTGGTATACAGGTCATTCGCAAGTCGTTTAAAATTCTTATCATCCGCAATAGAAAAAGTAATATATAGATCTCCATGGGGGCCGCCATTAACGCCCGGCGCTCCATACCCATTCAATTTAATGACCTGCCCATTCTCCACACCCGCGGGGATCGTGATACGAATATTCTTCCCATTCACGGTTAGTGTTTGCTGCTGGGTTTTATAAGCATCTAACAGACTAAGTTGCAACCCGGCTTGATAATCCTGCCCCCTGAATTTCGTTTGCCGGCTTCTTCTTTCATGACCGCCTCCACCAAAAAGGGATTCAAAAAATGAAGAAAAGTCCCCTTCACCGGTCCCACCACCAAATGACTGGTCACCCGAATACTGGTATTGCCGCTGTGATTGGCGCGATTGCTCAAACTGATCCGCATGTTGCCAGTCCTTACCATATTGATCATATTTCTTACGTTTTTCAGGGTCACTCAATACTTCATTGGCTTCATTGACCTGTTGAAATTTTTTATGCGCATCCTTGTCATTAGGATTTACATCGGGATGAAGTTTTCTTGCCAGTTTCCGGTATGCCTTTTTAATATCTTCCGGCGAAGCGTTTTTATCTACTCCTAATATTTTATAATAGTCAACAAATTCCATGCGATTGAATTTTCCGAATGATATGTTAAGTTAGTTATTTTCTTTTACCCGGTGAGGTGGACAAGAAAGGTACTACAAAAGCGTGCTTGACAGTTTGCTCTCTGATTCAAAAAGATTTCGCACAGGGGTGAAAGAGAAAAAAAGGGGTTAATTCGGATCGAATCTCTTTTTCTCTTTTTCTCTGTGCGACATATGATCTGCGAAGAAGCAAGATTTGTCTGACATGATCGTATCAATTAAAACCTCTTGAACCAGTAATAAAGCGTACCTTACAGAAATAGCAGATTATTCTATCTGTCTTTAATCCCTTTAACATGTCAACTGTCCTTGAAATTGCCAATGCGGACCGGAACCTGAGCGCCTTAATGAAAGGATTTAAAGCCGCGGAACTGGAAGATGCATTAAGCAAACATGGCGCTTTTACTCTATTTGCTCCCGTCAATCTTGCATTTGGCAAACTGGATTCAGGCCCTTATGAAGACCTTCTTAAACCAGGAAACAAAAACCGGCTTTCCGGTATCCTTAATTATCATGTATTGGCCTCTAAAAAACTATTGAAAGATTTCCGGGATGGCCAGAAACTAATGACAATCAACGGCACGGAAGTTCAGGTGAGTATAAAAGATGGAGATGTTCGTATCAATGGCGCTAAAATATTGTCGCGCGACAAGCAGGCTTCCAATGGGGTGATCCATTCCATAGATGCCGTAAATATTCCTGCTGAGCCAGTTGCGGCGCCGCTGGTCGCTGCGGTAAAAGCCCAATAAGTTTATTTTAATTACAACACATGAAAAAAAATATGATCGTCCAGTTTGTTGGGTTTATCACCAATCTTGGATTTGATGAATTTGTAGTGAAATGGGAACCATTTACCAAACGCCTGATGAATAAACATGGTGACATGATGTTGCAGGAGCAGGTGGAGAAAAAAAGCAGGTTTAAATATGTATCGCAACATGAATGGCCCCAGGAAGATTTCCAATATGCTTTTATGGAAGGCAGACGTTCAGAGACCTTCCCGGAACATTTTGTAAAAGTGGTACAGGCAGGTGGTTATTCTCCTGTTCAAATTGAATACAAACAAAGCGATAACGGACTGATCAAGGTAATGGCATTTATCGGTCACAACGAGAACGATATCAATTTTTATAAACAATTATCCACCCGTCACCACCTCAACATTTATGAGGCTTATTATGAAAGCTGTACCTATGGCTATATTCTTGAATTTTTCACCAAAGAATCACAGGCAGAGGACCTGTTCCGCCAATTGAACGATCGGATCGGTGTGGAAGCGGGAATGTATAAGGAGTCGTTGGTGCCACATGTGTGAGCATTAGGAACCTGCCTGCCGGCAGGCAGGTTAGTAATTGGGAATTAGGCGCAGCCTCAAAAAAAGCTGAATCCTTGTCCTAATTCCAAATCCCAAATTTCCAATTCCCTTTCATTTAGACAAATATTTCTCCGCCAATATTTTAGGGGCCACATTACAATATGCCATGGTCAGGGCATCTTTGAACATATTCTTCTTTACCTTTTTCATTTCAATAAACGTGGCGCCTAGCTTACCCCAACCGCCGGGAACAGGATAAATAATAGTATTATCAAAAGCACTAAAAACGGATTGGTCAACAGGTGAAAGTTTAACCATTACTTTCTGATCCTTTTCATGAATAGTGCAAAAGATCTTTTTTCTAACCCGGAAAGATACCAGGTGAAAATGAGGAAGTTCCTCTGCTTCAGGAAAGGATAACGCCAATTGACGGACCATTTCTATCGTGATCATTCAGGGGTATTTTTTCGTCTAATAATAGCTGCCTATCTATATACACATACCTCTCTCGGCTTTGTGTTCTTTGTGCAATTCTTTGTGTCCTTTGTGATCCCAAATACAGGAGCACAAAGAACACAATGAAACACGAAGGCCACAACGGGTACATTAGGTTCCTATATCCGGACACTCACTTTAAAATATAAAGAGTTATTTTGATTCCATCCAACTAGAGCCTGCTCATTTTCTCAGCGAGTAATTTTTTCTCGGCCCGGGATCCTGTAAGCCGCGCTGCTTCGCCGAAACAGGCGTCCGCTTTTTCCGTTTCATTCAACCTGGAATACATTTCACCCAAAATAGCGTGAAATAGGTAATAGTTTTTAAGCGACCCGGCATCTTCAATATTTTCAATAGCCCTGATCCCTTCGGCGGGACCATCGAGCTCACCAATTACTACGGACCTGTTTAACGCAACCAAGGGAGTGGGTTGAATCCTGTAAAGCAGGTCGTAATAACGCAGGATATTTTTCCAATTAGTGGCGGGGTAACTGGACGCTGATACATGTTCGTATGCAATAGCAGCTTCAATATGATATGCACTCAGCCAATCGCCTTCGGCAGATTGATCGAGATAATCAAATCCCATTTGAATTAATGAGCGGTCCCATAATGTTCTGTTCTGTTTAGCCAGCAGCAGGATATTCCCATCCTCATCAAGACGGGCCCGGCTCCTGGCCATATTAAAACTGATAAGGGCCAATAATGCAAATACATCCGGCTTCCTGGTAGCAGGGTGATGGGCCAGTAACTGCCCCAGCCGCAGACTTTCTTCCAGCAGGTCTTTCCGGATCAGGTCTTCGTGCTGCGTGGAATTATACCCTTCATTAAATAGCAGGTATATCGCGGTTAATACATTATCCAGGCGCATTTCCAGTTCCTGCTCCTGCGGAATTTCAAAAGCTATCTTTTGCTCCCTGAACTGTTGTTTGGCGCGGTATAACCTTTTTTCTATGGTATCATTTGTAGTTATAAAGGCCCGGGCTATTTCCGCAATACTGAAACCACAGAGTGTTTTTAAAACCAATGCCACCTGTGAGGAAGAAGAAAGGGAGGGGTGACAGCAGGTAAACATCATTCTGAGCTGGTCATCTTCCAATTCATTATTATTTATCAATTCATTTACAGTTGAGGAAAGGGTATATTCAGATTGCAATAAATACGAAACATTGGCAGCGAATTCGTGATGTCTTTTTTGTTTTCGTATACTATCCAGCGCTTTATTTTTTGCTGCCGTAAATAACCACCCGGATGGATTAGCAGGCAGGCCACCCATTTTCCAGCTATTCATTGCCTGCAGGAGCGTGTCCTGGACCACATCTTCTGCTAATTGAAGGTTGTGAGAACCAAAAATCCTCGTGAGTACTGACACCAACTTTCCCGATTCGTGCCGGAAAAGATGGTCAAGGGTTTGATGAATATGGCTGTCTGTTGGCACCAATCATTTTTGTGCAAATTAATTTTATTTCCTGTACCCTTCTCTCCCGAATGCTTCTCCCCTGCCCGTTTGGCATAATTGCCATAAACTCTCCATATACCTTTCCCAGGAAAAAGAACAACCTGCATAAAAATCATTGTCTTCTTTCCAGTTATCATGAGAGAAGCGGATACGGGTCTTCCCATCATTTTCATCCAGGCGGAACGAGACGGTGGTACCGACCCAGTCATCAAAACCACCCACACATTCCCATTTGACCAACTCATTGGGAATCAGTTCTACCACTTTCATTTTAGTTACCACCTGGTTCCCAAACCCAAAATCAATGATACCGCCCAATTTGGTCTCACCACTTGTTTGTGCTGTCCACCAGTTTGCCAGGCCATCCAAGGTGGTGAGGGCCTGGTAAACTTTCTCTCTTGGCGTATTGATATGGAATAAATGTTTGATCGCCGCCCTACCCTTTTTTATCAATGGTTAATTATAACTCATGGCTTCTTTGGTAAAGTATTTCTTAAGAAATCCCAGCTGACCAATATCGTAGCTTTCATGCTGCGTTAAAAAAGCAAGGGTGCCTCCATTTGTAAAATCCCCGATAGGGCTTTTAATTGGAGAATCCCCGGCAAGAAATTCATCGGTGACGGATTTCATTGCTTCATTCAATAACGCGGTTACTTTATGCCATTCATTTTTTGTCTCCTCAAGAGGAGGGTATTTTATGGAGGCGTCATAACCTTTAAAATTATCGAACAGCTCATGGTAAGGATTGGGAACGGGTTTTCCCAAAAAAACCAACATTAAATACCGGGCATAGACTGTATGTGCCGCTATCCAGTTGACAGGATTATTGTGATCACTAACTCTTTGTTTGGCCTGATCTTCGGTAATGCCTGCCAGTGCGTTTTGGAAAAGCCGGTCGTTCAGGTTAAAAATGATGGTTGATTGATAAATAGAGGAAGCCATATGAATAGTTTTAAATTACCTAAGAAATAAGATCCCTTCTCGCCCCTGAGGCAAAACGGGTGCGAGAAAACATTTTTTACATTTTGGCTATCTGCCTTACCTGCACACTTCCACCATAATGAAAATCCGGGTAGTCTTTTGTAATAGCTACTGCATCGTCCATATTGGCAGCATTAACAATAAAAAAGCCGCCGACAACTTCTTTTGTTTCTGTATAAGGCCCATCGGTGACCTTATCGGTACCTTTTACTAATTTGCCACCCGGCAAAAGAGGTTCGCCACTTATATAGGTTCCGGCTTTACTTAATTTCTCGATCCAGGCCATCCATTTTCCCATATCAGCCTGCATAACTTCCGGGGAACGTTCCTGGTGAGCACCATTGTGAAAAATAAGCATGAATTTTTCCATGAGTTTCTGTTTTAAGTTTAGAAATAAGTTACGCTATATAGACGGACAGGCTGATAAAAACCGGACAGGCAGCCAAAATTATTTTTTTGCGGGAGCTGAACATTGAATATTCCTGCTCGACTGCGTCAGTCCGGCGGGGAATATTGAATATTTCCACCCGAATTGCTCAATGCTCAGATCACTTCTCCTTCCAAATCATAATCATAAGCCTTGGTGATTCTCACATTGACGAATTCGCCTACTGGCAATTTGCCCGGCCCATTTATCACCACTTCATTATCCACTTCAACGCTGTCAAACTCGGTGCGGCCCAGGTAACGGCCGGCTTCTTTCTTATCAATGAGAGTTTTGAATACTTTCCCAACCTTTTGCTGGTTGAGTTCAAAAGAGATATCCTGCTGAATTTCCATGATCTCCTGTGCTCTTCTTTCTTTTTCTTCAGGCGGCACATCATCATTGAGCGCAAAACCGCTGGTGCCTTCTTCATGTGAATAAGTGAAGATCCCGACCCGGTCAAACCGCTGCTTTTGTAAAAAAGCTTTTAGTTCTTCAAGGTCATCTAATGTTTCTCCAGGGAAACCTGCAATAAGGGTTGTCCGTAAACAAATACCCGGTACCTTATCACGTATCGCGGCGACCAGGTCCTCCATTTCCGCCCGGGTGATCTGTCGCTTCATTGCTTTTAACATATTATCAGCGGCATGCTGCAAGGGCATATCGAGGTAATTGCAGATATTATCTCTTTCTTTTATCACATCAAGTATCTCCAATGGGAACCTGGAGGGATAGGCATAATGTAATCTGATCCATTCAAGACCTTTTACATCGGCAAGATGATGCAACAGGTCCGGCAACATTCTCTTTTTGTTAATATCCAGACCATAATAGGTTAATTCCTGCGCGATGAGCATGATCTCCTTCACACCTTTCTTTACCAGGTTCTCCGCTTCTTTTACGAGTTCTTCCAAGGGCCGGCTGATATGCTGACCACGCATCAGCGGGATGGCGCAGAAGGCACAGGTCCGGTTGCATCCTTCCGAGATCTTCAGGTAGGCATAATGCCTGGGGGTGGCGAGTAATCGTTCACCTAACAGCTCCGATTTATAATCCGCGTCGAACTGTTTTAAGATCATCGGTAACTCCATCGTACCAAAATAGGCATCTACTTCAGGGATCTCGGCTTCCAGGCTATTCTTATACCGTTCGCTCAGGCAACCGGTCACATAAACCTTATCCAGGAGACCCCTCCTTTTCAGTTCTACCTGGTCGAGGATCGTATTAATGCTTTCTTCCTTCGCCTTTTCAATAAACCCGCAGGTATTCACCACCACGATATTATGATCCGATCTTTTATTTTCATGGACCACCTCAATATCGTTAGCCAGAAGCTGGCCGCTTAATACCTCACTATCCACCATATTTTTACTGCATCCCAGGGTGATGATATTGACCTTATCCTTTTTGAGTGTTTTTGTCTTCATAAAAATCTGCGCAAAGGTAGGTTTGTTGGCTAATGTGGCCCGGCTTTTGTGACCTTTAAAGGGATATTCTTTAAATCTATGATATGAAGATCCTGTTCATATTAACCGCCTGTTTAATCATTAACAGCCTGGGTTGTAGAAAAGATAATAGTTCATCCTGTACCACAGTTACCATCACTCAGAATGGAACCACCTGTACCAATTGGGGGATTAAAGTCGGTACTAACGTTTATCCCTCCACCAATATCCCTGATCAGTTCAAACAGGAAGGCCTCCAGATCTGTACCATTTATGAATTATACGAGGATATGCGGCTTTGCCCCTGTTGTGGAGGCACCTGGGCAAATATTATTTCAATGAAGTAGCCGGCAGGTGCTGAGAAATTTTCTATAAAATATTCCAATCTTTGCAATACTAAAAATAGCTTCTATGAAAAATATTATTTTCCTAAGCTGTTTTATGCTTACGGTTAACCTCGTCTCCGGACAGAAAGGACATATACAAACTGTGCCTTCACAAAACCAGGATAGAATTGAAACAAACCCGAAAAAGAAAACTGCCCATGCCAGGATGGAAGAGATCGATAATATTTTCAACCAAATGAAAACTAAACTGAACGAGTTAAATGTACTGATTGATAAACTGAAAGACAATAAGGATGCCGTTAGTGATATGAGTCAACAGGATATGCTGACGCTTCAGCAATTGATGGAAAAAAAGAATCAATTGGAGACCATGATCTCGAATACAATGAAGGCAGCCAATGATGCAGCCAATGCCGCCATAAAGAACCTGAAAGCGTCCTGAAGAATTTAAGTTTTATATCCTTCCACTCATGATTGAAGCGTAAACAGGCTGTCCACAAATTCATGTTTATCAAATACCAAAAGATCCTCCATTTTCTCACCCATACCAATGAACTTCACCGGTATCCTGAATTGATCGGCTATCGCCAGCACTACCCCACCTTTCGCCGTTCCGTCTAGTTTGGTAATGGCTAATGCGGTTACATCGGTCGCTGTCGTAAATTGTTTGGCCTGCTCAATAGCATTTTGTCCCGTGGACCCATCCAGTACCAGCAATACTTCATGCGGTGCATTGGGTATTAGTTTCTGAATGACCCTTTTGATCTTACTCAGTTCTTCCATAAGGTGTGATTTGTTATGCAGGCGTCCCGCCGTATCGATCAACACCACATCCGATTGCCTGGCAACGGCGCTTTGCGCTGTATCAAAAGCTACGGCTGCCGGATCACTACCCATATCCTGCTTGACGATAGGCACTCCCACTCGTTCACTCCAGATGGTTAATTGTTCCACAGCGGCCGCCCGGAAAGTATCGGCCGCGCCAAGTAACACCGACTTGCCTGCATTTTTGAAATGGTAGGCCAGTTTACCAATTGTGGTTGTTTTACCAACCCCGTTCACACCCACGACCAGAATGATATATGGCTTCGCCGGAAGTTCGGTATCAAATGCATAACTGTTTGATCCTGGCGCATCCACCAACATCTGTTCGATCTCTTCCTGCAGCATTTTATTCAGTCCGGATGAATCCATGTATTTATCTTTCGCCACCCTTTTCTCAATACGTTCAATGATCTTAACCGTGGTCTCAATACCGACATCTGCGCTGACCAGCGCCTCTTCGAGATTATCCAGCACTTCTTCATCTACTTTGCTTTTACCAGCAATCGCCCGGGTTATTTTAGCAAAGAAACCCTGCCGGGTCTTTTGCAGACCCTGTTCAAGAATTTCCTTTTCCTTTTTACCGAACAGTTTGTTGAAGAAGCCCATTTTCGTAAAGATATTAAGTCAGTCAGTCAAATTAGTCAGTAAGACAGTAGGACAGTGAGTCAGTGAGAGAGAAAGACTATTGAAAATACGATTCCCTCACGGACCTACTGTCTCACTGACTTACTGACTTTTAATGAAAAAGCCATTCGTCATCACGAATAGCTTCCTACTAAAATATCAGCCTATTCCTATTTCTGGGCTAAAAAATCCTTCACTTTATCCTTGTGAATGATCTGCTCTTTAAAAGTATAAGCGCCTGTCTTAGGGCTGCGAACCGCCTTGATCACTTTTGACCAGTTCTTTGCGTCGGAGGCTTTGGAATCTTTCTTGATCGCCGTTTTTGCTGCTTTTGCCATTACTTATATTTTGGAATTTTGGAATTGGGAAATTTTGAAATTTCAATTTCCCAATTCTCCAATTGTACTTTTCAAAATTATTTAATCTCTTTGTGAACAGTCACCTTTTTTAGGATCGGGTTGAACTTTTTCAGTTCGAGCCTTTCCGGGTTGTTCTTCTTGTTTTTCATTGTGATATAACGGCTGGTGCCGGGTTTACCACTTGTTTTGTGCTCGGTACATTCCAGGATCACCTGTACCCTATTTCCTTTCTTTGCCATTTTTTGTTAAGTTGATATGTTTATTCGCGGATAGGTTGATAGCTTTTCAACCTTCCTAAATATGTTGACCTTTAGCCCTCAGTTCTTTTACTACGTTGTAAAGACCATTCTTATTGATTGTACGGATCGCTTCCGTGGAAACTTTCAAGGTGATCCATTTATCTTCCTCCACGAGGTAAAATCTTTTTTTCTGCAAATTGGGCAGAAAGCGACGCTTGGTCTTGATATTGGAGTGAGAAACCTTGTTTCCGCCGATCGGGATTTTACCTGTAACCTGACAAACTCTGGCCATGATTGATACTAAATTTTGGACGGCAAAGGTAGGGGAAAGATCGCCAACTTGGGAGGGTAACCTGAGATTTTTTTACCCGGCTGTTGAAAAGCCTTGTTATGACCGACAAAATAGCCGGGAAGGGCGGTAAGACGGTCCTAAGGACTCCTTGGGAGGAAGAAATTACTCTCCTTCCCGTCTTACCGCCCTTCCCGGCAAATAATATTGCCCCTTTTCAAATAACTTCGCAACTCCTAAATCTAAAATATTCAATCTTAAATATTAAATAATTTATGGCATACGATCTAGTAGTGCTCGGCAGCGGCCCCGGTGGATATGTGGCGGCTATCCGTGCATCACAGTTAGGCTTTAAAACGGCGATCATTGAAAAGGAAAGCCTGGGCGGAATTTGTCTGAACTGGGGTTGTATCCCCACGAAAGCCCTGCTGAAGAGCGCCCAGGTATATGAAGACATTAAACATGCCAGCAGTTTTGGTATTGAAGCCAGTGGTAAACCCAATTTTGAAGCCGTGATCAAAAGAAGCCGGGGTGTGGCTGATAAAATGAGCAAGGGTGTCCAGTTCCTGATGAAGAAGAATAAGATCGATGTGATCATGGGTTTTGGCAAACTGAAATCAAAGGGCCAAATAGAAGTTACGGCGGCCGATGGCAGTAAAAAAATAGTAGAAGGAAAACATATCATTATCGCCACCGGCGGACGTAGCCGCGAATTACCAGCCCTGAAACAGGACGGCAAAAAGATAATCGGCTACCGCGAAGCGATGAACCTCCCATCACAACCAAAATCAATCATCGTCGTAGGAAGCGGAGCTATCGGTGTAGAGTTTGGATATTTCTATAACAGTATGGGAACAAAAGTCACTATCATTGAATTTTTACCTAGGGTAGTACCGGTGGAAGACGAGGACATCTCCAAAGAATTAGAAAGGAATTTTAGGAAACAGGGCATTGAGATCATGACCAATAGCGAAGTTGTATCCGTGGATACATCAGGCGAGGGTGTAAAAGCAAAAGTAAAAACAGCGGATGGTGAAAAGATCATCGAGGCTGATATTCTATTAAGCGCGATCGGTGTGTCCGCCAATATTGAAGGGATCGGTTTGGAGGAACTGGGTATCAAAACGGATAAGGGCCGCATCATGGTTGATAAATATAGCCAGACCAATATTCCCGGTTTTTATGCTATTGGCGATTGTTCACCGGGCCAGGCATTGGCCCATGTGGCGAGCAAGGAAGGAATTATCTGCGTAGAGAATATTGGCTACAATGAAAAGAAATATGATCACCAGCCGGAAGCATTGGATTATAACAATGTCCCGGGTTGTACATATTGCTTTCCTGAAATTGCTTCTGTGGGTTATACAGAAAAGCAGGCCAAAGAAGCCGGTCATGAAGTTAAGGTGGGCAAGTTCCCGCTGAGTGCCAGTGGTAAAGCATCCGCAGCCGGTCACCTGGAAGGTTTTGTAAAAGTGATCTTTGATGCCAAATACGGTGAGTGGTTGGGCACGCATATGATCGGTTATAATGTAACGGAGATCATCATTGAAACCGTTGTCGGCAGAAAATTAGAAACTACTTATCATGAAGTGCTGAATAGTATCCATCCTCATCCAACGATCAGTGAAAGCGTGAAAGATGCTATTGAGGTGGCGTATGGGGAGGCTATACATTTGTAATACTTGGCCAGGGACAAATTATTCTTAGCCAAACAGTTTCGGCATACTCAAAAAATCGTTTAACCACAGACCTGCCTGCCGGCTGGCAGGTTACACAGATTTAATTTCACAGATA
>JADGPW010000122.1 GCA_017882265.1 Chitinophagaceae bacterium | reverse complement strand
GCCCCGTCATGCCGGCATAATCCCCACTTACGTAACCTTCATCTGCATGTTTTCTTAAATAAGTGGTATCAACCTCGCCCAGGTAACCCACAATATTGGCTCCGCAATTGGAAGGATAAGAACGAATAGGCCGCTCCTGGATATAAAAACCATTTTGAAACTTCCAGAGATTCTCCTGGATACGGGCAAATTTTGGTGGGTCCAGCGAGGCTTCAAATACAGATGGTTTCTGTGAAGTGTTTTTTATGATGGCCGTAAGGATCCTCCTGCGAAATTCAGCGGAGTCGATTCCCATCAGGCGACAGAAAAAAGCGGTGTCAATTCCCTTTGTCAGGGATGGCGTCACCATCAGGTCGTACGTGCCCGTATTATTGAGGATCGGCCGTTTCTTACGATCAAATACAAGGCCCCGTGGAGGATAGATCGTTTTCCGGAGAATGGCATTTTCATCAGCCAGGCGCTTGTATTTACCAGAAATGATCTGGAGGTTAAACAACTGGGCGATAATGACAATGAATGCAAGCAGGAAAATAAGGCGGATGATACGGCTTCTTGATTGGTTGAACACAGGCATAGAGCAACAGGCAACGTAAAATATGATGACGGGGAACTAATTAATTAACGGAATACAAAGTACGAATTAGAAGAGGCGGTTTCCAAATCTATTTCTTAATAACATTTCTTTTAAGAAAATATTATTCTGAATAGTATTATCAGTTTGAAATTACTGACGGAACATGAGACCATATATAACTGCGGAGACGCGGAGGCGCAGTATAGAGACAAGGCATGCCTTGTCTCTATACTGCGCCTCTGCGCCTCTGCGACTTTGCGATTAAATCTCTATGCTGTATTGGTCCGGAATTTCAATTTCCTTGGAAACAATAATTCTGCAGTAATGATCAGCAACATGCTGATACCGGTTGTGTAGATTACTTTTATAAAGAACTCTAAAAAACTTCCAAACTGCAGCCATTGTAAAAAGGTCATATACGTGTGGTGAAGAACGGTCAGGATCAGTACATATAAGAGGTAAGGTGGCCATCCCATTGCTTTTGCAGATGGTTCCCGGTAGTTGAACTCATTACTGTCCTTTGGGGCCAACACATTGATTATAAAGGGTCTGATATAAGCAATAAGCGTACAAGCGGCCGCATGGACACCAATCTGCATACTAAAATAGTCGAGTGTGAGCCCGGTCAGGAATCCCGTCAGCAACAAAACTATCCTCGACACAGAAAAAGGCAGCCACAGAATAAAAAGATAATATATATAAGGTATAATGAACTGGTGGAGATGAAGCCTGTTCAAGACGTACACCTGGATGGAAATGAAAACGACGAACCGGAGGATATTTCGTAAAAAATCGTTCACCTGGGGCCTTTTTTAATTTCTTCGATCTTCTTTTTTGTATCATCAAATAATTGTAGCTGCTCCTCCCGTTCTGTATTTTCAATAACATGTACCTGCTGCAGGTTATAAAAATTAGCAGCGGTTTTTACCTTCAGGAGGTACATACCGGTAGTATTGTCAAGCTTTTTATCTGAGATAGTGCCTACCATATACCCGGGCGGAAAATTAAAAGATACGGAACTAGTCAGCACCGTATCGCCCAGTTGTATATCGACAGTCTTGGGTATCTTCTTTAATAACAGGAACCGGGGATCCTTTCCGTCCCATTCCACCGTACCAAAATCGCCGGTTTTCTTAAGGGAAACGCTTACCGTGCTCTGTACATGCAATAAACTCATGACCTGGCTGAAGTTGGCGCTAACATTCACGACCACTCCTACCACATAACCATCAGAGCTGATGACCGCCATATTATCTTTGATCCCCTGGTTGGAACCCCTGCTGATCTGGATATAATTTTTGGTGGCATTAACGGTATTATAGATCACCGTGGCCGGGCGGGAATAATAACGGCGGTACTGACCCGTGGTATCATACGAACCCGGGGCTTTTATTATCTCCATACCGGTATCCCTCTTCATAAAATTGCGGGGAAGTAAATTAAGTAAGGAATCATTGAACTTATGAACCCGCCTGTTTTCTTCATTCAGGCTGATATAGTCTTCTACCTTATTATATTGTTTGTTGAAGAACCCGGTCATTTCGTTGGCCATACCGAGGAACTTTGCCCGGTGAAACCGGTTGTAACTAATCATAAACCAAAGAGCCACCACCTGTAAAATAAGGAAAGTGAAAAATGTAAAATACCGGCGAATGAAAAGAAATATGTTACGCATAACCCCAACCCTGATCCTTCGACAAGCTCAGGAAGCTTTTAGCAAGAGTCATTATTATTTATGATGATTAGTCAAAACAAAGATCTCTTCCGAAAAACAAAAAATTTCATACTGTGAGATTGTTCGTAAGCCCTTTAGGGGTTTGGGGTATTCTACCTCATCACAAAGGGATACCTGTTATAATTTTTCAGGGCAATACCGGTTCCCCTGACCACACTTTTCAGCGGATCGTCGGCCACATGTACCGGCAACTTGATCTTATTGCCCAACCTTTTGTCGAGACCCCTTAATAATGCACCTCCTCCGGTTATATATAACCCACGGCGGTAAATATCGGCGGCTAATTCCGGGGGGGTTTGTTCCAGGGCTTTCAGGATAGCTTCTTCAATTTTAAAAATGCTCTTATCCAGCGCTTCGGCGATCTCCTGGTAGCTTACCATTATTTGTTTGGGGATCCCTGTGACCAGGTCACGGCCATTTACAGGATAATCATCAGGCGGGTTATCGATCTCCTTCATAGCGGCTCCTACCTGTATTTTTATCTGCTCGGCTGTTCTTTCCCCGATCAATAAACTATGATAACGGCGAAGGGCCTCCATAATATCAGCTGTAAACTCATCACCGGCAATGCGGATACTCTGGTCACAAACAATACCTGCCAATGCGATAACTGTTATACCGGTAGTGCCACCTCCAATATCGATGATCATGTTACCCACCGGTTCTTCCACGTCAATTCCGATACCCAGTGCGGCGGCCATGGGCTCATGAATGAGGTAAACTTCCTTGGCGCCAGCCTGCTCAGCACTGTCACGCACGGCCCTTTTCTCCACTTCTGTGATCGAGGAGGGTATACATATCATCATCCGCCAGCTGGGGGGAAACCATGGTTTTTTGGGATAAACCAGCTTGATCAGCTCCCTGATCATCAGTTCCGCAGCATTGAAATCCGCTATCACACCGTCTTTCAGCGGGCGAACGGTGCGGATACTTTCGTGGGTCTTCTCATGCATCATCAATGCCTTTTTACCCACCGCCAGCACTTCTTTAGGATTATTGCGGTTCAGGGCAACAATGGAAGGTTCATTCACCACCACTTCGTCATTATGTATGATAAGGGTATTAGCCGTACCGAGGTCGATAGCTATTTCTTGTGTAAACCAGTTAAAGAGTCCCATGAAATTGTAGCGGATTTACCTGTCTACCGTCAGGCAGGTTGTGAGCAAAGTTGAAGGAAATAATTCGAATTAGCAAAGCAAAACCCTTGTCAGGCAAAGATATTTTTTATCGTTGCTATTTTTGACAATTCGCGGTTAAAAGGATTTTTCCTGTTCCTTTCTTCATTTATTTTACGTAAATTATGGAAAGGGATCATTCAGGCACTTGCTACCTATTGATCAAATGTTCCCATGTATTTATCGCCTGAAAAATCATTTATCTTCCATGATAATATGAAAATAATTACCCGGACGGTTTTGCTTCTTTCATTGGTCAGTCTATTTGCTGACATTGCCAGTGAATTATTGTACCCGGTCATTCCCGTATATCTTGACAGTATTGGTTTTTCCGTTTTATGGATCGGCATGCTGGAAGGTGTAGCCAATTTTACCGCAGGTATCAGTAAAGGTTTTTTTGGAAAACGAAGTGATCAAAAAGGTGTCCGGTTACCGTTTGTAAAACTGGGATATTTTCTGAGTGCTATCTCCAAACCCATGATGGCTTTTTTTGTATATCCTCTCTGGATCTTTTTTGTACGAACACTGGATCGTTTGGGAAAAGGAGTCCGGACGGCCGCCAGGGATGCCTTGTTATCACAGGAAGCCACACCCGAAACAAAGGCAACGGTATTTGGTTTTCACCGGAGCCTCGATACGGTCGGTGCCACTATTGGCCCGGCCCTGGCCCTGTTATTTTTGTTTTTCTGGCCCGGCCGGTACACCACCATATTTTATATTGCTTTCATTCCGGGTATCATCAGTGTCATACTTATTTTTTTTCTGAAAGAAAAAAAACAACCTGCTTCTACATTAGGCAAGGGTAATTTTTTTTCCTTTTTTGCCTACAGGAAAATTGCCTCACCGGAATATAAGCGGCTGGTAAAAGGCCTGCTGTTGTTTGCGCTATTCAACAGTTCGGATATCTTTTTATTATTAAAAACAAAAGCGGTGACGGGTGATGATACCATTACGATCGCGGCTTATGTTTTTTATAACCTTGTTTTTGCGCTGGCTTCATATCCCCTGGGTATATTAGGCGATAAATGGGGCTTAAAAAAAGTCTTTACATCAGGGCTGGTGTTGTTTGCCATTGTTTACGCCGGCTTTGCTTTCCACCCTTCTACGGTTGTGATCTTTATATTGTTTTTTATTTACGGCATTTACGCAGCCGCTACAGAAGGGATCAGTAAAGCCTGGATAACAAATACAGCACAGGGTCAAAACACGGCCACCGCTATTGGTTTTTATACTTCCTGCGAAAGCATCTGTACATTGGTAGCAAGTATTATTGCCGGTTTTTTGTGGACATATTACAACAGCTGTGTAACATTTTCTACAACGGCCATTGTAGCTGTTCTCGTCCTCCTTTACTTCCTTCTATCTAAGGTTACCAGCAATTTAAAAACATCTTCACCCGGTTAAGACCGGTATCCCGAAAGTTACTTTGGCACGATTGTAGAAAAAATAAACAAAGAATGTTGAATCAAATTCTTTGTTTATGAAAAAGGAAAAGCGGCTTGTATTGATCATACAAATGACACGGAAGCTATAATATATATCCTTTCATTTATTGTAAAAAGAAAAAGAGGCAAAGATCATGCTCCTTTTTTTTAATATCTTTCTGCCAAATTAACTCCCAATGAGAAAATATACCGGTCTCCTGTTGGCAAGCCTGTTCAGCATTATTTTCGGTTATTCCCAGGACATAAAGAAAATAACTGATGATTTTGAAAGATCGCTGAAAGACTCCACCGCATTCCCTTATGGACATAATCAAGCGGCAGGTAAATACTACGAACTCCGCGGTTTTAAAATGTATGCGGAAGTATATGGTGAGGGACAACCGCTTTTAATTATTCACGGCAACGGGGGCGAGATCAATAATTTTATTTACCAGATCCCTTATTTCAGCAAAAAATATAAAGTAATTATTGCGGACAGCCGGGCGCAGGGAAAATCTACAGACACCGGTGACAGTCTTTCTTATGAAATGATGGCGGATGACTATGCTGCTTTGCTGGATGCTATGAAAATTGATTCGGCTTATGTGATTGGCTGGAGTGATGGCGGAATCAACGGACTTTTATTATCGATCCGCCACCCGGAGAAAGTGAAGAAAATGGCGCTTACCGGAACGAACCTTGTGCCGGATACTACCGCGGTGCCCCAACAGATATGGGATATGGTGATGCCTTCGTACAACCAATTAAAAACTAAAGCCAACAAGAGTGCGGAAGAAAAAAATGAATACAAGCTACTCCGCCTATTAGTAGAACAACCGCATATACCCCTCTCGAGTCTTCACACCGTAAAATGCCCGGCCCTGATCATTGGCGGCGATCATGATGTGATAAAAGAAGAACACACGATGCTGATCTACAAAAATATTCCGAAAGCTTATTTATGGATACTTCCGGCTTCGGGGCATAGCACGCCTATCGTATATAAAGATGATTTTAATATGGTCGTAGATCGTTTTTTTTCGACGCCCTACAGGGTAATTGATGGTGAAGGAAGATTTTTTTAGCTAAGAGATAAAATTGCCGGGAAGGGCGGTAAGACGGGAAGGAATAGAATTGGGATTTAGGAATTTGGTCTTCAGTTGAACATTTCAGTTTTTAGGCCAAATTCCTAAACCCCAATCCCTAATTCCTTATTTCTTCCCGTCTTCCCGCCCTTCCCGGCAATAAATCTGCATTTAAGACAGCCTTATTAAACTCTTTTTCTCTTAGCCCACAAACCCTAATCGTTTTTCTATTTCCGGCGGCAGGGCTGGAAGTTTTCTTCTTTCTATAAGAAAACTATTGAGTTGGGCTAATTCCCTGAAGATATAATGTTTATCGGCCGCAGCTTGCAGATAATCCTTTCCGGTACTGCCCCCGGTTCCGATCCTTGTACCGATCATACGGTGTACCATATTCATGTGGCGATAGCGCCAGGAACTGAGTTGTACATCTATTTCCAGTAAAGCATTCAGCAATTGAAATGGCAACTGTAACATTGGATAACCCCGGTAAAGCATAATGAAAAGAGCAGCCCGGGAAGCTTTGGCGCTGATCTTTCTTCCAGGAACAGCGGGCTTTATAAATAGTTCATCAAAAACTTCGCTATTGGCTTTTTCTATTTCGGCCAGGCTGTTGGAATACTGGTAACGATATTCTGCCCAGAAAGGATGAACTCCTTCAACCGGTGCATGTACCAAAAAGGCTTTCCATTTTTCTTCATCGTTAAAAAATGGCATTCTCTCCAGCCAGTCATTCAAAAGTGTTGATAAAGATTTATTCTCTTCCGCCTTTTTGATAATCTCCACATGTTCCTTTTTTAAGTGGGACGTATAATATTCCTTACCGTGACGATCTTCAAATGTCAAACCCAGCTTTGCTTCCAGTTCCTTGAATTGCCAGCTTTGAAAACCAGATGCCGGGCGAAGCATATCCCGGAAGTCAAGGAAATCCATAGGTGTCATGGTTTCCATAATATCAACCTGGTGAACCAGTACCCGTAAAATGGTGATCATCCTGTTGAGACGATGCACCACGGTCTGCAATTCCGGGGCATTATCATTTAACGCCGGCCGGCTCAAAATATCAAGGATGGAATCGGTTTCAACATGCAGTTGCTTAAACCAGAGCTCATAGGCCTGGTGAATGATGATGAATAGCATTTCATCATGGGCAGGTAAATGGTGTTTATCACTTTCGGGAGCCTGGGCCCTTAGCAGTTTATCTAACTGGAGGTAATCATGGTAATGAATTTCGGCCGCCATATTAATATTTATACAAAAATAAGGGTGCCACGGTTTTAAACCGTGGCACCCTTAAAGCTACTTAAACTCAAAACCTATATCCGTCCGGTAATTCATTCCATCAAAATCAATATACTCCATAACATCAAGAGATGTATTCACTGCTTCAGTGATCGTATCTGCGTAAGAACTAACACAAAATACCCGGCCACCTTTTGTTACTATGTTCCCATCTTGTTTTGCGGTACCCGCTTGGAAAACGAGTGATTGTTTGCCAAACTTTTCTTCCAGTCCCGTGATCACAAGACCTTTCTGGTATGTAATGGGGTATCCCCTGCAAACAGCCATCACGGTGGCGACCGATCTTTTATCTACTCTTATCTGCGTTTTCTTTAATTCATGTTGTGTGGCCGCTATCAACAATCCCACCAGGTCCGATTCCAGCCTGGGGATGATCACTTCCGTTTCCGGATCACCCATGCGACAATTATATTCTATAATATAGGGTTCTCCTTGTACACTGATCAATCCAAAAAATAAAAATCCAACGTAATCTATTTTCTCTTTATCCAGACCGGCGATCGTAGGTCTGATGATCCGTTCTTCCACTTTGTGCATAAAGTCGGGTGTGGCAAAGGGGACCGGGCTTACGGCGCCCATGCCGCCGGTATTCAAACCCGTATCTCCTTCACGGGCTCTTTTATAATCTTTGGCTTCAGGAAGTAATAAATAATTTTTCCCGTCTGTGATCACAAATACGCTGAGTTCAATGCCTTTTAGAAATTCCTCTACCACTACTTTCTTACCTGCCTCACCGAATTTGGCCTCCTGTATCATCAATTCAAACTCAGCTATGGCTTCCAGGTGATGGGTACAAATAGCTACGCCTTTACCACCTGCTAATCCATCTGCTTTTATCACGATCGGCAATGCATGTTCTTTCAGGTATTTTATCCCTTCTTCGTAATTATTTATAGTAAATTCTCTATATGCTGCCGTCGGGATATGATGACGTTGCATAAATTCTTTGGCAAAAGCTTTACTGCCTTCTAGCAATGCGCCTTTCCGGGAAGGGCCTATAAAATATATTTTCTTTAATCCCTCATTTGATTTGAAGTAATCGTAAAGTCCATTCACGAGCGGTTCTTCCGGGCCGACCACGATCATTTCGATCTTTTCTTTAATGCAAAATTTACCGATCGAATGAAATTCGGTGATATCAAGATCCACATTGATCCCATGCTGAGCCGTGCCGGGATTTCCCGGGGCAATATAGAGTGGATTGGCCCAGACACTTTGGCTGAGCTTCCAGGCGAGGGCGTGTTCCCTGCCTCCGGAGCCTAATAAAAGAATTCGCATGGGTTGCTACTTTGGATTTTAAAGTTTTGCGAATATCGGGTGCGTTTATTAAAGATAGTTCTAAATATTTTTGAGTGGTTAAATTTCTGTATTTTGGTTGTTTCGAACGGTTAAGGACTTTGATATATCATCTTAAAAACTTTGTATGAACGAGCTTGCAAAAACCGGCAAACATCCAAAAGCATTGTATGTATTGTTCTTTACAGAAATGTGGGAACGCTTTGCTTACTATTTAATGGTGGGTATTTTATTTATTTACATGACAGATACTACTACCGGGGGCAAAGGTTTTTCCGGCAGGGTTGGCGCCGATATTGTAGGAAGTTTTATTGCGCTTGTTTATCTAACCCCTTTTATCGGGGGTTTAATTGCTGACAGGTATCTTGGTTATATAAAATCCATCTTCCTGGGTGGGAGCCTGATGGCAGCTGGTTACCTGTGTTTATCCATCCCGGGAGATACGGCAATGTTTGTATCACTTGCCATGATCATTGTTGGTAATGGCTTTTTTAAACCTAATATCAGCACCTTACTTGGAAATATTTATAACCGTGAAGAACTCAGACCATTAAAAGATAATGCCTATAACATTTTTTATATGGGTATTAATATTGGTGCCTTTTTCTGCAATTTCGTTGCCGCCTATCTAAGAAATAAATATGGCTGGGGTTACGCATTTGGAGCAGCAGGTGTAGGTCTTATCATTGGTCTTATCGTTCTTGCCTCATTTGTTAAACATGTAAAAGAAGGTGACGTTAAGAGACCTCAACAGGCAGAAGATATGCCTTTATCAAAAATACTTTCCTATGTATTTTTACCTGCCATCATTGCTGCCATAATAGGCTGGTTTGTGCCAGAGAAGATCTTTGGCCATGGCATTACAATCATGGGAAGTAAGGCGAATGACGCCTTTATTTTTGCATGTCTTCCTATTATCGCATTTTATATTTCTCTCTGGGTTAAAGCTAAAGGGCAGGATAAAAAAGGCATCGGCGCCCTGTTATTTATTTTTGCAATTGCCATTGTTTTCTGGACCATTTATAACCAAAATTCAACAGGTCTTACTCTTTGGGCACAAAAACATACCGACAGGACAGTGGCCCCGTTTACTCAAAAGATTGTTGGCGGATTGGGTATGATGGAAAAAGTGAGTGATTCCCCCCGTCTTGTAAATAAGGTCAATGAATACATGGTGGATGTAAAAGATGATAGTGGCCATGTCATACAGGAAATGGGACCCGATCCCTATTTTATTAATGTTCCAAAAGATAAATGGCCAAAGGGAGAGATCAAACTCGCAAATACAGAATTATTTCAATCTATCAACCCTTTATTCATAGTCGCGCTGACCCTGTTTTTTGTTCCTTTTTTTAGTTTTTTGCGACGAAGAGGAAAAGAGCCAACCACTATGTCCAAGTTTGGGATGGCATTATTTATTTCCGGTTTATCTGCATTGGTAATGGTCTTTGCAGTAATGTCTGTGCCTTCTATTTATACAAATAAAGCATCCATGATCTGGTTATGGGGAACTTATTTTGTTTTCACTATCAGTGAAATATTCTTAAGTCCGATCGGCTTATCGCTGGTGTCTAAACTTGCCCCTGCGAGGTTAACAGCATTATTAATGGGGGGGTGGTTCCTGTCTACATCGATCGGTGGAAAGATCGCCGGCGTAATGACCAGTTTCTGGGACAATTTCACAGATAAAAAAATGTTCTTCCTTATCCTTGTTATTGCTGCTTTTATTGGTGGTATCCTGATCTATTCAAGAATCAAATCTCTTAATAAAGTTGTAAAAGATAAGACTGGTTTTGATTAAAATTTATCTGCCAAATGATAAAGGAGCTGAATGAAAATTCAGCTCCTTTTTTATTTTTCATATCTTCCACATACAAAACCAACTTCTATGGCGGAGCAACCTCCTTTTAAGCCTTTTGTATCACCGGAAACAAAAATGGCAGAGTTCACGGTCAAGTCGGTAATCGTAGGCGCGGTATTCGGTATCATTTTTGGCGCGGCCACCGTGTACCTTACATTAAAAGCTGGTCTTTCTGTTTCTGCATCCATTCCCATAGCCGTGATCGCAATAACGCTGGGGAGAAGATTTCTTAAAACAACGATCTTAGAGAACAACATCATTCAAACCACGGGCTCTGCCGGTGAAAGTATTGCCGCAGGTGTGGTATTCACCCTGCCGGGGTTCCTGTTTTTGAGCGATGCCAGCAGTGCTAACTACTTCAATTATTTTACGATCCTTGTACTGGCCATCTTTGGTGGTATTCTCGGTACCTTAATGATGATCCCCCTGCGCCGTTCACTGATCGTTAAAGAGCACGGCATACTCCCTTATCCGGAAGGTACAGCCTGCGCTTCTGTTTTAAAAGCGGGAGAAAAAGGCGGTGATTTTGCCAAAACTGCTTTTATGGGTCTGGGGGTCGCTTTTGGTTATGCGATACTCCAGAAAATATTTCATGTGATTAAAGATGTCCCTGATTTTGCAACCCGGCAAGTAAACAGGATCTTTCCTTCTGCGAAAGTAAGCGGGGAAATAACTCCGGAATACATGGGAGTGGGTTATATTATCGGGCCAAAGATCGCCGGTGTACTGGTGGCAGGTGGTATTCTTAGCTGGTTTGTTTTTACTCCATTGTTAGCAAGTTTATTAAATGACCATGGCAGTGTGATCGCAACCCAACTGGTTAAACTGGGTTACCTGCATGATCTAAACACAGCAGGAGGACCAGGAGCCTGGAACCCCGCCACCCAGGGGTTTGGTGACTGGTCAACCGCTATTTACCGGGCATACATAAGACAGATCGGAGCCGGCGCAGTAGCAGCCGGGGGATTTATTACACTGATCAAAACAATTCCAACCATTATTTCTTCTTTTAAAGGAAGTATTGGTTCATTAAAAAAGCGCGGCGATGCTACTGATACGGTAGTGCCAAGAACGGAGAGAGATCTTTCTATTAAAGTGGTAGGTGTTGGTAGCCTTGTTTTATTGCTCGTGATTGCGTTGATGCCAAATACACTTATCCCGGGCAGTAGTATTGGCAGTAAGCTGCTGTTAGGGTTATTGGTGATCATCTTCGGAGCTTTCTTTGTAACCGTTTCATCACGTATTGTAGGGATCATTGGTTCTTCCAATAACCCGATCAGTGGTATGACGATCGCCACCCTGATGGGAACCTGTCTAATTTTCATCGCAGTTAAATGGACCGGGCATTTTTATGAACCAATGGCCCTGGTAGTGGGTGGTATGATCTGCATTGCCGCGGCCAATGCGGGCGCCACTTCACAGGATCTGAAGACAGGATATATTGTTGGCGCTACACCAAAATACCAGCAGCTCGCTTTATTTGTAGGTGTCATTGTTTCTTCGCTGGCCATCGGTGCCACTGTTAAGATACTGGACCATCCCACATCTGAAATGCTGGCCCAGAATATTCATCATGCTATTGGTACTGATAAATTCCCTGCGCCACAGGGGACCTTAATGGCCACGCTTATCAAAGGAATTCTTTCTTTTAATCTCGACTGGCAGTTTGTGCTGGTCGGAGTTTTTATCGCGGTGGTCATGGAACTCTGCGGCATAAAAGCCCTGAGTTTCGCAATCGGTATTTATCTTCCGCTTTCCACCACCCTGCCCATATTTATTGGCGGCGCTATCCGCGGCATTGCTGAATGGAGAAATAAAAAGAAAAATGTATCTGTTTCCCCTGAGGAGGAGGATCTTGGAAAAGGAAATCTCTTTGCCACCGGGTTGGTGGCAGGAGGCGCTATTGCCGGGGTCATAGTAGCCACTTTATCTTCTATTGACAGTGTTAATACTTCATTGGGAAAAGTTAGCGCTGAACCCGGTTTGACAGAAAAACTTGGTGGCGAAGGGTACAAATGGCTGGGCGTTGCCTTCTTTGCCCTGATGGGTTTTATACTTTATCGGATTGCTGTAAGTAAGAAAAAGGTCTCCACCTAGATGATAAGTTTATTGAAAGGAACAGTCCCGGCAATCCGGGACTGTTCCTGTTTTAGGGTACGGATCAACCTATATTTTTAATGAAGTTGATCAACCCTGACTGCCTGTTCAGGATCACCTTCTCATTTTCCACACGTTTTCTGTCAGGCATAGTGTCCAGGTAAAGACCTGAACATTTGCTTTCAGACTGGTATAAAGGTTTGAAGTTTAAAAAAGGGGTGGGGGGAGATAATAATTTATTAGATAAAAGATAAAAGTGCCTTAATTTGAATTTTTCTTAACTATTGCAGTATCTGCTGATTGTAAGGTCTTAATCTGTAGGTTTCTATCATCTGTCAGGCACTTTTATCTCTTCACTATTCTCTTTTATCTCTTCCTCCTGCTTATTTTTTATTTTTGATGTTATGAAAATACGGGCTTTAAAAGACGCTTCGCCATTTATCATTTACGTGGGCGCCTGGCTTTCATTCTCGATTACAGGTTGGGTAGTATGGCTGCCCCTGTTATGGGCCTGGGTGATCATTCCCCTTGCTGAGTTGTTTATAAAGCCCCACCCTACCAATTTGAGCGAAGCCGAAGAGGAATTGGCAAAAAAAGACAGGACCTATACTATACGTGATCGTTATTCTTCAGTATGCCATACTCGTAAAATTCTTATTCGTTATGTCATCTGATGATATGAACTGGTATGATATCGTGGGAAGAATTTGGGTCATGGGTATGCTCTGCGGGATCTTTGGCATCAATACAGGACATGAATTGGGACATCGTGCCGGTAAATTTGAACAAGGACTTGCCAAAGCGCTATTGCTCACCTCCCTCTATATGCATTTCTTTATCGAACACAATAAAGGGCATCATAAAAGAGTAGCTACCCCTGAAGATCCCAGCAGCGCGAGGAAAGGCGAGCCTGTATATACATTTTATTTCCGCACCATCATCTTTAGCTGGCTCAGCGCCTGGCATATTGCTAATAGGGAAATAAGGAAAAAGGGAAAGCCAGTATTCTCATTAAGAAATGAAATGATTCAGTTCAGGCTAATACAAATCGCTTTTATGTGTTTGATCTTTTTTGTATTTGGAGGTCTTGTCACTTTGTATTTTCTTTTAGCTGCCTTGATCGGTATCCTTTTATTGGAAACTGTAAATTATATAGAACATTATGGGTTACAACGAAAACCTACAGGTAATGGTAATTACGAAAGAGCGATGCCGGTGCATAGCTGGAACAGTAATCATGTGATCGGGCGAATTATGCTATTTGAGTTAAGTCGTCACAGCGATCATCATTACCTTGCGAGTCGGAAATACCAGGTGCTACGTCACCATGATGATTCGCCACAAATGCCAACTGGTTAACCGGGCATGATGTTACTTTCATTGATTCCACCGTCCTGGTTTTATGTAATGAACCGTCGGGTTGAGAAATTAGGGATTGGGAATTAGAGATTTGGAATTAGGGCGCATAGTCTGTAATGCAGAGTGCTGATCCCAATTCCTAATCCCTAATCCCTAATTCCCAATTCCTAATTCCTGATTATTGAGTCCCCAAAATAATTATGTAATACCGGTGGTAATGAAATTCCATCAGCAGACTGATTATTTTCAAGCAAACAAGCAACAATCCTCGGCAAGGCCAGAGAACTTCCATTCAATGAATGTACCAGTTGAGATTTGCCATTACTATCCTTAAAACGGATCTTCATCCGGTTGGCCTGGAAAGTTTCAAAATTGGAAACAGAACTTACTTCCAGCCACCTTTCCTGCGCGGCGCTGTACACTTCAAAATCATAAGTTAGCGCTGAAGTAAAACTCATATCGCCACCGCACAGGTTTAATATCCGGTAAGGTAATTCCAGGGATTGAAGTAATTGTTCAACATGATGCACCATTTCTTCATGCACTTCATAACTTTTACCCGGATGAACTAATTGAACGATCTCCACTTTTTCAAATTGATGCACCCGGTTCAGCCCCCGAACCTCTTTACCAAAACTTCCGGCTTCTCTTCGGAAACAAGGTGTATACGCTGTCATTTTGATGGGCAAGTCAGTTTCTTTTACGATCTCATCACGGTAAATATTGGTGACTGGCACTTCTGCTGTCGGGATCAGGTAAAAATTATCTGCGGGCATATAATACATCTGCCCTTCTTTATCTGGTAACTGTCCCGTACCAAAAGCAGAAGCTTCATTCACCAGTAGCGGGGGAGCGTATTCCATATACCCGGCTCCTATATTAAAATCAAGAAAGTATTGGATCAATGCCCGTTGTAATTTGGCACCTTTCGCTTTATACAGTGGAAAGCCGGTTCCGGTGATCCTGGCTCCTGTTTCAAAATCAACGAGATCATATTTTTTTATAAGCTCCCAATGCGGAAGAGCATCAGCGGGTAATGGTCGTTTGTGGCCGCCTTCTTTTACCACTACATTATCCGCCGGGGTTTTTCCCGGCGGTACTTTTGCAGAAGGAAGGTTTGGCAGCTTGACGAGTAGATCATGTAAATGTTTTTCTGTAGCCGCCAGTTTTTCATGAATAGGTTGTAAAGATGATTTAAGATCAGCCACTTCCTGTTTCCGGGTTTCGGCTTCATCCTTTTGCCCTTTTGCCATCAATTGACCGATCTCTTTTGAGGTTGAATTTACTTTTGATTGTGTGGTATCAAACTGAGCCTGCCATTTCTTACGCTGATCATCCAATGCAATGATCTCATCAACAAGGTTTAACTCCTGGAAATTCCTGATGGTTAGTCTTTCCTTTACTCCCTCCGGATTTTGTCTTAATGCCTGAACCTGCAGCATACTTGATTCAATTTGCGGCAAAGATAAAGAGGATAGATAATAGTGAATAGTTAATAGATAATAGTTTCCTAAGCAGAAAAGACTTTAGGCATTTGATAAAGTTTCAAAATCGTAAAGCCTTTTCATCTTTAAGTCACTATTATCTATTAACTATTCACTATTATCTACCCTTTTCTCTACATTAGCAAAAATTTAAAGACATGATAGAACAAAACATGGTTACCACTAATATTGAGCTGAATGGTTACCGCATCACAAAAAGTCTCGGGATCGTGAGGGGCATTACCGTTCGCTCCAGGAGTATTTTCGGGAATATTGCGGGTGGGTTTCAAACCCTGGTGGGCGGGAAAATATCTATATACACCCAGCTTTGTGAAAAAACCAGGGAAGAAGCTTATCAACTGATGCTTCAACATGCCGAAGAACGTGGTGGCAACGCCGTGATTAATATGCGGTATGATGCTAATGAAGTAATCGGGGGTGTAACGGAAGTGCTGGCGTATGGTACAGCGGTCCTTGCAGAGATAGTTTAATCACAGGTAAAAGATAAAAGTGAACAGATAAAACCTGCCCGACTTACGTCAGTCAGGCGGGGATAATAGTTCATTAAAGGGAAGATATCTTACGGCTTTGAAACATTATCAAAGCTGTAAGAACTTTTCTGCTTTCAGGCACTATTATCTTTTATCTATTATCTTTTATCTATCCCGTGGTTACATTTGTGTTATGAACGCAAAAGATGATCTACAGCAACGCTGGTGGGACCTGGAAGCTAAAATGGTTAAGCGATTTGGAAAAAAACCCGACCTGGAAACCATTTTATTCCTCATCGGCATACAGGAATTCGGGCAGGTAAAAGATAAATTTACCAAGGAACAAAAACAGGACCTGATGCATGTAGCTGTTTGCAGTCTTCTTTCGAATAGTGGTTATTACGAACTGGAAGGAAAAGATGCAGACGGGTGGCCGCATTTCAGGCAATTAAAAGCCATGCCGGACATGAATACGTTTGAACAGGAAAATTTTCTAAAGGACCATATCTTACTTTATTTCAAGGACCATGATCTCGCTGATTAAATAATTGACATGAAAAAAGCTTTTCTCTTCTGTTTGGTATCATTTTTCTCTGTTGCTTTATTCGCACAGAAAGATTCCACCCTCCGTAAAAAAGACAGGAAAAGAGATGTGTTATTACAAACCAGTTACGGCGATATAGTCATACGGCTTTCTGATTCCACCCCTTTACACCGGGATAATTTTTTGAAGCTGGTCAAAACCGGTTATTATGATAGCCTGCTCTTCCACCGGGTGATCAAAAATTTTATGATACAGGGAGGAGATCCCAACAGTAAAAATGCACCCGCAGGCCAACCCCTGGGCAACGGTGGGCCAGGCTATACTATTCCGGCGGAGTTCCGCCCAACATTATTTCATAAAAAAGGAGTTATTGCCGCCGCCAGGGAAGGTGATAACGTTAATCCTAAAAAGGCAAGTGCAGGGAGCCAGTTCTATATTGTCCAGGGGAAAATATTTACCGATGCAGGACTCGATTCGCTGGAAACTTTCCGGATGAAAGGAAGGAAGATCCCTGCTGATCAACGCGAAGTGTATAAAACGATTGGTGGCACCCCGCATCTTGACCAGAATTATTCTGTATTTGGCGAAGTGGTTAAAGGATTAGATGTAGTGGACAAGATCGCCGCCGTGGCCACCAGTATGGGAAAAGACAGAGACAGGCCCCTGGAAGATGTAAAGATCATTAATGCAAAGCTGATCAAGAGGAAAAAGCACTGAAATGATAGCTCTCTATAAAAAAGAAAGGTCCCCCTTGCGGAAGGACGACCTTTCTTTTTATATCAATTAAGCTTTATTGCTGACCTATTCCTCCGCTGCTTTGCGTGCGCTTATTTTCTTCATCTGTACCGGTGTTACGGTTACGGGCAGCCTTCACTGTATTGCTGCCAAAACGATATGAAAAATTCAGTCTCAGCTGACGGCTTTCCTGGTGACCGCCAACCAGTGTTTTTTGTCCGGCAAAATTGCTTTCGCCATGCCATTTTTGCGTAAAGAAAATATCAGTCAGCGACGCTTTCAAATTTCCTTTTCCTTTCAAAATAGTTTTTTGCACGCCACCATCCGTACTCCATAATGCTTTGCTCTTAAAGGTGCCCTGCCAGATAGTAGGTGATGCGTAGAAACCACTTAATTCAGTAGTCCATCCTTTTTTGCCCAATTTAAGGGAATGCTGCATATATAAAGTATAGGCAAATACATTCAGGCTAATGATACGATTGCCACCGCCAAAGTCAGCCCGGTAATGAGAATAATAACTATTCAGGTTGAAAAAAGCCGAATACTTTTTATACTGGAACGGGTAACTGACATTGAGGCTTGCAATATTCTGAGTAGCCAGATTTTGCTTGGAAATAAACGCTTTTGACTTGTCGATGGTATCGATCAATTGGGTAAATACATCGGCCACATGGCTGAACGTTAAAGAAGTAGTCAGCTTGTACATATAGGTATTGGTAATGGCGACGCTGTTGGTGTACTGGGGACGAAGCTTAGTATTTCCTTTCTGGAAAGTATATTCATCCAGTTTGAATTCAAATGGATTCAGATCCTGGTAAGCCGGCCGGTCAATACGACGGCTGTAAGATAAACCCCATTGATTCTTAGGATTCTTATTAAACGTGATGGCCCCGCTGGGGAAAAGATCGGTATAATGGCGGTTAAATGTCTGCTTGATGTTCTTGTTGACTGAACCGTCCACGTTCAACGGATAAGAGTTGCCGGTAGCATTAGTGTTCTCCATTCTTACCCCCAGTTGTATCATGGCGCCTTTTAACGGCCGGTTATAATTGATATAAACAGCATTTATATTTTCATTGTAATCGAATTGGTTGCTGCGCTCTAGATCCAATTGTTTGATCCCGGTGATCACATTATACCGCCCAAAATGATTGTTGGTACTAACCAGGGAGCTTTTAAATCCTAACCCTAACTTCCCTTTTTTATAATTCTGCTCATAATCGGCTTTTAAGGAAAGTATATCAATATTCGTAGGTGCGATAAATTCATAGACATACTCGGATGTCTTTATGGTACCTGCCGGATTGTAATAGTAATTAGGCTGCAACTGGTCGCTCTTGATCCGGAATAATCCATAGTCAGCATCTACATTCAACTCGCAACCGGCCGTATCCACATAACGATAATTGGTATTAAAATTAACATTGTTCCTGTTGGTGGTCGTTTTGTTGTTTGCCAGTAACAAACGATCCACTATTCCTGTAGGTATATAGCTGATGGTGGTCTTACCATTATTCGAAATCGTTGGATCAGCAATATTGCCGGTGACCAGGACCCCCAGGGTGCTTTTTTTATTTATGAAATAATCCAGCCCGGTTTTAAAACCATGACTGGTATATTTAACAAGCAGCGCTGAATTTTGATCGAACAGTGTATCCAATTGCTCCCGGTGAAGCTGGAAACTGTTTTGATTGAGGCTATGGTTGAAATTATAATTACCAAAAATATTGATATGCGCATTGCGATGATTAAACGAAATACCGGAATTATACTTTCCGTATACCCCAATATTATACCCGGCACTCACGGAACCATTGGTTCCAAAGGATTTATTTTTCTTCAGCCTGATATTAATAATACCGGCATTTCCAGCCGCATCATATTTGGCAGATGGATTCGTGATGATCTCAATGGCCTCGATCTGTGAAGACTGTAAATTTTTCAGGTAAGCCGAGAGATCAGTACCTGAAAGAGGCGTGGGTTTGCCATCAATATACACCTGCACGCCATTTTTACCGGCTAAACTAAGGTTGTCGTCTTTATCCACCATCACACCTGGTGATTTGCGGAGTAACTCCAGCGCATCATTGCCTGTGGCGTTAATTGTCCCTTCCACATTTAGAATAGTTTTGTCCGCTTTTACTTCTACCATTGGTTTTGTTGCGGTCACCGTCACTTCTTTGAGATTACCCGTTGCCTTGGAAATAGTAAGATCAGGAACGTTCATTATACCTGATCCGGATAATTCAAACACCTGGGAATAGGCTGGTGCGAAACCTACAAAAGAAGCACGAACCAGGTAACGACCTGATTTATTGGCATTGATAGTGTAATGTCCATTCGTGGTGGTAACACCCAATTTGCTCACTGATGAATCTTTCGCATTTAACAAGGAAATGGTTGATTTATCCAATCCTTTTCCCTGCAGATCTTTTACAACGCCGGATACCTGCTGTGCCCCGGCCATGCCAGCTATTAAGGTCAGACTGCCAAAAAAAGTAATAATTTTTCTCATAGACTTCCAGTTTTTTTGATAAGGTTCACAAAGATAAAGTTGTGTCACGCGATTGTAAAAGGCATTCCCGACCAATGGCCTAAAACCTGCCATGAACGGCATGAAAATTCCGGTGAAATGTTAAATTCGAATTAGTAGCCTTGTAAAACAAGGGTTTATGTTAGTGCGCAGTAAGAAAAATTTAACGCAGGTAAGACTGGAGCGGTATGCTGGCAAAACGCCGCACACTCTGCGAACCCACCACGTAAAATCAAAATAATCCATTACCGGATTTACGGCAGTGTCCGGTTTTGAACCACATAGGAACATAGGCACATAGAAATACACACATAGTACCCTATGTGCCTCCTATGTTTGCTATGTCCTATGTGGTTCAAAAATCGAAAAATAGGACATTACCGGATTTACCTTCAATTTGTTAATCATCAATTTCCACGTAGGTTTGCAGCTCAAATTGTTTATATGAATTTTCCTTCGAACCTTCGTTATACCAAAGATCATGAATGGATCAGCCTGGAAGGTAATGTGGCTACTATCGGCATTACCGATTTTGCGCAAAGAGAATTGGGGGATATTGTATATGTAGAAGTAGAGACAGTCGGCAAATCACTGGAAGCCGGAGCTGTATTTGGGACCGTAGAAGCCGTAAAAACAGTCTCTGATCTGTTCCTGCCGGTAAGCGGAACGATCACTACATTAAATCCCGGTCTTACCCAATCACCCGAGTCAGTTAATAATGACCCCTACGGCGAAGGCTGGATGATCAAAATGAATGTAGACAACCCTGCGGATGTTGAATCCCTGCTGGATGCAAACGCTTATGAGGCCATGGTTAGTTAAATCTGGTTGTCCACTTACTTCGTATATTCAGATGATACAATCGTTTTAATCATCATTGTATCTTAACCAATTACTTGAACCCCAGGACCACATACAGCGAACAAGAGCTGGTGGCTTTACTGCAAGAGCATAACGACAAAGCCTTCAGCTTAAATTAATATTGTGGAAATTATACCTCGTTAATGAAGCATAAGCCGACTTTTATCCCCGCAATAATTTGGTTTATTATTGTTACGATCCTGCTGACACTCCCCGGACAGGCTTTGCCATCAGCAAACTGGCTGAATGTAATATGGTTTGACAAATGGGTACATATCGGCCTGTTCAGCATAATGGTAGTTTTATGGTGTTGGGGCATGGGCAAAATGAATTATCCTGCTAACAAGCTGAAAATCATTTTTATAGTTATATGTTTAGGGGGAATCGTCTATGGGGCCGGGATGGAGTTTGTGCAGAAATATTTTATCCCTAACCGGTCCTTTGAAGTGGCGGATATTATAGCAGATTCAACAGGTTGCCTGGCAGGCGTTCTTTTCAGTATATACAGGTATATAAAAAAATAGACCCCTGTAGAAACAGGGGTCGCAACCAAAACTAACTGCTTATGAGAAAATTGAGTGACTTTATAATAATTTCTGTAATTGTAATAGTATAACGCAAATTTACCGCCAGTAGTATGATTTCTGTTGTTAATGAAAGTTTAAAAGGCTAATATTCGTAATTTCACCTATGAATTTAACTTAGTAAAACTTCTTAATCCCTTGGATCAAATAGCCTGAAAAACTGACAATCAACTGACAAAGAACTATACCTGTTTTTAGACGTCTTTTCCTGGGCTTACCTTCAAAAATTCATGCCAAATTCCTCATTTTTCTATTAAATACATAAATACCTTTCTTTTAAAGGCGGGCTCATTTCCCAAGAGCATATTGACTTAGTCCGAATAAATTCCGGTAATACAGATGAACTACTATTCAAGTTTATAGAAGGAAAAAAGAAGTTGAAACCACGGAGTATACCGGATAAAACTATTTATTACATATTAGGAAAGCACGGGGAAAACATTCAATACATGTCAGGGATTAACTCCTGTATTAATTCTGTCTTGTCAATTTTTCTGAATTCTCCGCAAATTGCAGGGCATCAATCAACTCCTGAATATTTCCATTCAACACATCATCGAGGTTATAAAGTGTCAATCCGATACGATGATCAGTAACCCGCCCCTGGGGATAATTATATGTTCTTATTTTGGCGCTTCTGTCCCCGGTGCTTACCAGGCTTTTCCGGTGACGGGAGATCTCTTCTTCCTGTTTCCGCACCTGTTCTTCATATAATTTTGTCCGAAGCATCTGCATAGCTTTTTCCCTGTTGCCCAACTGGGAACGTTCGGTTTGGCATACGATCACGGTGCCGGTCGGAATATGCGTAAGCATAACTTTGGTCTCTACTTTATTTACATTCTGTCCCCCCGCGCCACCACTACGGGATGTTTCCATTTTTACATCGGCCGGGTTTAATTCAAAATCCACTTCCTCGGCTTCAGGCATTACTGCTACAGTGGCCGCAGATGTATGAACCCGGCCACTGCTTTCCGTTTCAGGCACTCTTTGTACACGATGCACGCCACTTTCAAATTTTAATGTGCCATATACTTCATCTCCCGTTACTTCCAATTGCACTTCCTTATACCCTCCGACGGTTCCCTCATTCTCACTTAAAATCGCCGTCTTCCAGCCCCTTCGTTCGCAATAACGAATATACATTCTCAATAGTTCGCCGGCGAATAAGCTGGCTTCATCACCGCCTGTGCCCGCCCGGATTTCAAGGATGGCATTTTTATCGTCCTGTGGGTCTTTGGGTATCAGCAACTGCCGGATATAGGATTCCATCTCCGTTTTCTTTTCTTCCAGTGAAGGAGCTTCTATCTTGGCTAATTCCCTTAATTCTTCATCGTCGCTATTTATGGCCTCCTTATAAAACCCGATATCATCCAGCACTTTCCGGTAATCGTTGTAGGCAATAACTATTTTTTCCAGGCTCTTGTACTCTTTACTGGTTTCGGTAAATTTTTTGTTATTACTAACGATGGCAGGGTTGGTCAGTGAAATACCTAATTGATCGAATCTTGCTTTTATCGCTTCTAATCTGTCTAACATAAAATCTTCCAACTCCCTAAAGGGAGGTTATAAATTTTTTTAATCGGGCAGCAAAGGTAATGAGAATAAATTTTTGGGATTTGAGTTTTCATTTCTGGAATTTTACAAGATGGCATACAGAAAATTCAAAGCGGATAATCTATTTGACGGGTACCGCTTTGTTGAAGAGGATAAAGTTTTGATCACTGATGAAGAAGGAGTAATCCAGGATATTGTTATTGATCGCGATGCCGGCGATGATGTACAACAATTCAAAGGCATTCTTACACCAGGATTTATTAATTGCCATTGCCACCTTGAGCTCAGCCATATGAAAGGGTTGATACCTGAAGGGACCGGGTTGATAAAATTTGTCTTATATGTTGTTCAGCAAAGACACTTTCCACAGGAAGAAATTTTACAGGCAATTGAAAATGCAGAAGATGAAATGATATCCGATGGTATCGTAGCCGCAGGAGATATCTGCAATAACGCATTGACATTACTCCAGAAGAAAAAAGGCCGTTTATATTATCACAATTTTATTGAAGCCAGCGGGTTTAATCCACAAATAGCCGATCAACGTTTTCAAAGAAGTGTAGATTTTTTCAGGGAATATGCCAATAGTTATTCCATCCCGGTCGAATCAAATTCCATTGTACCCCATGCGCCCTATTCCGTTGCTGATGAATTATGGGAGCTGATAATAAATTTTCCCGGCAATCATCTATTGACTATCCATAACCAGGAATCTGCCGGGGAGGATCAATGGTTCAAATATAAACAAGGCGAATTCTCTGAACTATATGAACAGATGAATATCGATACTTCTTTTTTTCAGCCTTCTGGTAAAAGCAGCCTGCAAACTTATTTACCCAAATTCCTGAGGAACCAGTCCGTGATCCTGGTGCACAATGTGCATACATCAGAAAATGATATATTATTTTGTCAACCTGCCTGCCGGCAGGCAGGTTGTAAATTGTTCTGGTGTCTTTGCCCCCTTGCCAATCAATATATCAGCCAGCTGTTACCCCCTGTCGATCTGCTGCTGAAACATAATTGTGATCTCGTTTTGGGAACTGATAGCCTTGCTTCCAATCACCAGCTTAGTATTTTAGAAGAAATGAAGATGATTCTTCAGCATTTTAGCCATATTAAAATGGAAACGGTATTAAAATGGGCCACCTTCAACGGAGCAAGAGCACTCCAACTTGAACAATTACTGGGAAGTTTTGAAAAGGGGAAACGGCCGGGGATCGTTTGGATCGACCAGGACCTGCAAAAGTCAAAAAGAATACTCTGATAAGATTCCCGCAATAGTGGAAATTGGGTTAAAGGATCTCAAATATGTTTTTTTCAAACATTCTTGTGTTACTTGCATAAAAGAAAAATGATCTGGGAGTAGTATCATACGGGATCAGGAATGTATTATACAAAGTACCTATCCCAATATTTCTCTCAACACCGGCAATGTCTTCATCGTTCCAAAATCCTGTATATGCAGCCTGTAATAAATTTCATATACTTCGAGGAGCTGCCGCCGAAAATCATGATTGAGTTTTATTTCGGATAATTCCTCCGGCTGCATGACTTTTAAGAGCCGGGAAGTTACCGCGGATTGTTTACCCTCCAGGAATTGATTATGATGTGGAGGTTCCGGTACAAAACTCCCTTCCCGCATATCCAGATATATATTTTTATCGTTGTAATTATCATGGATCCTGAATCCAAAAAAATGAGTCAGGTGTAGTGTAAAAAATAAAGGGAGGTTGGCCATTACTCCTGTATTGCTCTCATCCAATTTCATTAATACGTCTTCCATAAAATGAAAAAGATCGGTGTTTCCTTCCGGTTGTTTCAGACATTTGGTCAGCAATTCAACTATAAATAAGGCCACCGAATTCTTTCGCACATCGGTGAAGATCTGATGATACAAAAAATCCCACCTGAATTCTTTGATGCGGTTCAGGTGCTTTAATTCATTATGATAAATCACCAGGTCCAGCCTGGCAGCCGGTTGGAATAAATTAGATTTCCCTGCACCCTTTTTTGCTGCAGTCCTGACCCCGTTTACCAGGTAAGACTGGATACCAAACAATTCAGTGAAGATGGTAACGATGATACTCGTTTCACCATACTTTACTGTCCGCAATACGATCCCTTTTGTTTTATGGAGTTTATCCGGCATGTGGTTTTTTGCCGGGATGACGGAACCCGTGTCACGGTTTGAAACCGTGGCACGGGTTCCGTCATCCCGGCTTCATCTATTTACCAATAAAAAATATCTTCGTCGCCACTCTTTCATTCTTCCCATCATCACTTACCAATACAAGGTAAACACCACTTGAAATTTTTTGCCCCTTGTAATTTCTTCCATCCCAGACCGCCTGCCCTCCCAATGCTCTTGTTTGATAAACTAATCGTCCATCCAGCTCTGTGATTTTTACTAGCGCATTATTTACCAAACCCCGAATACCAATAGTACCCGAAAAATCAGGTGGTACAGGATTTGGAAACACCAGTACATCTTCATTTGTTTCTCCGCCTTCTGTAGCCGTACTTCGGAATGAACAAATGCCTTTCTGTGTGGCAAAATATACTTCGCCCGTTTTCCCGTCAATCGCAATTTTTTTTACATCATTACTTAATAAAGGGCTATTATCCTGGGTTAACTGGTAAATAACTTTTCCCCCATCATCGCTGATAAGAAATACCCCGTTCCTTGTGGCCACCCATTTGCGGCCGGCGCCATCAACGGCAATACTCCGTACTTCCTGTCCTTTAAATAAATAGCCGGCGAAATTCCCATTGGGCACTATGGGCCAGATCGCATCGCAACCGGGTGAGCTAAAAGCTTCTTGCGGGCATTGAATCACTCCTATTCCATCTGTTGTCCCTACCCAGATAAATCCATTCTTATCTTTTGCCACACAAAGTACATTACTATTGGGGAGGTTGCCATTACCGGTACCGCTGCCATACCGTCTCCAGCGATCATCATTTACATTATCAATGGAAGCGCCATGGTCATAACAGATCAGCCCATTACCGAGCGGGGAAACGATCCATAAAAAATTATTGTCATCAATGACTATTTGGGATAAGGCATTTTCACTTAAATTAAATGGCAGGGAGAAGTTTTTCCAGGCACCGTCATTTTTCCGGACCCGCAATGGTTGCCCAGAACCGTAATTTGACACCCACAAATTGTTTTCAATGTCAAATGCCAGGCCGGCAATACGATAACTGGTTGGATCCCCGACGGTAGCCCCCAGGAAATTTTGTTTAAATATTTCAAAGGTGGGTCCGGGTTTTATATGCAATAAACCGCCACCATACGACCCGGTCCATATAGTTTCATCCCGGGGATCGATCGCCACAGTGATATGATCAAGCAGGGAATCAATGGGGGAAAACCGGTAGCGGTTGATATTGGTCCAGTTGCCCTCCTTAAAGATATAAATGCCATCTCCATTATACTGGTAATTCCATGAATCATTCACGGAACCCGATGTGGCATAAAAAACAGAATGGTACACTATCATCTCGCCACTGGCCGTCGCCTGGGGTGAATTAAGAACGTATTGCTCATAATTTGTCGTGGAATGAAAATGAGAAAGACAGGCATATTGATCGGCCACCCAGGGATCATTGTTTAACAAGATCGCGTTCCGGGGAAATGATACAGCTGCTACATTGGCCAGTGTGCGGGATACAGTTCCATCAGGATCAATCACCAATACCCGGCTGGTACCATTGGGCAACCGTTCACATAGCTCTATTTTCCCCTCCGTTGCATTGCTGTTTATCATGGGCCAGCCATCCGTGTAGAATAAACTCCAGCTATTACCTTGCAAAGAAAACAGGGAATCATTTTTCTGAGTTATTATTTTACCCTGCACATTCAATATGTTTTTGCAGGCGCCCGGCGACAAACCATTGCTTCCGCTCACTACCTGCCAGTTGGCATAATTGGCAAGATTGACTGAATTCATAGCTGCTTTTTTCAAACCTTCTTCAGTAGCCGCATAAAAAAAAACGGGATCGCTGGTAAAGCCATTCACTTTAACCGGGTTGCCGCCATTACCTATAAACCATGAATCCTTTACTTCATACCGGTCCCCGTCAATGACAATCACTCCTATTCCGGCGGAGAGGTAATAATTCTTTCCCAATGGATAAATATTGTAAATATTTTTATCGCCGATAATAGTGGAACGTTTGATGTCCGGCACGTTATAGATATCATTCCTGTAAATAATGTCAATATTACTGTTACTATAAGCAATAAAGAGTTTATTGTTCACCTCATCATACTTAATTGTACTGATCCCGGTTTCATTCAGGCCCGTCACCCTGCTGGCCCTTTCCACAGCGTTGTCCGCCAGGTTTACCATAAATAAACTATAGGGTGTGGCACAGTAGATCTTACCGCCACCGGTTGTTACATCAATAGCGCTGTTATAGGGTAAATGTTCCCGCCACAGACCAATAGGGGATAGAGGATCCTGTGCTGATAGTATTCCAACTATCAAAAAAGATATCCCGATAAAGCAATACCTCACTCCTCAAAAGTATCGTAAAGCCGGTAGAATGTCGAACAGATGAACAAGGAATTCAGAACGCTGAAGTCCGTACATTCCCTATATTCCCGGATTTCCTTTGTATTCGTGCATTACTTCATCTGTTCATAATTCCTTGCCTGCCCCGCAGTATTGCGTGGGTTCATCTGTTCGACATTCCTTCTTCTTTTGACCCCTATGACAATTTTACCTTTCTTTGCTGTTTTACTATTTCTTTTTATTACTATGTGGGAGAGCCTTGGACGATTTATTCTGAAATACCGCATTTGGCTGTTATTTATTCTTGCAGCGCTGACCTGCTTTATGGCTTACCATGCCAGTAAAGTGGAATTGAGTAACGACTTTTCGAGGGCCATCCCTGTGAATAACCGTAAATACAAAGATTACCAGGAGTTTCGCAAAAAATTCGGGGAAGATGGCAATCTGCTTGTCATTGGCATTCAAACCAATAAAATCTTTGAAGCAAAAATATTCAATGCCTATGCTTCCCTCCTGCGTGACCTTAAAAAAGTGAACGGTGTAGATGATGTTATTGCCATGCCCACTGCCATCAACCTGGTAAAGCAACCGGAAACAGAAAAGCTGAAAGCTGATACGATCTTCGCGGACCGATTACTTACCCAGGCTGAAATTGACAGTGGCTCAAAAACATTCCTGAATCTTCCTTTTTACCAAAATCTTTTATATAATCCCGTCACACATGCGTGGCTGATGGGTGTCCGTATCAATAAGGACCTGATGGCTTCCAAAGCCAGGATCGGGATTGTAAATACCATCAACAAGATGGCGGATGAATTTGGGAAGACAAATGGTCTGCCTGTTTATATAAGCGGTCTGCCGCATATCCGTACCGAATTATCAGTAAGAATTATCAGGGAAATGCGATTGTTCATTCTTGCTTCTATTATACTTTCAGCCATAATCTTATTATTGTTCTTTCGTTCTTTCAGCGCGATGTTTCTATCGTTAACGGTAGTCATGTTTGGCGTTATATGGAGCTTTGGCACTATCGAATTACTTGGATATAAAATAAGCGTTCTGAATGCCCTGATCCCTCCCCTGATCGTGGTGATAGGAATTCCAAATTGTATTTATTTCCTTAATAAATTTCATACGGCTTATAATTTAACCGGGGACAAGAAAAAAAGTCTTGTAGCCATGGTAGACAGGATGGGAATTGTGACCCTGTTTTGCAACCTGGCGGCGGCCATTGGATTTGCAGTATTTGCTTTTACGCAAAGTCAGATATTAAAAGAATTCGGCATCGTGGCGGGCAGTAATATTTTTGTCTTGTTCTTTATTTCGCTGGTCTTTATTCCTTCTGTATTAAGTTTTTTACCTCCGCCGAAATCCCGCCAGACCAAGTACCTTGATAGCCGGGGTCTCAACCGGTTGCTGGCAGGGTTGGAAAGATGGTCACTCAATCATCGCAAACTGATTTATGGTGTATCGATTGTGATCATTGCTGTTTCCATCATGGGAGTAACCAGGTTGAAAACCATTGGTTATATAGTAGACGACCTGCCCAAGAAAGATAAGCTCTATACTGATCTGCACTTTTTTGATGCTAATTTCAAGGGGGTGATGCCCCTGGAGATAGTAGTAGATACTAAAAAGAAGTATGGTGTCACCCGCAACCTTAAAAACCTGGAGCGTATTGATTCATTAGCGCAGTTTATTGTTACCATCCCGGATATTGCAAAGCCTTTAAGCATTGTAGAAGGATTAAAATTCGCCAAACAGGCTTTTTTTGATGGAGATAGTACTAATTATGTACTACCCACACAAAATGACCTGTTGGGGATGTCGGAGTATCTGAATTTCCGCGGCGATAGCGGTTCTGCCAGGAGTTCGTTTGCCAAACTGATCAGCACTTTTGTAGACAGTACCAAACAACAGGCCCGGATCAGTGTGAGTATGGCAGATGTGGGAAGTAAACGCCTGCCCCATATTTTAGATAGTATTCAAAAAAGAGCCGACCAGTTGTTTAACCCGGCAAATTGTGACAGTTGCAAAGTTTTATTAACGGGCACCAGTGTCACTTTCGTGGAAGGTAACCGGTATATTATACACGGATTGAAAGACAGTATTTTATGGGCTTTTTTACTGATCGCACTTTGTATGCTTTATCTTTTCCGTTCGGCCCGTATATTAGTCTGTTCCCTGATCCCCAATATCATTCCGCTCCTGATCACCGCCGGGATCATGGGCTGGGTTGGCATTCCGCTAAAACCCTCTACAGTACTGGTTTTTAGCGTAGCTCTTGGTATTGCAATTGATGTAACCATCCGCTTCCTGGTGAATTACAAACAGGAGCTGCCGCGATATAATTATGACAAGAAGCGAACTGTTATTGAAACCATACATAGCACCGGTATCAGTATTCTTTACACTTCACTGGTGTTGATCGCCGGATTTATTATTTTTTGTTTCAGCGGGTTTGACGGTACAAAGGCCCTGGGTTGGCTAACCTCGCTTACATTGATCACCGCTACATTTACCAACCTGGTACTTTTACCCTCCATTTTAATTTCTTTTGTGCGGATAAAAAAATAAATTATTTTTCTATATTTACGGGATATAACATACGCCAATAACGATGTTATATGCAGCAAACAATAATATAGTGCTGTCTTTTAAAGAGTAAGGTTATACTGGAAGGTTAAGGTTTTTTAATCAAAAGGCTATAGTTTTCAAAAAAATCGTATTTTTTGAAGTATTCGTTTAGGGGTTCCTATTGTATGATCCTTAAACAAACACTTTGCTTATATTCATATACTAACTAAAACAAACGCTCATGAGAAAACTGTTCTTACTCCTTTTAGGAGTAGTATGCCTTGCTGTTCAGGCAATCGCGCAGCACAATGTCACCGGGAAAGTGACAGATGAAAAGGGAAGCCCCGTGGCCAATGCATCGGTCGTGGTTAAAGGCACGACAATAGGTACTGCCACTAAAGCCGATGGCTCCTATTCAATCACGGTTCCTGCCAAAGCAAAATCCCTTATTTTTTCTTCAGTGGACATGGCCACCATGGAAATGGTTATTGGCAACAACAACATGGTTGATGTAACCCTGCGTGCCGAAGACAAAACAATGTCTGAAGTGGTAGTGGTTGGTTATGGCACACAGAAAAGAAAAGAACTAACGGGTAATATTGCATCTGTTAAAGGACCTGTTCTGGCAGATAAACCTATTCAAAGTTTCGAACAGGAATTAGCCGGCCGTGCTACAGGTGTGCAGATCACTGTGCCTAATGGTGTTTTAAACACACCCCCTGTTTTCAGGATCAGGGGTACCAATTCTCTCTCTTTAAGTTCCTATCCGCTGATCGTTGTAGACGGAGTACCTTCTCCGACCGGAGATTTTAGCTCTACCAATGCAGCGGGTAATGCACTGGCAAGTATCAATCCCAATGATATTGAAACCATTGATATCGCCAAAGACGCTGCTTCAACGGCTATCTATGGAAGCCGGGCAGCTAATGGTGTTGTCTTTATCACCACCAAAAAAGGCAAAGCAGGAAAAGTCAGGGTGAGTTATACCGGATCGGTTGGCTGGACAAAAGTATATGGAGTTCCTGAGGTGATGAATGCACAACAATACACCGATTATAAGAATGCGGCAGCTGCTAATAATCCCGGTGTAAATTCCACAAATCCTGCAGGTTCAGGATATACTCATTTCGCCCTTGCTACAGATGCAAACGGAAATACGATAGATACAAAATGGGCGGACTATGTTTATCGCAAAGGTTTCTCTCATGATAATACCCTTAGTATTGCGGGCGGTAATGAAAATACTACCTATTATTTTTCCGCGGGTTATACGCACCAGGAAGGTATCATCAAAAAAAATGACTTTAATCGTGCCAATATGCTGCTCAATGTTGACAGCCGGGTAAATAAAATACTGACCGTAGGTGCCAAGTTATCATATTCAAATGAGCAAAACCTGGCGGCATCCGCTTCTGGATCATTATCCGGTGAAGCTTTCGGTACTGCCGGTTTAGGCCGTACCGTTATGGTCACTGCTCCAAATGTTTCTCCTTATAATAATAACGGAACCTATAATATAAATGCCAGTAATGTGGTGGGCCCCATGAATAATACAGTAACGGTAGGCTTTTATAACCCTGTTCCTTTACTGGATCTTAATCGTTCGAATAGTGAGACCAATCATATTCAATCCAATATTTACATACAGGCAAAACCATTCAACTGGCTTACACTTAAGACGCTTTATGGGGTTGATTACCTGTTCGTGGATAATGAAGTATTTCAGACGCCACTTCATGGGGATGGTTTTTCTGTTGTGGGTAATGCGTCAAGTACGGAAGGGAAATATAAAAGATGGATATGGGATAATACCGCCCAATTCGATTACAGTTTTGGAGGCAAGCATAATATCAGCGCCCTGATAGGTCAAGAACAGGATAGGCGCACTTCTGTTGGCTTTGGATTAAATCGCCAGAATATATCCGATCCTGTTTATACGGTGATACAGGCAGGTTGGGGGATCAATAATCCGGCAGGAGCAACTTTCGGGGAAAACTATCTTTCCTCCGGGTTTGGCCGGTTGAATTATGATTATAAGAAAAAATATTTATTTAGCGCAAATCTGCGGCAGGATAAATATTCAGCCCTTGGAGCAAAATCACATGTTTTCTGGGGGGCTTCTGCCGGTTGGGAAGTTGCTAAAGAAAATTTCTGGCAAAACTCCAGCATAGGTAAACTATTCAGCAGCTTCAGGATACGTGGAAGTTATGGAACAGTAGGAAATACCGGCGGCATTGGCGATTATGCTACTTTTTCCACTTATGGATCAGGATTATATGGCGGACTTCCTACCTTGATATATAACGCGGCTGGTAATCCCAACTTAAAATGGGAAACAAGTGCTAAAACAGATATAGGAACTTCTTTTGGTTTATTCAAAGACCGTTTAACAGTTGATTTTACTTATTATAAAAATAACATAACCGATCTTATATTGAATGTTCCCCAGTCACCTTCTGCCGGGGTACCAAGCAGCGTACCTGAGAATGTCGGTACGATGTACAATAAGGGTATTGAACTGCAACTTAGCGGTATGCCGATTAAAACAAAGGATTTTAGCTGGACCTCTACGTTGAACTTTTCCGATAATAAAAATATGGTGACATCGCTAGCTCCTGGTTTAACCGAATTACTGAGTTCTACTTCATCGCTTGAAACAGTCAGCCGCACGGCTCCTGGTTATTCCATAGGTTATCTTTGGCTGGTACGTTCCGGGGGCGTTGATCCCGCAACAGGCAGAAGGATATTATTAAATAAAGCTGGCCAGCCGGTACTTTATCAATTCTATGTTCCTGCAGGTCAGTTCCAGTGGACAAATCCTGATGGAACCCAATACAAAGAAAACGGCGTAGCGGTCGGTCTCACCCAGGCAAAGGATGGTGTTATGGTGGGCAATACTATACCCAAACAGATCGGTGGATGGGATAATACTTTCCGGTATAAGAATATCGAGCTGAACGTATTGTTTACTTACCAGTTTGGATTTGATGTGTATTATGGATCCAATGCAGGTTTGCATGATCAGCGTTTTTGGAACAATGCCATAGATGTGTTGACCGCCTGGAAAAAACCAGGTGATGTAACCACGGTTCCCCGGCCGGTTTATGGGGACAATGTCTCCAATGGTTCGGGCCTGCCGATGGATTATAATATGTTTACAGGAAATTTTGTAAAACTGAAGGACATTACCCTTAGCTATAATATTCCCAGCAAGATCATTAGTAAGGTTAAGATCAGCTCAGCCAGGTTTTATGTAAGCGGTCAGAATTTAGCCATCTTCTCAAAATACCCGGGACCTGATCCTGAAGTTTCGTCCAATGGGGCTGGTTCTAATCAGGCTCAGGGTATTGACAGAAATACCATCGCCAATGGCCGGACCATTACGATAGGCTTAAACGTGGGATTTTAAATTAACCTGTTAACTTAAAAAAACAGCAACAATGAAAAAGCAATTTAAATATATCATCACACTGGGTTTGTTCGGGATGATGGGTAGTTCCTGCCATAAGAATTATTTAAGTCCCATTCCCCAAACCGTGATCGCGGATGTTACCGCATTTGATACTCCTGCCCGGGTTTTTAATCAGGTAGTCGCTATGTATTCCGCATTAAAAAACGGTAATTTCTGGGGAGGGAGATACAGTATTGCCGGCGATATCAGGGCTGAAGAATTTATCAATGAAACGACTAACCTGGTTACCGGCGCTGATGTATGGACATTAAACCCTACCGGCACTTCACAGAATTTTGTAAAGAATATGTGGTCGCAGGCTTATTATGTGATCAATCTTTGCAATGTTTTTATTGATGGTATGGCGGCAAAAGGTACAACCGTTGTAGGCGCAGCCCTGGCGGCTAATTATCTTGGAGAAGCCAAACTGGTAAGGGCATTATGTTATTATAGCCTGCTCCAATTCTATGCCCGGCCTTATGCGGATGGAAATGGAAGTAAACCAGGTCTGCCTCTTCGTTTGACAGGCATCAAGGGCTCAGGTTTTTCTGACCTGGCCAGAAGTTCCGTTGCCGATATTTATACACAGATAATCAGCGACCTGGATTTTGCAGAAACCAATTTACCTTTAGATTATCCCGCCGGTGCAACTCAAGCCACACTCAGAACCACCCGAGCACACCGCAATACAGCTATTGCATTAAAAACAAGGGTATACCTGAGCATGCAGAAATATGCCAATGTGATCACAGAAGCAAATAAGATCGTATCTGTCGGGGCTCCGTTCACTGCCACTTCAGGAGTTCCGCATGCATTGCAGGCTGATATCACCAATGTCTTTAAACCGAATTATAATACAACAGAGTCTATTTTCGCACTTCCTATGTCCACAACGGCAGGTGATAACCCGGGTACGCAAAATCAACTTGGATTCTATTATTCAAAAACGACAGGGAATGGCGAATTTTCTCTTAATCCAAGCGGCATCATCGCCAATGCCGGATGGCTGGCTACTGACAGGCGAAGAAGTTTTAATGCAACCGTTTCAGGTAAACCCTATCTTAACACTAAATACCCGGCAGTTTCTCCTTATACCGATTTCCCCCAGGTGATCCGTTATTCAGAAGTGCTGCTGAACCTTGCTGAAGCATTGGCAAGGACAAATGCAGCGGTTGATCCAAGAGGATTGTTATTGGTGAACGCTGTACGTCAACGCTCTGATCCTACCACCACCATTGTGGCGGCAACCCCGCAGGCTTTAGCTGACGCCATCTTACTGGAAAGAAGGATCGAGTTTTTAGGTGAAGGATTGAGAAACGGTGACCTGATGCGTCTTTTACAGACCATTCCGGCAAAAGGTTCTATCCTGGCAAAAGGACCCACGGAACAAGGATATATCTGGCCGATATCTTCGGATGAAATGTCACTAAATCATTTAATGGTTGATAATTAATAATCTGGCCAAAGTTTCCTTTTAAAAAGGAGGCGGTTCCAAAAGGACCGCCTCTTTTCAATTCAAATTGGGGCCTTCCATTTCCACTGGCAACCCTTTCCAGTCCTTACCCGTTTAAATTCAACCCGGTGAAGCAGAAATAGCTGGTTTTAGTATATTTACTCTATATAACAGAGCTCAAAAGCGAAGTTGTATGCAGCAAAAGGAGTTGAAAGACTGTCCATAAAACAAGGGGTCGCAACCAGGATTAAGGCTAACAATCATCTAAAAGACTGAATTTTCAAATATTGAAAAAATATTTGATTTCTTTGTGTAAGGTTAATTAATTTCAAAGCTCCTGATGCTTAGAAAGGTCATCTTTCGATAGGCTCATCCTTCGATAAGTTCATCCTTCGCCAGGCTCAGGATATTTTGATTTCATTTATATATAAAAACTAACGCTCATGAGAAAATTTTTCTTACTGCTTTGGGGTGTTGTGTTCTTTGCTGCGCAGGCACTGGCACAACGTACGGTCACCGGTAAGGTTACCGATGAACAGGGTAATCCCCTTCCAAATGTCTCGGTACTTGTAAAAGGAACTACTGTAGGTACAATCACAAAAGCAGATGGTACCTATTCCATCACGCTACCTGCGAATGCAAAAGACCTTGTCTTTTCATCAACAGATATGACACCCCAGGAAGTTGCTATTGGATCTCAATCAATGATCAATGCCACATTAAAAGCTTCAGCCAGTACGCTACAGGAAGTGGTAGTGGTGGGATATGGCACACAAAAGAAATCGGATGTTACCTCCGCCGTTTCAAAAGTCGGAGGTGATAAAGTGGCCAATGTTCCGTTTACTTCTGTTGACCAGATCCTGCAGGGAAAAGTGGCTGGTTTGCAATCACAAACTTTTAGTGGCCAACCGGGAGCCAATCAACAGATCAGGATCAGGGGTACTGGTTCGTTTTCTGTAAGCTCACAACCCTTATATGTTATAGATGGTATCCAGATCAACTCCGGAGACCTCTCCAGACTGACCACAACATCTAATGTATTGTCCAATATTAACCCGGACGATATCGAATCAGTCACTGTATTAAAAGATGCTGCCGCTACCGCTATTTATGGCTCGAGAGGTGGAAATGGAGTAATTGTCATTACTACTAAAAAAGGTAAAGCCGGTAAAACTCAATTTAACTTTAGCGCCGAAGTAGGAAATAATAAATTGGGTGATATACCTCCTACTGCGAAAGCGTTAAACTCATCCCAATGGCTCATGTTATTTAAGGAATCTTATATTAACGCCGGCGGTACGCAGGCAGGCCTGAATTCTAATCTTGCCACCTTTGGCGATACAACCGGGGCTACGGATATCGATTGGTTACACATGGTAACCAGGAGTGGTACTCAACAGCAATATAACATATCGGCTTCCGGAGGAGATGAAAAAACCAAATTCTATATCTCAGGCGGTTATTTTAAACAGGAAGCATCCACCATTGCTTCCGACCTGACACGTTATTCTACAGTTATCAATATTGATCATACGGCAAATAAGAAGCTTAATTTTTCTATACGGCTGGCTCCGACCTATTCAAAAGAAGATGCTGTTTTAAGTAATGGAAGCCAGTTTGCCAACCCGGTATTGACTGCTTTCTTTCTGAGACCGATGCAGAATCCTTTTAATCCCGATGGCAGTTTTAATATCAGTTCGGCTTCAAAGGATTTCTCCAGTGTCTATAATCCTTTATACCTGGCGGCGGCTAATATTCATAGTTTAAGCACATTTAGCGGAATAGGCAGCGCCCAGGGAAAATATAATATACTGGATAATTTAAGTTTTACCAGTAAAATAGGTTTACAATATACTAGCCTGGAAGAATTCCAGTATGATAATCCGGCCCATGGAGATGGAGTAGCAGCTAAAGGCAGGGGTTATACTTATTATACCAGGTATTTCCTTTATGATTTTGTCAACCAACTTGACTACCATGCCAACCTGACGAAAAATAAAAACCTGACCATGGATGCTAAAGTGGCCACGGAAGCCATTCTTTCCAAGGGATACTTTATTTCCGCTCAATCTCAAAACTATTCCACACCTCGTCTGCCGCTATCTACCAATGCCTCTACTGTAACGATTGGTAGTGCCACGGGTTCAGATTATTCTTTTGCCTCCATGTTTGGTAATCTTGCCTTTAATTATAAAGGGAAATATATTTTGGCAGGAACATTAAGAAGAGATGGTTCATCCCGGTTTGGACTTCAAAACCAGTATGGCACTTTTCCTTCAGCCAGTTTAGCATGGAATATAAGTAAGGAATCTTTTTTACAGGGAAGTAAAACCATATCCGACCTGAAACTGAGAGCTTCTTATGGAAGTGCCGGTAATGCAGAAGTTAGTAATTATATTGCAAAACAAACCGTTGGTTTTGGTGCCAATTATAATAACAATCCCGGCGGAACATTTAGCACATTAGGAAATACTTCTCTCACCTGGGAAAAAGATAATCAGTTTGATGTCGGCACAGATATCACCATGTTTAAAAACAGGTTAAATCTCACGCTTGATTATTACGACAGGGTTAGTAGCCGTCTATTATTTGGCGTTCCTCTATCCCAGGTATCCGGCTTTAGCACAATCACAGAAAACGTGGGTAAACTCGAGAATAAAGGATTTGAGATCACGGTCAATGCGACACCCATTTCTACCAAGAATTTTACATGGGATCTGAGTTTTAATTTTACACATAATAAAAATGAAATGAAGACTCTGCCCCCGGGGCAAAATCAGATCATCAATGGGGTGTTCCTCGTCAGACCAGGACTTGATATCAATACATGGTACATGCGCGATTGGGCCGGCGTAGACCCTGCTACTGGAGCTCCGCTATGGTGGGTGGATAGCACCAAATCAGCGAAGACTTCCAATTATAGCAATACGTCTGTAGCTAACCCGGCACAACGGTATAGTACCGGTAAATCAGCCAGCCCTAAATATTATGGTGGTGTGTCGAATACCTTTACATATAAGGGCTTGAGCGTAACGGCGGACTTCTATTACAATTATGGAAATTATGTATTTGATCAGTGGGGATCATTCCTGGCTGATGAAACCAATCCAACCTATGGCAAGTATTCATTGAACCTGCAGCGTTGGACAAAACCAGGTGATATAACCAATGTGCCTAAGTTATACTATGGCGCCACTAATTCTTCTGCTACCGTACAAAACAGTTCTTCCAATGCTACTTCCACAAGATTCCTCTATAAAGGTGATTTTATCCGGTTACGTAATCTTTCCATCGGGTACCGGATTGATAAAGGTTTAGCCAGCAAACTCCACCTGGGTAGCTTTTACTTTTATGTCAGGGGAACTAATCTTTGGACAAAAACATACGATAAGAACCTAACGATTGATCCGGAACAGGGAGGAAGCAGTAATACGAACGCATCTGGTTCTTACGGTATCAATGCCCTCAACCTTTTTTATAACAGGGTTGTCACCGTAGGTGTTAATATTGGTTTCTAATTTTTAAATCAACTTTTTATGAGACATAAAATAAATCTTTTCGTTTTTTTGGTCATCGCGGTTTTTTTTACTTCGTGTAAAAAAAGTTATTTGACCAGGGATCCATACAATGCGGTTTCGCTGTCTACCGCAATTAAATCAGAGGCCGACCTTTCAGTGGCATTGAATGGGGTCTATTCCCAATTGAGAAACACTGACCTGTTTGGACGCACCTTACCATTAAAAGGCGACTTAATGGCCGATAATGTATATGTGACCACCTCCAATTCCAACCGGTATATTAGTATAAATAATTTTACTACGACTTCTGCAGATGCATATCCCGGAGCCATATGGCCTAATGCGTATGTGATTATAAAAAATGCCAATAACGTGATCAATGCCGGACTGGGTCTTGGAGGTACAACTAATACAAACCAGTATGCAGGAGAGGCCTTTGCCATAAGAGCATTAATGTATTTTGAACTGGTCAGAAATTTCGGTCATCCTTATACGGTGGGGCAAAATGACCCGGGTGTTTCTATTGTACCTGACAACCTGGCCTTTGATCCAACCATTACCACAGTTAAACCTGCACGCAGCACTGTAAAACAGGTATACACACAGGTCATCAGTGATCTGGAAAGGGCCTATACCTTAATGACAGTTTACAGGGGCACGGCTTATTTTTCCAAATATGCTGCGAGAGCATTGGAAGCTAGGGTATACCAGAATATGGGTGATTGGGTTAATGCAAAAGCCATGGCCCTTGACGTGATCAATAACAGTGGATGGGTTTTACTTGCTCCTGCTGCGTATGTAAGCCCAACAGGTTCATTAGGGGGCACTTCAGCTGCCAGCGCATTGAACACGTATTCTCCCGGGGGATATTGGGCTAGCCCTAGCGTTCAGACTTCCACAAAAAATGAGACATTTTTTGAAGTGGGCAGTGATCTTCTTTCCAATAATGGATTTGACCAGATCGGTTTCATTTACCTGCAGGTCGGCGGAGGATATGGTGATATTTTAGGGAATGCGGAATTATATAATTTATATTCCGCCACAGATGTAAGAAGGGGATTAATGCCACTGGCTCCTGCCGGTTACAGAAGCGGCCAGGCAGGTAATATCTACCTGTGCTATAAATATCCCAACCCTGCCAATGGCGCTGATAAAGACGATACAAAGATCATCAGGTTATCCGATGTTCTTTTAATAGCGGCCGAGGCCTATTATAATACTGCTGATATTCCTAATGCCAACCTTTACCTGAACAAGGTGGCCCAGCAAAGAGACCCCGCCTTTGCGGGATATGCCAATGCCGGCGCCCAGGTATTAGAAGATATTCTTACCGAAAGAAGGAAAGAACTGGCATTTGAAGGTAGCCGGTTCTGGGACCTCGTAAGACTTCAAAGGAGCTGGACCAAAACAAGAAATCAAAACCCCTTAACCACTATAGCTGTAACTCCAGCTAATACGCAATTAATATTTGCGATACCACAGGCGGAGAGGGATGCGAATCCGAATATAGTTCAGAACCCTGGCTATTGATTAATTGCTTGTAAATACAAAAAGAATTTTTTAATAAAAAAAATCCTCCGCAAATGCGGAGGATTTTTTTTATTTCCAAAAGTTCAAATCTGATACTATTTCAGTACTTCAGCCAGTTTTGCTTCCAATTCGTTGCCACGTAATCTTTCAGCAATGATCTTTCCACCGGGATCGACCAAAACATTATACGGGATCCCGGCTTCTCCAAATTTATACACCGGTACCACGGCGCTTTCCCAACCTTTAAGATCACTTACCTGGGTCCAGGTGAGATTATCTTTCATGACTGCTTTTAGCCATTTATCCTTTTCCCCGGGATTGTCCAATGAAACGCCAAGTATGGTAAAGTTTTTATCCTTGAACCTGTTATAAGCTTTTACTACATTGGGATTTTCCTGGCGGCAAGGCCCGCACCAACTTGCCCAAAAATCAACGAGTACATATTTACCCCTGAATGAACTCAATTTTACTTCCCGTCCATTTGCATCCGGCAAACTGATCTCCGGCGCTGCCTGACCCAGCCAGCCCATGAGCGAGCTATTTATAGATGCCAACCCCGGGTGAGCAGGGAACTTTGCCGCTGTTTTACTGACAATGGTTCTTACTTCATCATTTGTCAGGGGTTCAATTTGTGACTTGGGGTTGTTGGCGGTGACCTGGTAATAAGCTAATTCATACATGGTCAGGGCAGGATTATCGGATTGATCTATGAAAACCGTTGCCAGGGTCTTTATTTTAGTTCCTCTCCGCAGCGTATCGTTTTGGGTAGCCTTCATTACTGTATCCCAGGCCATCATAAATTCTTTCAGTTGCCGGCTCGCCGGAGAACCTTTCACTTCATAATTCCCGGTACCCTGCAAATTTTCTTTACCCATTATGGCCCCGATGGTAATAGCTGGCACATCATTGATGACAGCTGCAAGCGGGTATATATTCCTGTCAAGCCGGAGTGTATAGACCCTTGATTCTGTTGAATCCGTTTTCATTGTAAACCTGCCCTCTTTCCCCAATACAACCGAATCGACAACCCGGGCCTGCATCGTTGTCATCGGGATCTCTTCAAGAAAGATCATTTTTGCCGTGTTATTTGTAATGACACCACTTACCTGAAAGTTTTTCCCGGTTAATTTATCTGAATCTTTTCCTTTACAGGAAACTAATCCAAGTACAACGACGATAACTACAAATAATTTTTCCATTAATAATAATTTATATTAAATGACTGTTCATCTTTCTCAGCTAAAAAAGTCTGTCTGCTGCGCCTTCGCGAAGCTTCGATGAAGCAAAGCCGACAGCTTATCCTTACCTAAAACTTAACTTAAAGTTCCGGCGTTAGCTTTTTGAACCACATAGGACATAGAAAACATAGTGATCACATAGTAATCTATATGTGTATTTCTATGTGCCTATCTTCCTATGTGGTTCAAATCTAAAAGTAAATTAAGGCCATAATGCACAACTTATACTATGATTTTAATTTCTCCGATAACAATTCAGTTGTCATCGAAGGATCGGCGTTACCTTTCGAAAGTTTCATCACTTCGCCAACAAACAAAGACAATAACCCTTTTTTGCCGTTTTTATATGCTATTACTTTATCCGCATGTGTGGCCAGCACCTTGTCAACGAGGCGAGCCAGCACCAAAGCATCTGATTCCTGGATAAGATTTTGTTCAAATGCGATCTGTCCGGGGTCTTTACTTGGGTTTGCTAATAATTGCGAAAATAATTTGGTAGCGGCCGCTGAAAAACTCAGTTGGCCTGAATTGACCAATTCGATCAGCGCTGCTAATTGCACAGGGGAAATAGGAAAACTATTAATTTCCTTGTTATTCTCATTTAGCCATGATCTGACAGGACCGAGCATCCAGTTGGCTGCTGCTTTAGGAAGCCTCACCCCCGACCCCCGTCCGACCGGGTCATCCGGGCGGGCCTCTCCTGTCGGAGAGGGGGGACCGGTAGCAACAATTTTTTCGAAATAATCCGAAAATGCTTTTTCCTCAGTCAAAACGGCAGCGTCGTATTCTGAAAGTTGAAGTTCGGATGTATATCTTTTTATTCGTTCTTCCGGCAGCGCGGGAATAGAATGAAGTATCTTTTCTATAAAATCATCCTTCAAATGAAAAGGAGTGAGATCGGGTTCAGGAAAATAACGATAGTCGTCAGCATCTTCTTTATCCCGGGTCGCAAACGTCATTCCGGTATCCGCATCAAAACTTCTTGTTTGCTGGACAACTATTCCCCCCTGTTCCAGTATATCGATCAATCTTTTTGATTCTGATTCAATTGCCTTTTTTACATGGCGTATAGAATTCAAATTCTTCACTTCAACTTTGGTTCCCAATGCCGTGTCACCTTTTTTTCGAACGGACACATTCGCGTCGCAGCGAAGACTTCCTTCTTCCATATTCCCATCGCAAATTTCCAGGTAGCGAACGAGTTTTCGGATCTCGGTTAAAAAAGCAAATGCTTCTTCTCCGCTTCGAATTTCGGGCTCGCTTACAATTTCGATCAGCGGGGTGCCCGCACGGTTATAATCAATACAGGTATTTTGGGGATCCACATCATGCAGACTTTTTCCAGCATCCTCTTCCAGGTGTATGCGGTTGAGCCTGATCTTTTTTTCCGTATTGCCCGTCCTGATTTTGATAAATCCCCCTTTACAAACAGGTGTTGTATGCTGGGTAACCTGGTACCCTTTGGGCAGATCTGGATAAAAATAATTTTTCCGGGCAAAATAGTTTTGTTTTTCAATATCACAATGACAAGCTAAACCCATTTTGACGGCAAATTCGATTGCCTTCCGGTTGATCTTTGGCAAAGTGCCGGGGTGACCAAGCGTGATAGGACTTACATGTGTATTAGGCTCCGCTCCAAATGAAATACTATCACCACAAAACAATTTGGTTTGAGTGAGCAACTGTGCATGCACTTCCAGACCCACCACCACCTCATATTCAATTTGATCAGTCATTGTTAATATAGCTGTAAAAATAGACCATTAATTTTTATCGTTTATTTGCCGGTAAGAACGGGAAGGGCGGGAAGACATGGAATTGGGCCTGCCCATGGAGTAATCCGAGGGTATAAGATCATCCCTAATTCCAAATAACTAATTCCTTCCCGTGCTTCCCGGCCATTCTAATGAAAATACCCCCGTAAAAACAGGGGTATACATTCACACACAAGAAAACTATTTTGAAAAGATCAGAGATCGGCGATTTTTATCTTCCTGGGCATTTTCACTTCAATATTCTGTGTCTTGCCCCCGCGTTGAAGTTTAACCATAATAGAAGCTTTATCCTTACTTTCTTTAATGGTCTTAACCATTTCATCGGTGCTATTTATAGCTTTTCCGTCAACCTCAGTTATGATATCATTTTCCTTTACCCCGGCTTTTGCGGCAGTACTTTCATCATCTACTTCAATTACTTTGACACCCTTGCCATCATCCGTATCCTGGACTGATAAACCAAGTTTCGGGCCTCCACCTGTTGACCATGAAAAGTTCTGACCATTAAATGTTTTGGGGATTCCCTGGATCTTAGGCATTTTGTCTAAATTCAGGGTATTATAATCCATTTTAAAACTCCCACCCGGGTTCATTACTGCCCAGCCATTAGCACCTTTCCATTTTGTTAATTCAGCCGTAGCTTTTTGTTCCTTATTGTCTCTCAGGTAAGTAACCGCAACTTTATCAGCGGGTTTGTGTTTTTGAATGGCCTCGGACAGATCATCAGGATTTTCAATCTTCTTATCATCTATTTTAGTGATCACATCCCCTTCTTTCAGCCCCATTTTTTCGGCCGCACTTTCTTTTGTCACACTGTTTATTTTAACCCCCTCGTCTGTTTTTTCGGTAGTGACCCCCAGCATGGCGCGATTGGATTCTTCCGTTAATAAATTAAACTCCCCATCATTATTAATGTTCCAAGAACCGTTGCGTGGAATCCTTGCCATCAAACCTTGATAATCAGTATTTATTTTATTGATCCTCACCGATATTTTGCCGTCTTTATCCTTGTATTCATCAAGAGGTTTGCCATTGACGGTGATGTTATCGCCATTGATCTCTATTACCACTTTATCTTTATCATCTCCCTTGCGGGTAATAATGATGTTCTCCACCTGTTTTTTATCTTTCGTGTCTTTGTCTTTGTCCTTATCTTCTTTTTGTGCCAGCAAAGAAGCCGGAACCAGCAAAGCGACCGCAAAGACAACAGCGGAAAACCTGACCCATATCTCTTTCATAATTTCTGTTTTATTAATTATCTACGTTAAATTTCGTAGTCAAATATAAAGACATTTTTTGAAATACGAAAGGTTTCGGAAATGTTAAATGACCCTTATTTTTTGCTAAAATATCAATTTAAATTTGCGCACAGAGAACGCAGGGTTCACAGAGTTTTGATTTTCAAAGAGTATTCTCTCCATACGCTACGTTCCTAGCGTGATATTGTATTCAAAATGAGGTTATTATTTATTTTTGAGGGGTTATTTTAAGGGATAAACGGATTCAGTATCTCATACGTTTTCGCGGGGTGTCCATCTACGATCCCTTCTCCGATATAAGTCATCCCACAGTTTCCCAGCACTTTAAGTGAGGCAAGGTTCTGGGGCATAGCACGGCCTGTGATACACCTGAGGTTCAGTTTTTCGAACCCATATCTGATACAGGCATGGGCAGCCTCAGTTGCATATCCTTTTCCCCATGCTTTTTTTATAAGCCGGTAGCCCAGGTCAATCTCATTTCTTTCCGGCCTTGCTTTTAACCCGCACCATCCAATAAATTCCAGCCCTGGTTTTACATGCACCGCCCAGCGGCCGTGGTTGTATAAGGCATATTGTGGCAAAATAGCCTGTTCTAATACTTGTTGGGCATGCTCAACATCCTTTATTGGATCGAGCGTGTACTTTATTACTTCCGGGTCAAGATTGAGCTCATAGATAAGCGGAGCATCTTCCAGAGTGAAAGTGCGAAGCAACAGTCGTTCGGTTTCAATAATGACATTCATGATCCTGCCGGCTCAGTATTTTTACTAACCATAAAGTGGTATTTGAAATAAAATTTAAAAGCTGTTCTTTTAAATTATTTTTCTAAACTTAGAATCATCCTGTATGGCCTATATTGTTGCGGGCGTTTGTATTGTCATTTGTATCGTGATTATCATCTTCGGCTTACAAGTGCTGAAAGATATCCGAAAAATGAAGACTAAAAAAAACAATGACGATGATGAGCCCGGACCCTACAACTATAAATAACCTTGTTATAGGTCCTATTACCAATTTTAATAATTTCCGGCATTTTAAATACACGTTTTCCCAAAACTGCCCAAGGCTCTCAGTAGGGTTTCAGAAGGAGTAAAAGCATTCAAAGTTAAGGTCACACAGATAGGGCTGTTCAATTAGAATGGCCGATCCCTCTACTAATACTATTACTATAGTAGCTTTTTTACAGTTTCTATCACCAGCCGGAGATTACCCACATCCTGTCCCCCTGCTGTTGCCAAAGTTTTTTGTCCCCCACCTCCTCCTTTTATCAAAGGGGCAACATATTCCTTAATGATCTTCCCGGCATCAAGGTTCTTTGCTGCGACCACGGAATCGGAAATTCCAACCGCCACAAAGGGTTTACCCCCGATATTAACACAAAGAACGGCCACATGATCGCGGAGATGGTTCTTCAGGTCAAAACAAAGTTTTTTCAGCGCCTCGGGGTTGCTCACTTCAATAATTTCTCCAATAAAGTTTACCCCGTTTATGATCTCGTCTTTCTGTAACAACTCATTCCGAATGGTTACCAACTGTCTTGCTTCCATGGCTTCCATATGTTTCTTCAACTCGTTATTTTCCATCTGAAGGTCCACCACTGCTTTCCGGATATCCTTTGGATTCTTCAATGCCTCCCGGAGATCATCCACGAGATTGAAATGTTCCTTCACATAGTCCTCGGCCTGTTTCCCGGAAATGGCTTCTATTCGACGGACACCTGCCGCAATAGCTGTCTCGCTTTTTATTTTAAACAACCCTAATTCACCCGTAGAGCCCACATGCGTTCCACCGCATAATTCAACCGAATAATCCGGATCCATAATAACCACCCGTACAACATCCCCGTATTTTTCACCAAACAAAGCCATGGCGCCCAGTCTTAATGCTTCTTCTTTTGGCATTTGTTTAATTACAACCGGTATGTTTGCCCTTATCTTTTCATTTACCAACGCCTCCACTGCGGTGATCTCTTCACTGGTTGTTTTGGCAAAATGGGAAAAGTCGAAGCGAAGATGTTCTTCATTTACCAGGGAGCCTTTTTGGGCCACATGAGTACCTAAAACTTTTCTTAATGCGGCATGGAGTAAGTGAGTGGCGGAGTGATGTAATTCGGTGTTCTTTCTTTTTATGGCATCTACTTTAGCCGTAAGTATGTCGTTTATTTCTCCGGGTAATTTGTCTGTAAAATGAATGATGAGATCGTTATCCTTTTTCGTATCTGTAACTTCTATCAGTTCATTTCCAAATTGCAGCCATCCTGTATCACCAACCTGTCCACCACTTTCTGCATAAAATGGTGTAGTATCTAAAATAAGCTGATATCCTTCCTTACCTTTTGTTTTGACCTTCCTGTACTTTAAAACCTCCGCCATTGTTTCCAGGGAATCATACCCGATGAATTTATTCGCTCCTTCTTTAAGAACAACCCAATCTTCTTTATCAATAGCAGTGGCGGCACGACTTCGCTGTTTTTGTCCCATCATGAACGAATTAAATCCATCTACATCAATACTATGTCCATTTTCTTTAGCTATTAGTTGAGTTAAATCTAACGGAAACCCAAATCTGTCAAATAATTCAAAGGCGGTTTTTCCATCAATTGAAATCTTATCTGTTCCCGGCTGAGTACTCTTCATTAATTCAATATATGAATTGAGCTTTTGCAGACCCTTATCGACAGTTCTTAAAAAAGCATCTTCTTCTTCTTTCACCACTTTTGCTACAAATTCAGCCTGCTCATATAATTCAGGAAAAACATATTTATATTCTAATGCTATACCTAATATCAATTGATTCAGTATTGGCTGTTTAAAATCCAGGTATGAATAATAGTATCTTACCGCACGGCGAAGAATCCTTCTTATTACATACCCTGCCCCCGTATTTGATGGAAGTTGTCCGTCAGCTATTGTAAAACTGATCGCTCTTAAATGATCAGCAATAACCCGAAAAGCGATAGCTTGCTTGCTGTCACTGTAATCATATTTTTTTCCTGTTATTTTCTCAATAGCAGAAATAGTTCCACTGAATATATCAGTATCATAATTACTGTGCTTTCCCTGTAACACCCTCACCAGTCTTTCCAGCCCCATACCCGTGTCCACGTGTTTAGCGGGCAATGGTTCCAGGGTCCCGTCCTTTAAACGGTTAAACTGTATGAATACATTGTTCCAGATTTCGATCACCTGCGGGTGATCACGGTTTACAAGGTCCTTCCCATCCTGTTTACTTCTTTCTTCATCCGTTCTGCAATCCACATGTATCTCGGTACAAGGTCCGCAGGGGCCAGTCTCCCCCATTTCCCAGAAATTATCTTTTTTTCCAAAAGGAATTATCCTGTCGGCAGCCACCCATTTGGCCCATTCGTGCATAGCTTCATCATCTACAGGGAGTTTTTCATTTTTATCTCCCTCAAAAACAGTTACGTATAACCTGTCCCCCGGGATCTTGCACACACCGGTTAGCAATTCCCAACTCCAGGCAATGGCTTCTTTTTTAAAATAATCACCAAAACTCCAGTTGCCCAGCATCTCAAACATCGTGTGGTGATAGGTATCAACTCCCACTTCTTCCAGGTCATTGTGCTTACCGCTTACCCGTAAACATTTTTGTGTATCTGCAACTCTTAGATGCGGCGGCGTTTTATTACCTAAAAAATAATCTTTGAACTGGTTCATCCCGGCATTGGTGAACATCAGGGTTGGGTCATCTTTTACCACAATAGGCGCAGAAGGAACAATTTCATGTCCCCGGGCACGGAAAAAATCCAGAAAGGCCTGTCGTATTTCTGCACTAGTCATCATAATTGCTGTACCGGTAAGGTTGATTTTTGTCGTTTATCGGGCTATATTTGTCACCCTATATAAATTCAGGCCAGCCTTCGCTAAAGCTTGTGCCTCCGCTCAAGCTTCAGCGACACGCGGACGGCTGGCCCTGCAAAGGTAAAAGTTTCAGGCCGCATTTCTGCCCATTGAAGACTGGTTAAGGTTGTTCACTCATGAAAAAGATCAAATATTATTATAACACCAATTCGCTTCGTTACGAAAAGCTGGAAACGCCGTTGCGGGTAAAACTGTTACGCATTTTTGGCTTTGTGGCCGCGGCATTAGTGACAGCCGGTCTCATTTCCTATGTCGCTTTTCAATTTATTGGTTCCCCCAAAGAAAAAATACTGGATCAACAAAATAGAGTGCTGAAGGATAATTATAATTATTTACGGGATGAATTAAGATCCATCCAGCAACAAATGGTGGAGTTGGAAAAAAGAGACAATAATGTGTACCGTGCTATTTTTGAAGCCAACCCCATCCCCGATAGCGCCAGGGCAAAAGAACTGGCAAATAAATTAGAGATTGCTAACGTCGAAAAACTGAAAGATAACCAGCTGGTCTCCTCGATCCTTAGTACATTAAATAATCTCAGCAGCCGGGTTGTTGCTCAAAAGAAATCATATGACGAAGTGGATGAATTAGTAAAAAACAAAGAGCAATTACTTTCCCATCTCCCGGCTATTCAACCTGTCAGCAACAAGGACCTCAGTCGTATAGCTTCGGGGTTTGGTTACCGGGTGGATCCTGTTTATAAAACCATTAAATTTCATGCCGGGCTTGATTTTGCGGCTCCACAGGGCACCCCTATTTATGCAACCGCTGATGGAATGGTAACCACAGCCGGGAATACTGGTAACGGTTATGGGAATCACGTGGTGATCGACCATGGTTATGGTTATGAGACCCTGTTTGGCCACATGGTCCGTGTGAAAGCGCATGTGGGACAGCTGGTAAAAAGAGGGGAAGTGATCGGTTGGGTGGGCAGCACCGGTAAATCTACCGGGCCGCACTGCCATTATGAAGTACATAAGAACGGAGAAAAGATTGATCCCGTTTATTTCTTCTATAATGACCTCAACCCAGAACAATTTGATATGTTATTAAAAAAAGCAGCAGCGTCGAATCAAAGCTTCGATTAGATATAGTGAACCGACCTGTCAGCAGGCTGGTAGATAAAAGTTAATAGTGAAAAGATAAAAGTGTCCTTTAAAGAAAAGACCCTACAACTTTGATACCTTCTCAAAACCGTAGGGTCTTTTCAACTTTGAAACACTTTTATCTTTTATCTTTTCAACTTTTATCTTTTAAATTGAACTTTTCCACACTTTGATATAGCTGCGTTTAAACACAACGGGCTTTGTATCTTTGCAGTGCAATGATGCCCAACCCACTTACACAAATAACATTTGAATTTTCAGGTGCTGATGACACAGCAGATACTCCGGCTACTACTTCTCCCGTTCTTATGGAAGAAAAAGAGATCATAGACAAAGAAGTAAATGAATCCATCATGGAGATAAAAAAGGAAGAACCTGCAGTTGTCCCTTCCCCGGCCGCAGGGAAAAGAGGGCGACGGTCATTAAAAGAGATCGCTATCAATGCCGATCTTATCCAGGTACCGGAAGATGAGATCCTTTTTAAGAAACAATACTACTCCATCGGCGAAGTGGCGCTAATGTTCCGCGAAAACCAATCCCTGATCCGTTACTGGGAAACTGAATTTGATATCCTGCAACCCCGGAAGAACCGTAAAGGCGACCGCTTTTTTCGCCCAATTGATATTAAGAACCTGGTGCTGATCTATGACCTGCTGCGCAGGCGGAAATTCACTATTGAAGGCGCCAAAGATTACCTGAAAAAAAACAAAAAAGCAGAAGAGAAATTTGAACTGATACAGTCACTCCAAAAGATCAAAGGGTTTTTGCTTGAATTAAAAGCCAACCTATAGTCAGTGGGGCAGTCGGCAGTCGTTGTCACCCCGAGCGCAGCCGAGGGGCAGCAGCCGGGCAGTCGGCAGTCAGCAGTCTCTCAGTAAGCAGTCTGCAGTCTATCAGTCAGCAGCCCTCTAATAAATTGTTGAGTCATTTAATATTCAATTGCTAAATGGCAACTGCCAGGCTGCCGACTGGACGACTGCCGACTGCCAAACTGCCGACTGCCTGACTGCAAAACTGCAAGACTGCCGACTGATAACTATCTTTGCAACCATTTTATAATAACTATCATGAAGAAATCAATACCGCTGCTTTTAATTGTATTGCTATCCGGCCATCTTGCATTTTCCCAAACCCAGTACCAGGTATTGGTTGAAAGACCTGGCGAAAAATCTTTAATAGGTATCTTATCACGTGAAGTAATTGAAAAAGATACTTCGTTTAAATGGTGGGTGGAAAACCTGAAAGGTTATACACCAAATGCGGAAGCGGTAGCCGGCTTAAAAAAGAATGCCGATTCTATACAGCTACTTGTATTTTTAGGAACCTGGTGTGATGACTCTCATTTTGTCATTCCTAAATTCTTTGCCCTGACCGATGCGGCCGGTTTCTCCGGTAACAGGATCACACTAATTGGAGTCGACAGGCAAAAGAAAACATGGAGCCACCTGACCGAGGCATTGAACATTATCAATGTACCCACGATCATTGTTATGCAAAATGGTAAGGAAGCCGGCCGGGTGGTAGAGTATGGTAAGTCAGGTTTGTTCGATAAGGACCTGGGGGAAATACTGACCCTCTTATCCCGGAAAGCTAATTTTTCTCCGGTCCAATAATATGTATACCGGTGCTGGTGCCTGCGATCTCAATCTTTAATTCTTCTACCAGTTTCAGGCACTGTAAATTAATTTCCTGTTTGACCGCATTAAATTCATTGATGGTCACCGGGGCGGTATAATAATCGGACTGAAGCAAAATGGCAGTGCCCGTAATATCGCTTAGAAAAACATTAGCTTTTTCAATGTCTTTCCTCGCCAGTAGCTTTTTCACCCCGCTGATCAGTGATTCCAGTTTCGCCGTATTGGTTTGCAGGCTTAATTCCAATTTCAGTTCGCCATGGCGTTGAGTTCGCATTGATAAATTATCGACTACACTGTCTACCATTTGTTTATTGGGCACGCTGATGAGGGTTTTATTTTCTGAACGTATCCGGGTGCTTCTTAGCCCGATCTTCTCTATGGTGCCAGATACATTCAGCACTTTAACCAGGTCGCCGGTAGTAAAAGGTTTATCAAAAAAAATGATAAAGGAAGCGATCAGGTTTTCCAGGCTTTCCCGCAAGGCCAGCGCTATGGCCGCGCCTACAATACTTAATCCCGTAATTAAACTCCCCACATCCAGGTCGAAGGCATAATTCAACATCATTATTAAGCCAATGATAACAATGACCACTTTGAAAAAATCACGGAAGAAAACAACAAGCTGGTTATCCGATTGGTCGGGCGTGAGATCAGCTTTTCGTTCCAGGATAACGGCGATAAAATCAATGATGCGAAGCAAAAACCAGGTAAAAGAAACCACCAGGATAATGGTGCCAATACAATGTAAGATCAGTTTAAGGCTGTATTGATAGATCTCGAAGTTCAGCCTGGCCGGGAAATTCAGCTTATACAAGGCAATAATGGAAATCAGGATCACCAGGAAAAAACCAAGCGGCTGTACCAGGAGGTTGGTAAATGATCTTTTATCAATATCCTTCCAAACCTTCTGCACCAGCCGGAACAATAAGCCAGCCAGGTACCGGGAAACCAGCCGCTGACAAATAATGGCAAAAAGAATGACTCCTGCCACCATCAGGTAATGCCTGACAGAGTTATCCCACCATACCTGGTCCAGGAAATCATTCATGCAATAAATTGAGGCATAAAAATATTGAATCCGAAGCTAGTATCAATTTGAATTTTTGAACCACATAGGCATATAGGTATATAAGGTTCACATAGAATTCTACGTGTATTTCTATGTATCTATATGCCTATGTGGTTCAATTGAGACAACCAGTCCAAAGAAGATGAAATCAGCGGAAGGAGTAAATTAAAATACAATTATCCTTCCCTTCACATTTTTTTCTCAGGGCGTAGAGGCGGGAAGTGGTAAAGTCAAAAGCGCTGCTTCCCAGGATCGCCTCCGGCATTTTCCACTCATCCAGACGAAATGTACTGATCTCATAACGGTATAATGTGTCCGCCCGGGAACCATAGATATATTTTCCATTAACTTTAAAATTCTGCCAGTGACTGATCATGATATTATTTTTCAGGGCGCCATAATAGTCAAACACAAATACTCCCTGCAAAGAATCGTAGAGATATACATACTTGTTCTCATCAAAGATCTTCAAAGGTGTGGGGGATTGGCCCAGCAACAACCGGAAGTCGGGTGTTTCCAGTAATACTTTTCCATCCTCATCAATTTTCTTTAATTTATTTTCCAATTCGTCGTAAACCCATACTTTATTATCATAAGATTGGCCAATGGCTCTTGCCTGCAAAATATTCTGTTTTCTCAGGTCTATGCTATTGACGATATTTAAAAAACGATCGAGCACCACAATGGTGGCAAAATCAGTATAATACAGCAAGACCTTCAGGGGATTTGATACATCGATCAGGGTAGCTTTGCCGTATTTTTTTACATCATTATAAGTGCCCACCGATTCGCCTTTTGCATCAAACTTATATATGGTATTCCTGCTAGTAAGTACATATACATTCTCAAGGTTATCGACGGTGAAATCAACAATGTCCCCGGTCTGCATCCCTATCAGCTTAAAAGTAGAATCGCTTTGTGCCCAACCGGTAACCGGTAGCAAAAAAAACACACATACTATGTTTATCCATTTTTTCATTTAGTTGCGGATGATCTTGTTATCTTTTCCTTTGTAGGACTTTAGTTCCAGTTTTTCCCCATCAAATACGGCATAGGTATAATAATGGATCCAATCGCCCAGATTGATGTATCGAGTCCCTCCAGAAAGACGATAGTCAATTGCCAGGTGTCTATGCCCGAAGACAAAAAAATCAATTTTTTTCTTTGCCAGCACTTCTTTACAATAAATAAGCAGCCATTCTTTGTCTTCACCGAGAAAGGTCTCTTCGGTAGAGCCGGTCTGGGCCCGGCTTCGGCGGCTCATGTAATTGGCGATACCCATACCCGTAACCGGCGGCAGTATCCCAAATAACCATTTGCTGACCGGGTTACGGAATAACTTCTTTAACCTTTTATATCCATGATCACCCGGGCCTAAACCATCCCCATGCCCGATAAGAAATTTTTTCCCATTGCGTTCAAATTCTTCGGGTTTAAAATAAACGGGGATATTAAGTTCCTTATTAAAATAATCCCGCATCCACATATCATGATTGCCCACAAAAAAATGCATTCTGACCCCGGCATCGGATAATTCACCCAGTTTACCGAGTAATCTAACATATCCTTTTGGCACTACTTTCCGGTATTCATACCAGAAATCAAACATATCACCCACGAGGAAGATCTCTGCGGCGTCTGACTTTATTTTATCGAAGAACTGTACCAGGATCTTTTCCCTTTCCAGGCTGCTGGCATGGTCAGGGGCGCCAAGGTGAAAATCGGAGAGGAAGTAAATTTTACTGGCCACAATTGAATTTAAGGGGAGTGCCCTGAATCAGGTCGGGTCTCATTTTGAAAAAGTCTCGCGCAGAGTGCACAGAGACCGCAGAGAAGAATATTATTTGAAAATCATAGCTCTGCGTACTCTGTCCCGCAAATTGCGGGATACAAATTCAAATTGATACATTACCCTGAATTAATTGAATTATTTAGAAAACAATTTATAATTACCTTCTATATACCCATCCCCGTTTTTATCCCAGATCCTGAACGAAACCGTTATAGATACGGGCGGAGTATTCTTTTTTACTTCAAGGGTGGCCGTCAGGTACAAAGACTTTGAATCGGCTGCCGGTATTCCATCCGGATATTCCTGGAAAAGATCCTGTTTATCCACCAGCACCACACCATGTTCAGTGGTTATTTTCTCCGATGCGCCCAGCATTACTTTTCCATTTTTTTCCACCCAACCACTGTCAATATACATCTGCATTTTTACCGGGCCATTAAAACTGACAAAATTGTCATCGGGAACTCTTTCGCCATTGTCAAGTAAAAGATAGGCTTTGCTGACTTTTACATGGTTCGTGTTTAATTCAATATTATTATAGAGTCTTGCTCCTTCTTTAACAACAGCAGCACTTTTTGAATCATCATTTTCACCAACAGAACAGCTAAACTTGCAGGAGGATAAAAAAAAACTAAAAATGATAATAAGAAGAAATGAGGATCTGTTTTTCATTAGCTGTTTTTTTGATTTATATATTCAAGCATATCCCCCGAAGCAATCACCGGCCTTCCACTCACATCCCCGTTATACCAATATATCCAGGCCGGTGTTACCACGCTGTTATTGAGATGAACATCTGTAATCTCACGGCGGTACAACTGGATCTCATTGGCTTCCACCGTCACTCCTTCATAATCATCTAACTGGCCAATGGCCCATGCAAATTCATTTTCCTGGTTGATACGGTAAAGTTCGCCTACAATAAAATGACCATCATGGGTGGCGATGCCTGCCGGGTAACTGCCCATATCATATAAACTGCCCTTCACTTTCCCTTCGCCTATAAGTGTGAAAAAACTGCTGATATATTCATACACCGGGCTGTGGAACCCGCTGCGCAGGGAGCCGTACACAAATAATTGATAAACGCCGGGAGTTGTCATGATATAAAGATAGGAATTGAATGTCGAACAGATGAACAAGGAATTTCGAATGTCGAAGGCCGTACATACTTTTTATCCGTGAATTTCCTCTTTGTTCGTGAATCACTTCTTCCGTTCTTAAATCTGCCTGCCCCGCATTTTTGCAGGGTTCATCTTTTCGACATTCATCAGGCCTCCACCAGGAATAAATACACTTCCTTGGGTCCATGCACACCCACTACAAGAGTTTTTTCAATATCAGCCGTGCGGCTGGGGCCAGTAGCAAAAGTTATTAACGAAGGGAAATTCTCGCCATACTTTTCTTTGGTGGCTTGCAGCGCATCCTTCAGGTCGTAAACCAATTGGTTGGTATAGGCGATACAAATATGTATAGGGGCATACACACTGGTAGTGCGCCCGCTTGCCTGCCCGGTACTCATCACTATACTACCCGTCCTTGCCACCAGGAATTCGCATCCTGTTATGGCCACATCACAATTTGCCAGATAAGTTTTCACCAGCCGATCGGCTAACAGCGAGGCGACGGGTTCAATGATCTTATCTTCTACACAATACACTTTTTTCCAGTCCTGCTTTTTCACCAGGCTGCCAAGCTGGAAGGCCAGTTCCTGCCGGTTGATACAATAAATAAACTTGCCCTGTAGTTTGGTAAACTGCTCTGCAAATTCCAGTTCAGGCTCCTGCTGTAAAGACCCAAAAACAGGTTTACTTCCTTGACTTTGTGGAAAAGGCAAAGGCGTTGAATGACTCAACGCCTTGCGTATCTTTTTTAAAATATTCTCTTTCGAAGAGGATATATTCATGATAACGATTTATTGGTGATATCACTGTCATAAGGTGGCACACCCGCCGACAGTTCGCCATTTTCGCTGGCCTTGGGTTCATCATCATTCACATCCAGTAATTTCTTTTCACCAAACGGACGCTTGCCGATCAGCGCCTCCACATCACTCTGGAACAACACCTCTTTCTCCAGCAATTCATTCGCCAGTTTCTCTACATCAGCTCTTTTGTCGATCAACAACTGCTTTGTCTTTTCATAAGCTATATCAATGAGTTTCCTAACTTCTTCATCGATCAGTTTTGACGTCTCTTCCGAATAGGGTTTCGTAAAACTGGTCTCTTGTTGAGGATCGTAGAAACTTATCTTTCCGATCTTGTCATTCATTCCATATACGGTAACCATGGCATAAGCGATTCTTGTCACCTGTTGCAGGTCGTTTTGCGCCCCCGTGGAGATCTTATGAAAGAAAATATCTTCACTGGCTCTTCCGCCCAATGTCATACAAATCTGGTCACCTAGTTGATCTGTATTATACAGGTATTGTTCCTTGGGCGTGTATTGGGCATAACCCAGGGCAGCGGTTCCTCTCGGAACGATCGTCACCTTCAGCAAGGGATATGCATGTTCCAGGTACCAGCCGCAAACAGCATGGCCGGCTTCGTGGAAGGCAATGATCTTTTTCTCTTCGGGTGAAATGATCTTATTCTTTTTTTCCAAACCGCCGATCACCCTGTCTACTGCATCCTGGAAATCTTCCATTTCTACAGCTTCTTTTCCTTTTCGGGCAGCGATCAAAGCGGCTTCATTACATACATTGGCAATATCGGCGCCGGCAAAACCCGGGGTTTGTTCCGCCAGTTTATGAATATCCAGTGTTTTGGAGATCTTAATCGGTTTCAGGTGCACTTTAAAGATCGCTTCACGACCAACCAGGTCCGGCTTATCTATCGAGATCTGCCTGTCGAAACGACCCGGCCTTAATAATGCCGTATCCAGTACGTCAGGACGATTGGTAGCCGCCAGGACAATGATACCCGCGTCTGTTCCAAATCCATCCATCTCCACCAGCAATTGGTTCAGGGTGCTTTCTCTTTCGTCATTGCTCATCATCGCGTTCTTTCCCCTGGCACGGCCAATGGCGTCGATCTCATCAATAAAAATGATACAGGGAGCTTTTTCCCGGGCCTGTTTAAACAGATCACGCACACGGCTGGCGCCCACTCCTACAAACATTTCTACAAAATCAGACCCGCTTAAGCTAAAGAATGGGACCTGTGCCTCCCCTGCCACGGCTTTTGCCAGCAGGGTCTTACCCGTACCCGGGGGACCAATCAGCAAGGCCCCCTTGGGAATTTTACCACCCAGGTTTGTATATTTCTTGGGATTCTTTAAAAAGTCAACGATCTCCATTACTTCCACTTTCGCTTCATCCAGGCCGGCTACATCGGCAAAAGTGATATTCACTTTTGTTCCTTTATCAAATAAAGTGGCTTTTGATTTACCAATATTAAATATTCCACCGGGGCCGCCACCGCCACCGGCGCCACCGCCCATTTTGCGCATCAGTAATATCCAAAGACCCACAAATAATAAAATGGGTAATAAGAATTGCAGGGCTCCGCCAAACCAGTCTTTTTCAGTATCCGAATATTTCTGTACTTCTTTAATGGTAGGATTGTTGTGATAAAAATCACTCATCTCTTTTTCAAAAGCATCCCCGCTGGTTATTTTAAAATACATGTGGGGCCCCTTATCAGGGATCTTGCCGGTAATACTTTCTTTCAGTTTAGCATTGTATTTGTCTATACCCGATTTCGTGAGGTAAACCCTGACGACCTTACGGTTATCAATAATGACGTATTTTTCAATATCGCCATTATTATTGGTGATCATATTCCTGAAATCAAGCGATGATATTTTCGCCATATTGGGAGAGAAGGGTCCAAATAGCTGGAAACCTATCAGTACGGCAAATATGATGGCATAGATCCAGTAAATGCTGAAGCGGGGCCCCTTTTTGGGAGGCAGGTTAGGGTCATCTCCCGGTCCGCCGGGTCCAGGCGGACGACCCCCAAACCGGGTTGGTTTATTCTCGGATTCTTGTGGCATATACTGTTTTCTCTCTTCTACCTGCTAATTAATGATTATTATAAAAAAAAGTTCGTTCCTGTAAATATTTAACATTAGTCATTGTGCTCTTCCGATACTGCATCACTCCACATTTCCTCCAGTTTATAAAACCTGCGGTTCTCCGGTAACATGATATGCACCACCACGTTCACATAATCGATCAGCACCCACTGCAGATTCTGTAACCCTTCATGATGGTAGGGGTTTTCCTCGCATTTATCCTTTACTCTGAATTCCACATTATCAGCAATGGCCCTTAACTGTGGCTGGTTGCTTGCTTCGCAAACAATAAAAAAGTCGGCAACAGCCTCATTTATTTTACGAAGATCAAGGGAAATGATTTTCTCACCCTTTTTCTCCTGGATAGCAGCAATAATGGTTTTGATGAGTTTTGAGCTTTTCGTTAACCGGCTTGCAGTTTTCTTTTTCCGGGTAGTCAGTAATGCGAGTTGTTCCAAATACTTTTTTTGAATGTGAAGGGATTAAATTCAAGTTGCTGGTTACTAGTTACCGAATGCTGAAAGGATCGGGTCTTACCCAGAAACCAGCAACAAGTGACCAGCAACAATTATCCAGCAACTAGCAACAAGAAACCAGTTACTTTGTCAAAAATAGCAATTAATTGCCACAACCCCTTTTCCCCGGTTCAGCCGGCACACCATTCATTGAGTTGCAATCGGTTGACAGTACCAACAACTATGCCCGGAGCCTGATACGGGATGGTTTAGCGCAGAATGGCACTGCAGTATTTGCCCATGAGCAGACTGCGGGGAAGGGTCAGAGGGGTAAGTTTTGGGCCTCTGAAAAGGGGGCTAATATCCTTCTCAGTGTGTTATTAAGACCTCAGCCGGTGCTGCTTTCACAGCAGTTTATGCTTAGTGCTACTGTGGGTGTAGCTGTTCATGATTTCTTTATGAAATACGCCGGCGAAGGTTGTAAAATAAAATGGCCCAACGATCTGTATTGGCAGGACAGAAAGGCAGGGGGTGTCTTGATTGAGAATGTCGTAAGGGGTGGTCAGTCGGCAGTCGGCAGTCGGCAGTCGGACTCCGAAAGCAGTATGTATACTTCTGATCAGTGGCAGTGGGCAATAATCGGCATTGGTATTAATGTTAACCAGGTGGTTTTCCCACCTGAGTTATTGAATCCGGTTTCTTTAAAGCAAATAACCGGGAAAGATCATAATGTTATCGACCTGACCAGGGAGCTTTGTGGTTTTATAATTAAATCTTTCCGGAAACTGATCGATGAAGATTTTTCCGGGACTTATGATCGGTATGTTGAACATCTTTATAAAAGAAATAAAACAGTACGATTGAAAAAAGGAAATCGGGTTTTTGAAGCAATGATAAAAACCGTTTCACTTGACGGAAAATTAGTTGTTCAACATAGGATAGAGGAAGAGTTTGATTTTGGGGAGGTGGAGTGGGTGATATAAATTAAAATCGTATGAAATTTTATAGGAGTAATTTTTTTTCTCTCCCCTTCTACTTCTTCACCTTAAATATTTTAAACGACCTCGCAATACTAAACCCCCAGCGAAACTGTCCCTTGCCCCAGGAAGAAATGGTGCGGGGAATAAAACGGTTCTCCAGAATTTCCTTTGCATTAGTAAAATTCAGGGTGAAGATATGACCGGCCGTGAGAATCTCGAACCCGATGCCAAGAGGATCATAGAATTTTGTTCCATGGTTGACAAAAAAAGAGTCCTTGCTGGCCTGTGTATGGAAAGTATGGAAATAATCCACCAGCAGGTTTACTCTTCCACCCAAGGGTAGTTTTAGTGCCCCTCCGAGTGAGAACATTGTTTTCTGGTCGTTAGCGATGGCATAGCCGCGGTTCATCAGGGTGGGATTCAACTGAAGACTTACTTTTTTTATTTTTTTGGCAATGATCAATTGCACTACCCGGCTCATCCGATCAGAGAAACTAGCGAACTGTCTTTCCCCGTTACTGGCATTATCAGCCCTAACGGAGGATACCGCCTCATTCCCGAACAAGGCTATTGATAAAGGGTGACTGGGATCATCCTTCATTTGTTGCATCAACTGGTATTTGAAATTGATCTCCCAGATCTGTAGCACCGCGCTCGCGCCACGGGTACGTGCCAGGGTCATGTCCAGTTTTTTTCCCAGTCCGATCTCGAAACCAATTTTGATATCCGCGGCACCATCCAACCCGAAGAAAGTTGTAGAACCGCCTTCTTTACCCCCTATATCTCCAAAATTATGCGTAACCTTAAATTTCATTCTGCCTTTTCCTACCAGTTCGGTGGTATTGGCATTGATGACTTTTTCGGAATTAAAGATGGTGACAGGCCTTTTTACTCCCTCGACATGGTGGGTAGTATCCTTTTTGTCTTGAGCAAATAGTTGAAGCGAAATAATCAGACCAGCAAGCGTAAAGACCCGTTTCATGATATTCGTTTTAGTTAACAGGAAATAATCGTTAGTAAACGACCGGAAGTTGCTTGTAACCAACATATAAATTAAAAGAAAACAAGCTGGTTTACAAGAAAGGATGGGCACAGGAAAATGGGCAATTGACAATGATCAATTGACAATAGGCAATTGGCAATTAGATCCAAGAATTAACAACGGGTTCATTGTCTATTGCCTATTGTCTATTGTTCCCTGCATTAGAAAGCGGCCACTATTTCCTCCGCGTGGGCCTTGTTTTTGGGCCGCAGGAAAATTTTCCGGATAATTCCTTTTTCATCCATTACAAAAGTGGTACGAAGCACGCCCATATATTTATGGCCGAACATTTGTTTGTGATCCCATACACCATATTTCTCCAGTATCGCGTGCGAGGTATCGGCAATCAGGGTGAATGGCAGATCGAATTTGGCTTCGAATTTCTTATGCTTTTTTGCATCATCCGGACTTACCCCTATAATTTCAAATCCATTTCTCTTTAATAAACCATAATTATCCCGAAGGTTACAGGCCTGTATGGTACAAGTGGGGGTATCGTCTTCCGGATAGAAATACAGGACCAGTTTCTTTCCTTTATAATCAGCTAAAGAAACTTTTTTTCCGTTTTGATCTACCCCCGTAAATGCGGGAGCTTTTTCGCCTTCTTTGAGTGTGATCATAATTGCACAAAATTTATTTGCCGGGAAGGAGAGGAATGCAGAACAGAAGAACAAGGAATGCAGAATGAAGAAGGTGAAGACCCCGTTCTTCGAAGGTTTAAGGAATGATCGGGCTGCCTTAAACATTCTTAAATCCTTGTTCATCTGTTCTGCATTCTTCCCGTCCTTCCCGGCTATTTTATTAAAATATTTTATAGCCAGCCTTTTAATTTTTCTACTTTGAAACTGTTTTTTTGATTTTAACCTTATTTTTCTTTGTCCCACCACCCTTCTTTACTACTTTCTTTTTAGGCGGCGAATAGGGATAGCGCCTGAACCACCAGCTTTTTGTAGTTGTATTCCCAACCAGGTCCTTGACCGTTGCTTGTAATTCATGTACACCATAAGGACAACGATCATCAAATATATAGATCCAGTTCTTTCCTTTATCGTTGGTGAACCTGAGCCAATGCCCGTCTAATTCTACCCTGAAGTCTTTTATCACGTTAAAATTATCAGTAGGATGAAAAACAATCCGGCTGATGGAGCTAAGATCGATAGTGTCTCCCCCACCCCGGTAGCTACCCGGGTCATTTATTTGCGGTGGCAATATATCCGCGAAGGCCTGGAAAATTCCAAGATCACCAAACCGGGCGGTTAACCATTGAGTGTTTGTCGAATGATCATTCTGCCATTCTGCTTTCCTGACACTGGTGCCTTTTGAACTTCTTTGGATAACTATTTTATTTTCCCATTCCTCTGGTATAGTCCTGTCGGGTTTGATACGAACGGTAATATCATTATGAAGAGGTATGGAAGCATCGTTTACCTGGTGTATATCAGAAACAGCATACACGGCTGAGGAGGGATTCCGGTAATACATTGGCCGGATACTATCATACAAAGTCGCTGCAGGCATATGGATCCCGAAATCGGGCTTTACAAGATCATTGGTTTTATTGGGAGCAAAAGGATCGGTTTGATGTGGATCCATCACGGGGGTGGCAAGCGCTCCATTATATTGGATAGCGAAATTCAGTTGCGATAAATTATCGTTTGCATCTTTAACTTCGATATGTACCGTATGGACCGTAGTATCCGATAGGGTAATAACGCCATCTCCTTTTATTTGCTGATAGACGCCACCATGATCGCCAGGCAATTGCGAAAGGTGCTGCAGGAAAGAGCCCCCGTTTGCCCGGTATTTATAATCAATATTCGCATTCACATAGACCGTCTCTTCATAACTGATATTATCCAGTAAAAAACTGACCTGTGGTTCTCCGTCTAAAAAAAGTGTAGCCGAATAAATCCCATTGGGGTTGTCGGTCCCACTCATCCGGTCATAGGCCTGGATAGCAAAACTTAATTTAGTCAACCCGGTTTTTATCAACGGTGTTTTAGATATGATATAACCATTACCTGTATTTTTCAGGTAAAAGAACTGGGGTGTTGTTTCATATACACTTTTGCTCCGGTCATACATCGCCAGTTTCACGATGTCGGGTGGCACATTATCCGGGATCAGCAATCCAAATAATAAAGGATTATACCGCTTTTCTGTTTTGCTGTCAAAGATCTCAAAATGCAGGTGGGGACCCTGGGAACCACCGGTGGTGCCACTGTAGGCAATGAATTGACTTTTCTGTACGGGGAATTTATCTTGTGGAAGATCCAGTTCAATAGCCCATCGCTCCTGTTTGTACTGTTGTTCCGTTACATATTGTTCCAGTTCAGGGAAAAAATCATTCAGGTGGGCATACAAGGTGGAAAGTCCATTTGGATGGGCAATAATAATAAAGCGCCCAAAGCTTTCCGGACGGATACCGATATGTGCAATATACCCATCCGCAACTGCATATACAGGAAGGTTTTCCCTCTGATCGGTTCGGATATCAAGTCCCATATGCCAGTGATCGGGTCGCAATTCCCCGAGATTAGCAGACAACACAATCGGAATGCCCAGTGGATCGCGGAAATAGCCTTTGGGATAAGATGGCGGTTGGGCCTGCAGGCACATCGAAATGGATATCAAAAGAGCCAGTAATAAATATCTCAACTGCATACGCAAAAATAGGGGGAAAGAATGTCGAACAGATGAACAAGGAATTCAGAACAGAAGAAGTGCGCACAGTCATAATGAATGCACGGTCCTTCGAGATTCGACATTCCTTGTTTATCTGTTCGACATTCTTTCCGGGTCTAGGACGTACGGGTTAATCTTTGTATCTTTTTGCTCTTTTTATGACAATGAAAAAGCTATTGTGGCTGTTGCCACTTTCCATCGTTTTATATGCCTGCCCATTTGAGTCGACGGTACCGTTGGCCGCTGCTCCTGCTGAGCCTGTTGACAGCAGCCTGCTGGGCTATTGGTATGGTATCGTAAAAGATGGCAGTGATTTCTTCGGAGTAGAGGCATTGGAGATCGGCAAACAAAGCGATTCTGTTTATTCCATCATCCGTTATGGCAAAGCGGTCAAAGGCGATATCATATTACCCGATACAGCTTATTATACCGGTTATGTTTCCTATATCGGTCAACAGCGCTATATGAATATTGGAGGCACGGTGCTGATCGTAAATACTAAAGGAAAAAAACAGGCACCTGAGGTCATCACCCAAAAAGTATTTTACCTGTCAACCCTGGACAGGAATCAGGATACATTAAGCATTAAGACCATTACTGAGAATTTTTCGCCTTCCCGCAAGGGTTTTCATACACCAGAGGAATTGCGACAGGCAGTTGTTGACCTGACCAGTCAACATAAAAATATTTACGACGACCTGTATGCAATGTCTTACAGGAAAATTCCTAAACCGAAACCGGCAAAACCGTTTTGAACAGAAGAACAGAGGAACAAGGAGTTTAGAACAGATGAACTACGTACAGTCATACTGAATGCACCGTCCTTCGAAATTCGACATTCCTTGTTCATCTGTTCGATATTCTTTCAGATTCAAGAATAGTCAAAAAAACTCAGCGAGCTTTCCTTCAAAACCCTTCTATTCCCTTAGTTTTGCGCAATTTGTTTTTGCATAGTAGAGACAGGGCATGCCCTGTCTCTACGACACGCCAGGCTCTGCCCTGAACAATTAAAACAATAAATGCCAAAAGACGATTCCATCCATTCGGTTCTGATCATCGGCTCGGGTCCTATTATTATCGGGCAGGCCTGTGAATTTGATTATTCCGGCACCCAGGCGGCGAGAAGTTTGCGGGAAGAAGGCATCAAAGTGATCCTGATTAACTCTAACCCGGCTACGATCATGACCGACCCGATGATGGCCGACCGGGTTTATCTGCTGCCGTTAACCGTGGAAAGTATTGAGCTGATCTTACAAGAGAACGAAATAGATGCTGTGTTGCCAACCATGGGTGGACAAACCGCCCTGAATCTTGCCAAAGAAGCCGAGGACCTGGGTATCTGGAAACAATATAATATTCGTTTGATCGGGGTTGATATAAAAGCGATCGATAAAGCAGAGGACAGGGAAAAATTCAGGAAATGGATGATCGAGCTGGGAGTTCCCGTAGCTATGGCTAAGACAGCCAATTCATTTTTAGAAGGAAAAGAGTTTGCACAGGAAATAGGATTCCCGCTGGTTATACGTCCTTCTTTTACCCTGGGAGGAACCGGGGGAGGTTTCGTCAATGATAAAGAGGAACTGGATGAAGCCCTGAACCGCGGTTTGCAGGCCTCTCCTATTCATGAAGTACTGGTAGAAAAAGCGGTGTTGGGCTGGAAAGAATTTGAATTGGAATTATTACGTGATGCCGGTGATAATGTATGTATTATTTGTACGGTGGAGAATTTTGACCCGATGGGTGTCCATACCGGAGATTCCATTACAGTAGCCCCGGCAATGACCCTGAGTGATACAGCCATGCAACTGATGAGGAACACGGCTATCCGTATGATGCGTGACCTCGGAAATTTTGCCGGCGGTTGTAATGTTCAATTTGCCTTGAACCCCGATACTGAAGAGATCATAGCCATTGAGATCAACCCCAGGGTGAGCCGATCCTCAGCCCTGGCCTCTAAAGCCACGGGTTACCCTATTGCCAAAGTGGCCGCCAAACTAGCTATTGGCTATAATCTGGATGAACTGGAAAACCAGATCACTAAAACCACATCAGCTTATTTTGAGCCCGCACTGGATTATGTGATCGTGAAAATACCTCGTTGGAATTTTGACAAATTTAAAGGCGCTAATGATACGCTGGGGCTGCAAATGAAAAGTGTGGGCGAGGTCATGGCCATTGGCAGGAGTTTTACAGAAGCTATTCAAAAAGCCTGTCAAAGCCTCGAGAACAATGCTGTGGGATTAGGATATTATGGCAAAAGCATGATGCATGCGGAAGAATTGCTTGAGTATATCAAGATTCCAAAATGGGATCGCATTTTCCGGATCAAAGATGCCCTGATGGCGGGCATTTCGGTAGGCACTATTTCCAAAGCCACCAATGGTATTGACCGCTGGTTCATTTACGAGATCCAGAAGATCGTCAACATTGAAAAAGAAATAGCGAAGTATGAGCTTGATGATTTACCCCTTGAATTATTAAGAGAAGCAAAAGTGAATGGGTTCAGTGATGAGCAGATCAGCCGGATCACGCAGCATGGCGATGAAGAGGATGTATACAACAAGAGAAAAGCGGCCGGCATCACCCGTGTGTTTAAAATGGTAGATACCTGCAGTGCTGAATTTGAAGCAAAGACGCCTTATTTCTACTCAACTTTTGAAGGCCCCCTCCAAACCTCCCCCCAAGGGGGAGGCTTCGAAGCCTCTAACGAATCAAGAGTATCCAGCAAGAAGAAAATAATCGTGCTTGGTTCCGGGCCTAATCGAATTGGCCAGGGCATTGAATTTGATTACTGTTGTGTGCATGGTTTGCTGGCCATCAAAGAATGTGGCTATGAATCTATCATGGTGAACTGCAACCCGGAAACAGTAAGTACGGACTTTGACATGGCTGATAAATTATATTTCGAGCCGGTCTATTGGGAACATCTGTGGGAAATTGTTGAACATGAAAAACCGGATGGGGTTATTGTTCAGTTGGGTGGACAAACCGCATTGAAGCTGGCTGAAAAACTTCATGCAAAAGGGATAAAAATAATCGGCACTTCCTATGATAGTATGGATATCGCGGAGGACCGGGGTCGTTTCAGCGACAGGCTGAAAGAATTAGAAATACCTTATCCTGAATATGGAACAGCAGAGGATGTAGATGAAGCGATCGTAGTGGCAAACAGGGTGGGCTATCCCGTGCTGGTTCGCCCCTCCTATGTATTAGGCGGACAAAGAATGCGGATCGTGCTCAATGATGTGGAGGTGGAAAAAGCTGTGATCAGCTTACTAAAACATATCCCTGGAAACAGGATCCTGGTTGACCATTTCCTCGATCGCTGCCAGGAAGCGGAAATTGACGCCATATTTGACGGTGATGATTTTCATGTGATGGGCGTGATGGAACATATTGAACCGGCGGGTATTCACAGCGGTGATAGCCATGCCATGTTGCCGGCTTTTAATCTTACGCCATTGGTTGTTCATACCATGGAAGAGTATGCAGAAAAAATTGCAAGGGAACTAAAGATATTAGGGCTTATCAATATCCAATTTGCGATCAAGGACGGTAAGGTATATGTGATAGAAGCCAATCCAAGAGCTTCCAGGACTACGCCTTTTATTGCCAAAGCCTACCAGATCCCCTATTTAAATATTGCTACGAAAATAATGCTGGGTGTTAATAAACTGAGAGATTTTACCTATGATAAAAAGCTACAAGGCTTTGCCATCAAGGAACCGGTATTCAGCTTCAACAAATTTCCCGGAGTAAACAAAGAACTGGGCCCGGAAATGAAAAGCACCGGGGAAGCTATCCGCTTCATCAAAGATCTTCGGGATCCCTATTTCCGGCAGTTGTATAAGGATAGGAGTATGTATTTGAGTAAGTAGAAAGCCGGAATGCGTGCCACGGTTGAAACCGTGGCACGCACAAAAAACCTGCTATCTCAATCTGTAAGAATTGAAATAACAGGGTTTAATGGTTACTGGTCTGAAATTAGAACCTGGCAGTTGGTTTCGATCCTGATCAGATTCCGGCTTATGAATTAACTTAAAACCTTTGAGTCATAAAACTACAATCAACGGGAAACACCTGTAATTTTTTTTTCGGCAATAATTGGCTCTATTATTACAGGCATTATCCGTTTATAATTATTTACTTTATTGATTGTCAGCATATTGGCAAATGATTTATTTGATCCTTCTTTGTAATATTGCCAGCGATCCCCTATCTTTATTTCCTGCTTGGACATAAATTCTTTTACCAACTGATCATCCAATGAAATCTTCTTCCGGGACATGCTGGCGGCTTATTCATTCTTTGACCAGCAATGAAAAGCTTTTTTTCAAACGAAACTTTCTGGATACCCGTTCAAAGAAACAACGGTTATATATAAAGCTTTTCAATGCCATGGTTTCGCAGAAAGTTTATGATGAAGACGCCATATTAAAAAAGTTTCATCCCTTGCTGAATAAAAAAAATATCGCCTTTCAAAAACATTACCTGCACAGGGAAGTTTGCAAGGCTATCGTGGAATACGATAACCGTGACAGCAGCAGTCAGGAGATCTTTCACCAGATCCTTTTGATCCGGATCTACAGAAAAAAGGGGTTGCTGGATGAAGCACATGCCTTATGGAAGAAAGCGGTATTAAAGGCCCGTCAAACCGAATCCTTTGCTTTTATCAACCTGTTGAAGACTGAATTTGAGAAAATGATCCTTTTCAGCAACGTACATACCAGTTATGATGAGCTCCACTCTATATTCAAAGAACATATCATATCCTATGATGAATATGCGGAAATGATCACCTTACGGGATATCTATGCCGAAACTTTATTATTAAAAAGAAAAGCTCATTTTGATCTGGACGAGGATCATAAAGCGGCCATCTCGGTTTTACTCCACCGTATCAATAAGACCAAAGCTCCTGTGCATAATCCCTCTTTCTGGTTTCGTCATTATTACCGTATGAACAAAGCCACCCTGCTTTACTTACTGAATGATATTCCCGGTTCCTGGGTATTACTCCGCGAGACTTTTGACGATTGGAAGCTCCATTCCCAATACCTGCAGACACACGGTGAATATTATATTGAACTAATGTATATGATAAATTATGTGGGCATTTTACGAGGCTCCTATAATTATGTGGTAGATGCTTTTCACGATAAGCGGAATGACCAGATACTGGACCCATCGCAACGGGCCAATTTCGAGGTGATCAAGTTCCTTGCCCTGAATAAAATTTACAACAAGACCGCCCGGTATGATGAAGTGGAAAAACTGGTGCAATTCATGAAAGTAAAATACCGTCAGTGGGAGCTCCTATTGAATTCAGACCTGAACAGGACCGCTAATCTCTCTTTGGGTATCGCCTGTTTTGTGCTGGAACAATATGATGATGCCCTGTATTTTACCAAAAGAGCTATTACTTATTTTAAAGACGGTACCCGTGAAGAACAGGTTGCCGTAGCCAATATCCTCCTGCTGTTAATAACCTATAACCTGAATAATGCAAAACTTTTTGATTCACAATACAAAGCTACTTACACATATTTTTATAACCGGCAAAAAAAACATCCCTTTGAAACCTCACTGGTGCAATGCCTGCATCGTACCTTTTATATGAAAGAAAATAAAGAGAAAACAGCCGCCTATCAAAAGACCCTGAAACTGTTAGAAGAAAATAAAGATGACAATGTGCAGCAAATGGCATTCAGTATCTTTAATTATCCGGGCTGGCTTAGTAGTAAGGTACAACGGATATCCTACCGTGATTATGTAGCGAGGAAAGTTAAAGCTGAGGCGAAGGTGTTAGTATAAAAGGAGTGGAATCGGGGATTAGGAATTAGGGATTAGGAATTGGGAATTGGGCCCTACAGTAAAAATTTCGTAAGAACTGCAAGGGGGCCCAAATTCCCAATTCCTAATCCCATTAACCTTGACACCATTTCAATTGTTGGACCTTTTTCTCAGGAAATTACCGGACTGATCCGGGGAAAACACATTGTTTTCCTGTTGTCAGCAGCATAATTTTCATTATGCCTGCGTATGGTACACATTTTTGGAAGAAAGCCCCTTTCCTGAAGTTGCTCTTGCCCATGATGGCTGGGATCCTTATACAATGGCAGTTTCAAATGGCTATAAGGACCTGGTGGATCATTTTCCTGGTTTGCTTCATAACATTAATTCATTTCTTTTTTATCCCCCTATTCAATCGCTACCGTTTATCCTTTTTATCAGGTATTGTTGTCGGGCTCCTTTTTATTTCTGTTGGCGCCTTATTGATTTGGTATAAAGATGGGCGGCATGACAGGAACTGGTTTGGAAATTTTTACAAAGAAAAAGAGGGCCTGGTGGCTACATTAGACGAGCCCCCTGTTGAAAAAACAAACTCCGTTAAAGCAGAAGCTTCGGTAAACCTGGTGGTTCAGGGTGATAAATCAATCCCTGTAAAAGGAAAGATCATTTTATATTTTAAAAAGGACACTTCTGCCCAACCACTTTCTTATGGATCACGGATTCTATTTCAAAAACCCTTGCAGAGAATTAAGAATGCCGGCAACCCGGGCGGTTTTGATTATGAACGCTATTGCCTTTTCAAGGGTATTACTTACCAGGTATATCTAAAAAGCGGTGAGTTCGAAGTATGGAAAGAAAAAAGAGAGAATTGGTTTGATCATTTCCTTTTCAGTACAAGGGAAAAGATTTTAACCATCCTCCGTAATAATATCAATGACAATAAAGAGCGGGGCCTCGCCGAAGCCTTGTTGATTGGTTACAAAGATGATCTTGATAAAGAGCTTGAACAGTCTTATGCCAATACAGGTGTGGTGCATATCATTGTCATTGCAGGGCTGCACCTGGGAATCGTTTATTGGGTGCTTGTGCTTTTCATCAAACCACTGAAAAAAAGAAAAAAAATAAAGTGGCTTGCCCCGGTAATCACTATTTCAGGATTATGGCTTTTTGCGCTGCTGGCTGGTGCACATGCTCCAGTCGTCCGGGCTGCTGTTATGTTAACCTGCGTAGTACTGGCGGAAAACCTTGGTCGTAAAACCTCCATCTATAATACATTGGCCGTTTCCGCATTTATACTTCTTTGTTATAACCCTTTCTGGCTATGGGATGCAGGCTTCCAGCTTTCTTTTGCGGCGGTGGCGAGCATTGTCACATTTATGCGACCGATCTACAACTGGGTTTACTTTAAAAATAAAGCCCTGGACTTTATCTGGAAGATCAATGCGGTAAGTATGGCAGCACAACTATTTACTTTCCCCTTTGTCATTTATCATTTTCACCAGTTCGCGAATTTATTTTTACTGACAAATATGATGGCCGTCCCAATAGCCATTCTTATTCTGCTGGGAGAAATATTTCTTTGCTTTATTTCATTCATAATACCAATGGCTGTGATGATAGGGTCTGTTTTATCCCTGCTCATTAGGTTTATGAATCTTTATATACAAAGAATCGAGTCGCTTCCTTTTTCGCGTTGGGCAGGTATGCAGATAACTGTTTTGCAGGTTTTGCTACTCATTATGATGGTTTCGGGTTTCAGCTATTGGCTATTGGAGAAACATAAAAATGGGACCTGGGCCGGAATTATTTCATTATTGGTTTTTATGGGTCTAAGGAGCCTTTTCTTTTACCAATCTAATCAACAAAAGAAAATAATTGTTTATAATGTACCGAAAAAAAAAGCTATTGATCTTATTAATGGAAGGAACTATTTCTTTATTGGTGACAGCGGAGTGCAGTTTAATGATTTTGCCCAAACCTCCTTTCTTAAGTCATCAAGAACATTATACCGGGTCAAGGCGTCAGGGAGAACAAATGATCTTTTCTCTGATGAGAATTATATAAGTTTTTACTACACTCATATTCTACTGTTGGATAAACCTGTCTCGTTTGTCCATTCGATAGATAGACCAAGGGTTGATCTATTGGTGATTTCAAAAAACCCCACGATTTATTTTTCAAAGCTTTCCCTTTCGCTGGATATCAAAGAGGTTGTATTTGATGGCTCTGTGCCTGCCTGGAAGACCAGGCACTGGAAAAGGGATTGCGATTCACTGCAGATACCCTGGTACGATGTTAATGAGAAGGGTGCTTTTGTGATGAACATCCAGTAACTTACCTTTGCGTACGTGTGCCACGGTTTGAAACCGTGGCACACGTACCTCTGTTTATGACCAGGAAAATTCGATCTGCTCTTATTTCTGTTTATTATAAAGATGGATTAGAAAACATAATCAAACTTCTGGGAGAGTCAGGTATTACCATTTATTCCACCGGTGGTACCCAGCAATTCATTGAAAAACTCGGCATAAAAGCAATACCGGTAGAAGAACTCACCGGTTATCCTTCCATTCTTAGCGGGAGAGTAAAAACCTTACATCCATCTGTATTCGGCGGCATCCTCGGTAAAAGAGACGATACAACTCATGTGCAGGAAATGAATCAATACAGTATACCCGAAATAGACCTGGTGATCGTTGACCTTTACCCTTTTGAAGAAACGGTGGCATCAACGACTGATGAAAAGCTGATCATCGAAAAAATAGATATTGGCGGACCCTCCATGATCAGGAGCGCCGCCAAGAATTTCAATGATGTGCTGGTGATAGCCAATAAGAACGATTATGAAGCTCTGGAAAACCTGCTTCGGGAGCAAAAAAGTGAAACGACACTGGAACAACGTAGAGCTTTTGCCATTAAAGCATTTGATGTCTGCACCGCTTACGATACGGCCATTTCAAATTATTTCCATCAGCTCTCTTTTATTACCCCATTCAATAAACCTGAAAAAACGTTGCGTTATGGTGAAAACCCGCACCAGGGGGCCCGGTTCTTTGGTAACCTTGATCAACTATTTGATCAATTGAATGGAAAAGAACTATCTTATAATAATTTGGTTGACGTTGATGCTGCCGTTCAACTAATATTGGAGTGGAAGCCTCCCCAAACCCCTCCTAAGGAGGGGCTTCCTTACACACAAGGCCAGCTTACAGAAGATTCATCATTTAATAAAACACCAAATTTATCGGGGTCTTCGCAAGTCTCCCCCTTAGGGGGAGATTTAGAGGGGGCCTCTGTATTTGCCATCATCAAGCATACCAATGTCTGCGGTATTGCTCAACGTCCCACTGTAAGAGAAAGCTGGGAGGCCGCCTTAGCCGGTGATCCGGAAAGCGCTTTTGGAGGTGTTTTGATCTGCAACGGAACGATCGACAAACTGACTGCAGTTGAGATCAATGAAATATTCTTTGAGGTTCTAATAGCCCCCGCTTTTGATGAGAACTCTTTGACGATTTTAAGATCAAAGAAAAACAGGATCCTTTTACTACTGAAAGCACAAACAGAAATCAAAGAGCAATACAAATCTGCCCTGAATGGTGTGTTGATACAGGGTATTGATAATCGTAATTACGCCGAATGGAAAGAAGTTGGTGGAAGAGAAACCACCCCTGCTGAAAAAGAGGACCTGGCTTTTGCCAATATTGTTTGCAAACATTTAAAATCAAATGCGATTGCCCTGGTGAAAAACAAACAACTTATAGGGAAAGGTTGCGGGCAAACCAGTCGAATAGATTCCATGAGACAGGCGTTGGAAAAAGCAAAGCAATTCAATTTTGATCTTCGAGGCGCCGTTATGGCAAGCGATGCTTTCTTTCCTTTTAATGATTGTGTGAAGATGGGACATGAAGCAGGTATCACTGGTTTTATTCAGCCCGGCGGTTCTATCAGGGATAATGATTCGATCGAATATTGTAAGGAAAATAACCTGGCCATGGTGATAACAGGGATGAGACATTTTAGACATTAACTATTTTCAGATGAAGCTTCTCTTGCTGACAACCTTTTCAATTAGTATTTTTCAATCCGTATCTGCACAAAACAGCCCCTCCATTAAATACTTTGAAAGAACTATTGAATATGATATTAAAAGTGAGTCTTATATGCAGGGTGTTCCGGATAATGAAATAAGAGAGCGAACGGGTACTGTTTTAAAATTAAGTTTTAAAGATGGAAACTATGTGAGAGAATATATTGACGAGGCCGGTTTTACGCTCAGGAAATATTTTTACCTGAAGGAGAAAAACCAGTTTTATTTTTATAATTCAATCAGTTCACCCGACACTTTGTATTTCAGTGATGCCTCTGAAGCCAGCGATGAAGGATTTAAAATAACTACCGGGCCACCTGCCACAATACTAAATTGCTTATGTACTCCTTATGAAATTAAAGAGAATGTAAATAAGCAAATAATTACCACGACTTTTTATTTCTGTCCAACTCTGCCGGTAGATCCTGGTTGGTATAAAGCCATGTATATTTGGAAAGATGTAATAAAACTAGGCAAAAGCCTCGCTATAAAATTTATTGAAGATTTCCCGCTTATGATGAAAGAAACTTATACAGCGACAAAAATCACATGGCAGTCTTTACCTGACGACATGTTTAAAATTGATCCGAAACTGGTTCTGGCAAAATTGCCCACACAATAACAATAAATGCCCCGCTTCGATTTCTATAGAGCCTTATCTCAAACCGGTGACTCACTAAAACAGTTATCGGTATTTAATCCTTTGACCATTCGCAAAAAAGGGAAAAGATCAAAAGCGGTGTTCGCCCTGGCTCTGGTTTGTATCTTATGGGGTACTACCTGGATCGCTTCCAAAGAAGGAGTAAGTCATATGCCGGGACTCCAAATGGCGAGCATCCGGCAGATCATAGCCGGATTATGTTACGTGATCTTTTTCCTGTCCAAAGGCGTCAAATTACCCAAAGGCAAAGAATGGGCGCCTGTGCTTGTATTGAGCTTGCTGAATTTCGCCATGAGCAATGGCCTTAGTACCTGGGGCATACAATACATTTCAGCGGGGCTTGGCGCGATCATGGGCGCCATTTTCCCCCTTTGGCTGGTGGTGATTGGCTTGTTTTCTTCAAAAGAAAAGCTTCCGCAAAAAGCCATTATGGGTTTAGTACTTGGTTTCGGGGGTGTTTGTATTATATTTTATGATCACCTGCATGATTTTTTAAATGCCGATTTTCGCAAAGGAATTATTTTATCTCTTATTGCTACCTGGACATGGGCCTTTGGCACCTTATACACCAAAAAACAGGCGGCAAATTTCAATCCTTATTTTAGCCTCGGTTTACAAATGCTGATATCGGGAATAGCTCTTTTTACAGTCAGTCATGGAACCGGCAATGCCATTTCCCTTATGCAAATACCCTGGCAATCCTGGGCCTCCATTGCCTACCTGGTTGTCTTTGGTTCATTGCTTGCCTTTATTGCCTATTTATATGCATTGCAAAATTTACCCACGGAACAGGCTTCTGTATATGCCTATGTGAATCCAATGGTCGCGGTATTATGTGGCTGGATCGTATTCAACGAAAAGATCACCGTGTTTATCGGGGTCGGTGGACTGGTCGCCTTATTGGGAGTTTACTTTGTGAATAAAGCATTTAAAGCGATACCGGCGCCGGAGCAACCGGAAGCAGAAGGGGTTTAGCCACGATTTTTTAGTCAGTAGAGTAGAGCAGGAGAGTTAAATTAACGCTCCCGCCCCCTCGTCAATCCGTACGTGCGGTTTTCCCGCATACGGCTTTCCTGTATTCTTCTTTGCAAGCGTTTACATAGAGTTTCTTACGCTG
>JADGPW010000121.1 GCA_017882265.1 Chitinophagaceae bacterium | reverse complement strand
TGCCAATGTGTTAAACTAACACTTGTTTGTCTTCAAATAGTTTTGTCACTTAACTTTGTGCCTTCAACAAAATTACGATTGTACTTATGCCAGTTCCAACGATGCCTGCCACCCCAACCTCTGCGTTAAAAGCCCTGGGTTTACTCATGACAGACAAGGTTCATTACCAATTGGGTCCTGATGAGCTGGTGGAACAAACCCTGCAGCGCGGGGAAGGAGTACTTAATGATACCGGCGCCCTTGTTATTCATACTGGGAAATTCACGGGGCGCAGTCCAAAAGATAAATTCACTGTGAAGGACCCGCTTACTGAAAACACGGTGAACTGGAACGAATTTAATATCCCCATTGAAGAAAAATACTTTATCCAGTTAAAAGAAAAGATGCTGACCTACCTGGGGGATAAAGAAGTGTGGGTACGTGATTGTCATGCCTGCGCTGATGAACATTTTCGCCTCCGGTTAAGGGTGATCAATGAAAACCCCTGGAGTAATCTATTTGCTTATAACATGTTTATACGGCCCGAAGAAAAAGACCTGGAAGCTTTTAAACCTCACTGGCATATTATACAGGCCCCTGGCTTTAAAGCCGATCCGGCGACCGATGGGACGCGGGCAGAGAATTTTGCCATAATAAGTTTCAGCCATAAAATAATTTTAATTGGTGGCACCGGGTATACCGGTGAAATAAAGAAAGGCATTTTTACCATGTTAAATTTTGTGTTACCTGACCGTGCCGATGTATTAAGTATGCATTGCAGCGCGAATATGGGTAAAGACGGCGATACGGCTATTTTCTTTGGATTAAGCGGTACCGGTAAAACAACCTTGAGCGCCGACCCCAACCGTTTCCTGATCGGGGATGATGAGCACGGATGGACAAAAGAGGATGTCTTTAATTTTGAAGGTGGCTGTTATGCAAAAACAATTGACCTGAGTGAAGAAAAAGAGCCCGAGATCTATCGCGCCATCCGGCCGGGCGCGCTGGTGGAGAACGTGACTTTCTTTGAAGGCACCAACAAAATAGATTTCAGCAGCAAAAAGATCACGGAGAATACAAGGGTAAGCTACCCGTTGCACTTTATCAGTAATACGTTGGAGCCTTCCATAGGCAAAACACCCAGGAATATATTCTTTTTAACCTGCGATGCGTTTGGTGTATTACCTCCTATCAGCAAATTATCGGTTGGTCAGGCTATGTACCAATTCATCAGCGGTTATACAGCAAAAGTAGCTGGTACGGAGGCAGGTGTTACCGAACCAAAATCAACTTTCAGCGCCTGTTTTGGGGCCCCCTTCCTCCCCCTCCATCCTGCTCAGTACGCTGAAATGCTGGGTGAAAAAATGAAGGAAAATAAAGTAAATGTCTGGATGATCAATACCGGCTGGACAGGCGGTCCATATGGCATTGGCAACCGGATCAAACTGAATTATACAAGAGCGATCATCACAGCTGTACTGCAGGGAAAACTGGATACAGTTTCTTTCGAAACGGATCCCATCTTTGGGGTTTCTATTCCCAGGAACTGTCCCGGTGTTCCCCCGGAAGTACTGAACCCCCGAAATACCTGGAAGGATAAGAATGCCTATGATGAAAAAGCAAAATACCTGGCCGGGTTATTTGTAAAGAATTTTGAAAAATATACCGATAGGGTATCTGATGAAATACTGGCAGCGGCACCAAGTGTATAGGTGACCAATCTAACAGGTGTAGGGATTTTGGATAGTAGAGACAGGGCATGCCCTGTCTCTACTATGAACAGTCCTTACTATTCGAAATTCGCACCATTTTTCATTTTATTAACGCCTTCCATTTCAAAAAATAAAATAATTTTACCGGCTATTCGGTGAATTCTCTAATGCCCGGCCTCCAGAAATACATCCTCCTCTTCCTCATGGCCTTACCCTTTGTGGGTATTGCCCAGGACAGAAATGAAGAATTGGTCGATTGGAGTCCCTCGAACAGACTTACCTGGAATGATTATAAAGCAGACCCGGACCGGGAAAGCGGCGCGGCTGCCACTACCACTACTTATCTCGGGATCAACTATAATATTTCAAGTAATAGCTTTAGCTATAAGATATACTCCCGTTTTTCGAAAGATCGTTCCTGGGGTTTGCACAAAACCGCTTATATCCTGAGCCATGAACAAGGGCATTTTGATATTGCCGAAATATTTGCCCGCAAATTGAATAAACGAATGAGCGAATACCATTTCAATAAAAGAACCTATGATAAGGACCTGTCAGGGATCTATAATGAAATTGTGGACGAAAAAGAAGCCATGCAAAACGAGTACGATGATGAAACCAATCATAGTATCAATAAACCCAAACAGGAGGAATGGTTAAAAAAGATCTCCATGATGCTGGATGATCTGAAAGATTATGCTGATTATTAGTCTCCGGAAAATTCAATAGGCAAAGCTCTTTTTACCCTTGAATCAATCTTTTTCTCATTCGACTGTGCAGGGACCCAGACTCCACTATTCTGAACTAGTTTTATAAATCCTTCTTCCAATCCAAAACCAAAGTTTGTAATAGGTCTGAAGTCAGACAAAACCCCATTCTCATTTACAATAAACTCAATCCAGACTAGATACTTCCCTCTTTTGATTCCTCTTTCTTCAGCAGTGAATAACATGTTGTTTGGGAAATTATCAGTGATATATTTTCCCCATGCATCCCTGCCTCCAGGATATTCTGCCCATGAATCTATTTTCTCTCCGTTAATTCCTGTAGTATCATGCTTAAATGCTCCGGATCTTCCCAAAGAGTCGATGTAAGCTGCAATTTGTTTTTGATTTTCCTTTTCTTTCTTGCTTTCCTGTGAAAAGGAAAGGTTTGTAAAAAAGAAAAAGACCATTAATAGAAAAATCCTATCCATTGATTAGTATCTGTTAAAACAACCCATACAACTGCGCATCTACTTT
>JADGPW010000120.1 GCA_017882265.1 Chitinophagaceae bacterium | reverse complement strand
TGACTCTTAATCAGTAGGTCCAGGGTTCGAGTCCCTGAGGGGTCACTTTATAATATTGTTTAATCCGAAATCTTATACAGCACATATCCTTTCAACTGGTAATGGGAAAGTACGGTCTGTGCTGTCAGGGAGATCTTTATTTCCGGCAAAAGATCTTCCTTCTTCACCTCAAAAAAAGCCATGGCCTGGCCGCAGGCGATAAATTTTGCGCCTGCTTTTTCTTCCAGTTGGGAAATCGTTTTAATATTCGGGTTATCCAGTTTGTATTTCTTTTGATAAGCCTTGTTATTACTGATAGCATCCAGGGCCGGACCATGAACAACGATCACTGGAATTATCTTCTTTAGAGGAATACCCGAAGCGACATGAAGGTTGATCACCCGGGCTATTTCTGCCAGACCGTTGTTAATTTCTTTTACTGTCGAATCAGGATTATTACTGGTCAATTCAAATAAGAGCTTATAATCAATAGACGGATCCGGAATTTCATTGGCGTCCTTTACAGGGACCACACCACTAAATTTGCCGGCATTTATTAGCGGGAATTCGACCTTGGCAAACAATTTCTCCATCTTTTCCTTGTCGGCAAATTGTTTTTCGATCTTCACCGAATCCTGATGAATCACTGCCCGGAGTGTACTGTCTTTTACCATCCCTAAACTGTCACTCGTGGCCGTCTGGGCAGTTACGAACTGAAAAGAAATGGAGGCAAGTATCAGCACCAATAAATTTTTTCTCATTTTTATAGTTTGGGCAAAAGATAAGTTTTTTTTAAACGCGGCTGATTAAATGAAATGATTACCGGAACGATACTATTTCGGTAGGAAGTACTTCGTTTTTTGCAGGTAATTTCTCCACATTTATCATATGTATGTGGATAAGTATGTGTCCCGAAAATCGGGCTTCCGGGTTTATTTGCAATCAGTTAAATTCGCAGCAAAACCAGCCAATACCGGGATGGGTAATATGGGTGAATATAAAATGCCGGGAAACAGTGGCCCGCTATCAAAATATCTCTGAAAAACAAGGTGAGAAATGGCAAAGGAAAAGGAAACGTCCAGTCTGTTCAATTATGATGAGGACAGCATCAAATCCCTCGACTGGAAAGAACATATCCGTCTCCGGCCCGGTATGTATATCGGTAAACTGGGGGATGGGAGCAGCCCGGATGATGGAATCTATGTGCTGGTGAAAGAAGTGATTGACAACTGTATTGATGAATACACGATGGGGCATGGTAAAATAGTTGAACTTACTATTGAAGGCAAGACCGTAACGATCCGTGACTATGGTCGTGGTATACCTTTAGGAAAAGTGGTGGATGTGGTAAGTAAAGTAAACACAGGTGCCAAATTTGACAGCAAAGTTTTCCAGAAAAGTGTTGGGTTGAATGGCGTGGGCACCAAAGCGGTGAATGCACTGAGCCATTTTTTTAAAGTGACCGCTTTTAGGGAGGGCAAAGAAAAAACAGCAGAATTTGAAAGGGGCGTCCTGCTAAAAGAATATAAGGAAGCGAAGAGTGGTGAAGAAAATGGAACGATGGTGACATTTATCCCAGATGAACTGGTATTTAAGCATTTCAAGTTTCTTCCTGAATTTTTAGAGAACCAGATCTGGAACTATTGCTTCCTGAATGCCGGTCTGAAAATAATATTTAACGGCAAAAGTTTTATCAGTCGAAACGGTTTGCTTGATCTCCTGGAACGCAAGACCAATGAAGACGAAATACGTTATCCCATCATTCACCTGAAAGCCGATGACATTGAATTGGCCATTTCTCATACCAATGATTACGGCGAGGATATTTACAGTTTTGTAAATGGTCAGCATACTACCCAGGGCGGCACCCACCAGCAGGCCTTCCGCGAAGCATACGTCAAAACTATCCGTGACTTTTATAAAAAAGATTATGACGCCTCTGACATCCGGACGGGTATCGTAGCTGCCATTGCAGTGAGGGTAGTGGAGCCTGTCTTTGAATCGCAGACCAAAACAAAACTTGGTTCCCAATTCATAGAAGAAGGCGGGCAAAGTATGCGCCAGTTCATTGGTGATTTCCTGGCTAAGGAATTGGATAATTACCTGCATAAAAACCCCGGGGTAGCGGATGGGTTGAAAAAACGTATTGAGCAAAGTGAAAGGGAAAGAAAAGAATTAGCCGGTATTAAGAAACTGGCAAATGAAAGAGCCAAAAAAGCAAACCTGCACAATAAAAAATTAAGGGATTGCCGGTTTCACCTGGATGATGAGGCCCCGGTTAAAGGGAAAGAAGAGTTTGTAGCCAAACAAAAAGACACCACCATCTTTATCACGGAAGGCGATAGCGCCAGCGGTTCTATTACCAAGGCTAGAAATGTGGAAACCCAGGCGGTCTTTAGCCTCCGGGGCAAGCCATTGAATTGTTTTGGACTCACGAAAAAAGTGGTCTATGAAAATGAGGAGTTTAACCTTTTGCAACATGCCCTCAACATTGAAGAAAGCCTGGAAGGGCTTCGCTTTAATAATGTGGTGATCGCCACGGATGCCGATGTAGACGGGATGCATATCCGTTTACTCCTGATGACCTTTTTTTTACAATTCTTTCCTGACCTGGTGAAACATGAGAAAGTATATGTGCTGGAGACGCCTTTATTCCGGGTGCGGAACAAACAGGAAACGATCTATTGTTTTGATGAAAATGAAAAGCAGGCTGCTATAAAAAAGTTAGGGGGTAAGACGGAAATAACCAGGTTCAAGGGATTGGGCGAGATCAGCCCGGATGAATTTGCCCAGTTTATCGGCTCAGGCATGCGGAAACAACTGATGCGGCTGGAAGCAGGTGATCATATCCAGCAATTGTTGGAATATTACATGGGAAAGAATTCAATGGAGCGCCAGGAGTTTATCATTGATAATCTGCGGGTGGAATTGGAGACCCCGCTGACCCCGTAACCCCCCTGGCCCCCTAAAAGGGGAGTTAGAGTTTGAAAGAGCGTAAACTTATTATGCAAGGAACATTTAATGATACTGATTGTAAAGTCCTCCCTTTAGTGAGGATTTAGGAGGGTTTAATGTTTGAATTTCATGCTGACAGAAAACGATACTTTGATATTCAGGTTTTAAACACCGAGCAGTATGTTATTCCTTTTATTGAAGAAAAATTCCCGGTTAAGTCCGGAATGAGGGTCCTGGAGATAGGTTGTGGTGAAGGAGGCGTCTTGAAGGCTTTTATCAATAAAGGCTGTGCCGGTGTAGGTGTGGAGTTTGATGCGCCACGGATCGAGCTTGCCAATGAATATTTAGCTGAAGATATTGTCGCGGGCCGACTCCGGTTTGTTATTAAGGATATCTATCAGGTGGACATAGAAAAGGATCTTCATGGGTTGTTTGACATTATTATATTGAAGGATGTAATTGAGCATATTCATGACCAGGCAAAACTGATCGGTTGGATGAAACAATTCCTGAAACCCGGAGGGATCATTTTTTTTGGTTTTCCTCCCTGGTACATGCCCTTTGGGGGTCACCAGCAGATGTGTCATTCCCGGATTTCGAGGCTGCCGTATGTTCACCTGCTTCCCAGGGGCATCTATCGCGGAATATTAAAAAAGAAAAAAGAACAGGTGGAAGCATTAATGGAAGTCAGAGATACCGGTATCAGTATAGAACGGTTTGAGAGACTATGCAAAAAACAAGGATACGGGATCCTGCATAACCGTCATTACTTTTTAAACCCGATTTATAAATGGAAATTTGGCTGGAAACCGAGGCGACAGTCCATTTTTATTAAAGCCATTCCCTATTTGAGAGATTTTTTTACAACTTGTGCTTATTATATTATAACACCGGATAAATGACTCTCCGAAAGCCCCTCTCCTTGCGCCACCGCTATAACTAAGGCGGCACGCGGTTGGAGAGGGGTTGTCCAAAGGACTCCATCGGAAGGGGTGAAGTAAAAAATAAAAAAATGATACATATTGTATTTAATGAAATTGAGATTACTTTGATGAAACAGGTGATCGAAATGGATGAAACGCTTACCGGAGATGTTATCCAGATCAGGGATGATTT
>JADGPW010000119.1 GCA_017882265.1 Chitinophagaceae bacterium | reverse complement strand
GGCCCTGTGGCAAGAAGCTCTGTATAACCACATGAAACGGCAGCTTCACTCTCGTTTTTAAACGGCAGCATCTCAAATGGGTCTGTCCACTTTTCTCCTTTACCATCGATACAAAAACGCAATTGCGCGCCTGGACGACCTGAAGCAAGGACAATCACGCCATTGTCCAGCTGGAGCAGGCGGGGCAATACCCCAGCCCAGGTAAACGTTGTGGGTTTAGACCAGTTAACACCAAGATCAGTGGAACGGCTTATATACATCGGACTGTTGGTTACAAAGCTATCCGTACTCCGCATCACACAAAGAAAAGTACCGTCGGAAAGGATTTCAAAAGCCGGTTCCGTGAAGCCGAACGCAAGTCGTTTATCACCCTTTGGATCTGTTTTCAGATCAGGTTCATAAGGTATTCTGCCCTGTATCTTCCAGGAACGACCCTCGTCAGTGGAACGATAAAAAAGAATACCAGAGGGATCTACCGCACCCTTTTCATTTATATAAAAACCCGGATAAATACCCGCTATGATTGAACCATCGGATGCAATGTTTATATCGCCCCACCAAACCAACGGAAACAACCCGGAAATAGTATAACGCACAGCCTGCGGATCATCAAGCACATTGTGTTCGGTGGTCCATGAGGTCCCTCCTTTGGCAAGCCGGTTTAGATAAACTCCCTGAAGGATCTCAGGCAATTCACTGAGCTTATATAGGCCAATGCCTCCTTTATTCGCCACTACTGGTATAGGGAGTTTAAGCTCTCCCGTAGCGATCGCCTTGGGCGTGTGTATTTTGATCCGGTCTCCGCCTGGTAAAAGCAATCCCCCGCCAATTGGGGGTTCTCCCTCATTTGGAGTCCATGATTTCCCTCCATCCCGAGAGATGGCTAAACCTTGTCCACCCTTACCGTAGCTTTCAACTGCATCTTCGCTCATATTCCATGTCGCAACCACACTATTATCCTGACTACTATAAATTGAGGGAAACTGGAAAAAGCCCCATTTTTCTGGCTTCGTTGCCACGCCAACAATGGAAGGATCACTCAACTTCACTTTCAGCTCTGTTTTGCCTCCACGTTTATAATCGACAATCGCTCCATCATAAACCGGAATTCCAAATTTTATATCCGACAAAGTGGCATGAGAAACCTCATCCCATGTTTTGGTGACATGTCCTATTCTCCTGGATGTGCTGCATCCAAATAAAGTGGCACTAATTAGAATAATACATAAAACCTTCATAATCCCTTATTTAAAAATATTAAAAAAAGTTTTTACATCATAAAATAACTATATATTAGTAGGTTATTTGAGCTTAAAAGTCACGATGTGTGCTAATGACACTACCATATTATTGTCTTTATCCGCATTACTGATGTTGATGGGTTTGCGCAGATCGTGAATCCAGGCAACGATACGAGTCTGGATGCGGGCTTTCACCACGATACCGGTTTTCTGGTCCACCCATTGTTCCCTTTTAAATAGAAGCTTGCCGCCACGTTTAGCTAAAAACTCGTAATGGGAACCACCGACCCGACGTACCTCTTCTTGCGGCAATAGCTCCTCAATCCGCACGCCCAGTTCGTCGAGCCAGATTTCGCCAGAGGAACGAAGCAGTCTGCAACTATTGCCTTCGACCTGCGTATCAGCGACATATGTCACCTCCAAGGTAAACGGCTTCACCGGTGGCAGGTCTGACCCACGCAATATCGGTATTCGCAAGGATTCGACAGACTCCCAACGGTCACCCGCACGAACCCCATCCACCGGGAGTAAAGCTATGATAACTGAGACGTCCGTAGCCAGCCACTGGGCATCATAACCGCTCGCTTCCATCCCACTGACCTTTCCCTGCCTGCTCGCTGTGAAACGAATATACTGATCCCCGGGATTTTCGGGTTGTTCATCAAACCACCGGAAGTCCGTGACTTTCGCCTCAAGCTTCGCCGCCTGATCTTTTGTTTGTTCTTTGCAAGTCAACTTCAAATGGGCGGACGTTTCAAAATAGGGCATATTCGTAATTTTCCTTGGGGAAAAAAGACGGTAGTGTGGCCTTGAAATTTGGGACAGACTATTCGCCACAGGAACGCCCTGCAGGCCTTCAACTGTCACTTCATATTCCCAGGATTTATCCGCGGGAAATTGGGGCGGGGTTACTCCCCGGTCCGGCTTCAGGTAGCGGAATAACTGTTTAAGTATTCGCGCATTATCAGTCCAGGGGCGTGATATATTGCCAGTCCAGGAACCCACATCCCCGACAAGGATGAACTTACCCTTACCTGGTCGCACCATGACAATACCATGACCACTTACCTTACGGTCGGTATAACCCGCATCTGAATAGACATCCATTAATACCTCCGGATTTTGAGCTTCAGGAAGAATCTGAAGCGTACATCCGGCACCATAATGAAAGATGGGTACATCATAAAAATGAGGATGCCCCTCCTGAATCAGGATGTCGGAATAGTGGGTATCATCATTGTTCCAATCCAGTCCAAAACCCCGTACCAGCTTGTTTAATTGCACTTTTTCAAAACCCTCTGATTCCCTTGCTGTGCCTCCGGCATTCACCATTACCATCAGGCTGCCGCCGTTTTTTACAAATTCCTGTAGAAAGGATATCTCCCCGTCCGAGAGGAGATGGGCTGAAGGCACAATCTGAGGATTATCAGCATTCATAATCACTACGGCATCCGTTTGCGAGAGCAACTTTTTGGAATATGGCTCTCTGCTCATAGAAATGGAATACTCCTTTTCCAGTGCAATGAACACGGGGTCAAAGGTGTTGGTATGGACAAAGTCGTCCCATCCGTATCGTCCATTGTCATCTACCCAACTCCCTGTGATGATGCGATTGCCAACCTTTGTAGACGGCAGGGAATGATGGTAGTAATCAAACATAAGTCTGACAGGTTGCATCGTTTGAGAACTATAGGAAATAACGTGGTTTGGTATGGTATCGGCAACCACTGTGACAATCCCTGCCCTATCTGACCGGTCATGAGCCGCCACCTGCCCGGGATTCATATCTATAATTTGAAAAGCCAAAACGATGACCCAATATGTAATTTTCTTTGTATTTTTCATGATTAAAGGATTAAGAATTGATTGATTAAAAAAACTGTCAAAAATTACTCATATACAGCTTTAAATCTCCAACTTGCAGCAGGCACTTCAAAAACATAATAATTGTCAACCTTCCCTTTGTATTCAAGCCCTATTCTGCCAACAGGTTTATCTTTTAAGATAACCCGCCTTCCATTGGCAGTAATTAATTTATATGGCCTGTCAAATATAGGAATGCCTACGATCATGTTCCCCCCTTTTTTTGCTGCTATTTGCAGTTCAAACTCTTTGCTATTATTACTGAACTTGATCTTTACGAAACCAACCTTTGTATCTGAACCCATTTCGACCCGTTTTAATTCGCCAGGTTGGGGAAAAACACGGATTTCCTGGTAACCCGGCTTCCCCGGAGATAATCCTGCTACATACTGGCTCAACATGGTTAGTGGCCCGCCACTCCAACCGTGGTTATAACTTCCTCCCCCATATCCTTTGCTGCCCACACCCCATCCTTCCCACAAGGTACTGAGAGGACTTTTTATCATCGGATCATACCTTTTTTTCATTCTTTTCATTCCTGCTGAAGCGTCACCCATTATGAAATAGGCTTCGGCGACATATTTTTCCAGATAAGGGCCGGCATTAAAAGTGGTATCCAGGACGGTTCTCATCTTTTTCCATTGCGCCTGATTTCCTAGTCCTGCAACCATAGCCAAACCATTACCCCTGTCATCAGTACCAAATTTGTATGTTTTGCTGCTGTAGGTGGTTCCATTCCAGAATTCCTTATTAAAAGCGGTATGCAATCTTTTCATTTGGGAATCAAAACCCGAAGCCTCTTCGGGAAACCCGGCAACTGCAGCCATTTTTTTAGCGCCGTCCAGTGCCATATAATACCACGCATTATCCAGCAGGGGTGCATCAATTTTACTCCCCCAATCCTGCCAGTCCCAGCCTCCTTTCCGATGTATCACCAATCCTGTATGGTCTGTTTTCCATAGTTCCAGGTATTTTCTCACCGCAGGGTAAGCATATTTTATAAAAGCTGTATCGTTTGTGTATTCGAAATATTTATAAAAACCATACCTGCCAATTGCAGCTAACATTTGCGTCGGCAATTCTTTGTCCCAATTACCGGAAGGTACCGGAGAATATAAAACTTTATCGCTCTTTTGCCATTCTACCAGGTTGCTGATGGCTTTTCTTATTGCAGCATGTCCATAGCTATCGGTGCTGTAAAAAATCTCTCCGAGCATAATTACCGCGTCTCCCCACCATTGCGCTCTTTCCCTGTCCGGATCCTGTATTGCATCCCTCATATTCAAATTCATGGTATTTAATGACTTCTGCCATAAAATATTCAGGCTGCTATCGTTCGAATTAAAAAAACCAATATGTTCAGTGTTATAGCGGGTTTCCCTGTATTTAAGCGAAATAATTTTAACTCCTGCCGGAATCTGGTAAATTACTTCATGGCCGTTCATATAGCCCAGGGTTTCAAATTCCTGCGCTCCTTCTTTGGTTACATATTCTGTTCGTACATTATTCTCACTTCCGCCCTTGTAATTATCTGTTCTGATATCAATTGTTAGACCAGCCGGTGCTTCAATTCTGAGGTAAGGAGTGATGGTTATATTTTTTGGAAGAATCATCCTTACCTGTTCGCCTTTACTTATTTTAGGCCATTTATTATTATTTATATAGGATACCAGTCCACTATTTTTCCACAATGGAATGGGTCTTTTCCAGAGTGCATTCCATGGAGCTATCGGAGCTTTTCCAGCAGACCGTGCAAATTCCCAAATATGATCATCAAACTTTGTACTGAACCATAAAGGAAAGTCTTTACGGGCATCAAAATGAATATTAAACTCTGGTAAACGGTAATTTGGTACTGGATTCCCTGTAAATCCATAAGCCGGATGTATGGCTAATTTCCAGCTCTGATCTGACTTAATCAGCATGTTACCCGCTTGAGCTTCAAATAAAAGACCTGCACGCCCGCTGTTTTTATGACTAAATCCATCTCTTCCCCAAAACCAGACCAATATAGCTATTGTATTGGACCCTTTCCGGAGATACTTGCTAATTTCAACCTCATCAAAATAAGTATCGTTTGGCGTGGGGCCCCGTTTTAACTGTCCCTCAAAAACAACCAACTGATTATTTACCATAAGCCAGTACTTGCTGTCTGCTGCAATACTTGCAAACACTTTTTCATGAATTTTTTGAGGCAAATCAATTGTTTTACGGAAACATAGCCAGCTGTTCCTGACGGTATCCTGTTTCGGATGGGTAATCCATTCTCCCTGCCACTGTTGTTTAATGTCTGGTTGCCCAACAACCTGGAGTTTTATTAAACAAAGAAAAGTTGTTAGCAATATATAAAAACTGAATTTTCCGGAATAATAAGCCATCATTTCTATCGGTTATGTGCTTGATATAGTAGTTTAAATAATTCTCACTTACTCAATTCTTCTAAAAGCTTTTCCCGGATCTTTCTGAAATAGGAAATACTTCCATCATACTTATCAAAGTCGTGAATAATAGTGTTTACAAATTCCCAGGCTTTAGCCTTGTTCTTTTTGTCGAGAATCCTTAACAATTCATTGTCATAGATACCGTCTCTCATGGCTTCAAAACGTATAGAGCTGTATACTTTATGATAGCCTGGATAAATAATATTATTGTCTCCGGCAGGCAGATTTGAATTATCCCGGCTGAGTTCTTCAGTCAGAGGGTCTGTCGCACCCCAAAAATTCAGCCCCCAATGCAAATACCCCGATATATTATATTTAAAATTAATCCAATGCAGGTATCTTGTCTGTAAAAGTGGGAGTTCAATAAAACGATTGGCATAATTTCCCCTTGGGCGTAAACAGGTATAAAACCAGATTTCTTTGCCTTTTTTTTGAAGATCCTGATAAAATTTATAATCTGTATGCAATACATCCAGTACCGGTATCCAAGTATCAATACCATCATCTCTCAGCTCTTTTGAGGTTAGTACCGCATCCATTATTTTAACACCTGGCAAATATTTTCTTACATAATCACTGATCTCCAAATATGAATCAGCATTAGAAGTTAGTGGCTCATCCCCAATATGTTGCATGTATTTATTCAGCCATCCTTTATCCTCCATATGCTTCTTAAAGGCCGGCAAAAACTGGCTGAGAAAGTTCTTTGCCCTTGAATCAGTGAGAGGCAGATTTACCATACGAAGCTCTTTATTTATCCCATCAAGAGATAAGGCATTTGCATTTACTACATTCTCTTCTGATGCTTCAACAGGAATAGTTACATAAAAAGGGCCTTCCCAGGCACCCGCGCGGATAGCAAGATATGCCCCTTCAATACGTTCAAGGGCTCCGGTTCTTTCAAATATCTTCACCTCCTTATCATAATTACTGAAGTCAAAGGTGTATTTGCCGTCCCTTAAGGTGTAATGTGTTCTCCAGACTGGAAAAGTATAAAATACATTTTGCCCGTGCGAGGCCATAATTTCCGCTTGTATTTTTATCAGTTCCCAGTAAAGAGGCGTATAATATTCAACTCTTATACCTTTATTGAGGTGTCCCAGAGACATCGGACTTTCATGAGAAGACCAGTTACTCACCAATAAAGATGTTTTAGGAACTTTAACAGGATAAATCTGGATAACAAAATCTTTTAAAAAGGATTCTTTTTTCTTATTAAATCGGCCGGAAATCTTTACTGACCCTTTATAAATACCATGCTTTGTCTCAACAGGAACCGGTACAGTTATCCATAATGGCTGCACTTCCCCTGCTTCCAGTTGCATGGTAGTATCTGTCAGTATCGGGTCCGGAAAATAATTGGAAACCGAATGCAAAAGATCTTTTGAAGGTTCATTGTACCTTCGTCCGACTTTTACATAACCCAGCCAACCGGTATTTCCGGTAAGTAATTCTGTACCATTGCTGATCTTGCCCAGGCTTGCATCCAATTGGTGCACCTCCTTATTAGCCTTAACTACAATTTGTATCAATATTGTTTCACCCGCTGCTGCGAGCATAGTATCAGGCTGGTCAAGGAAATAACTCCTTTCTTTCAAAACTTTTTCAAGAGGATCTACCTGATAAAGTTTAAGGCTTTTCTGTTGGGCGAATGAGGTCAGATTTAATAGCAATAAAACGATTAAATATTTTCCTGCTAACCATCGGTTGTAAATTTTAGGTAACGTATTCATTTCTTCGGGTTAATCCTGGTTTTTGATTATAATTGAAGTTACGGATATCTTACCTGCCACTTTACCATTTTTAAATGTTGCAGCTTTTATGATCGAGGGAATAGGAACTGTAAAAGGTCCTTCGAATTTTTTTGATTTTAACGTGGGTTCATTACCATCCGCGGTAAATCGTATATCCGGGTTGTAACTGTCAGTTGTAAGGATCACATTTGCAGAGTGGTTAACTGTGTCCGTTTTTATAATGTACCTTACATTGTAAGCACTCCTTGCATAGTTAATTCCAACCTGATCATAACGCCGATACTGATCTTCCATCCGTCTTTTGAAATCTTCCCAGTTTTTTAATTTTGGATCGCTCCACCCTACTTCTGCCAGTGCAGCCGCACGTGGGAAGCTCATATATTCAACTTTTTCGGGCGAATGGATAAACTCAGACCAAACGTTAGACTGAACTCCCTTAATAAATTTCCCCTCATCAGAATTTAACTCTACTGGTACAGGTTCGTAGGAGTATACTTTTTCTAATGTCAGCAATCCTCCAAAAGCTACAGGTTCAAGATAAGGTTCACCTTGGTAATAATCAAAATAAGAATAATCTCTAGGTGACATCACAACGTCGTGATGTTGCCTGGCAGCTTCTATCCCACCCTGAATACCCCGCCAGGACATCACAGCCGCGTTGGGCGCAAGTCCGCCTTCAAGTATACCGTCCCATCCAATGATCCGTTTATTTTTTGTCAAAAGGAAATTTTCTATCCGTTTGATGAAATAACTTTGCAATTCACGCTCATCTTTTAATCCCTCTGCTTTCATTCTTGCCTGACATTTCGGGCACAATTTCC
>JADGPW010000118.1 GCA_017882265.1 Chitinophagaceae bacterium | reverse complement strand
GGAAAAAACGAATAAACTTGGATTCGATCTTTACCTTGTTGATATCAACGGATTGCTGGATCGCGAAAAGATCTATGGCTATGAAGACGATACAGAAAGATTTCTGGCATTCCAGATCGCCGTTTGCGACTGGTTGAATAAATGGCAACATCGTCCTGATGTAATCCATTGTCACGATCACCACACCGGACTGATTCCCTTCATGGTAAAATATTGCTTTGAATTCAGAGATAAACTGGCAGAAATACCTACCGTATTCACGGTGCATAATGCGCAATACCAGGGATGGATCGGTTGGGATAAATATTATTACCTCCCGGCATTTGATTCCTGGAAATGGGGATTCCTGGATTGGGATAAGACTATCAACCCCATGGCTTCTGCGGTGAAATGCGCCTGGAAAGTAACCACCGTGAGCAATAGTTACCTGGATGAATTGAAACATGCAGCCAATGGCCTGGAAAACCTGTTTGGCTATGAACAGGGCAAAAGTTATGGTATATTAAACGGGATCGATACCCAGGTATGGAACCCCATTACGGATAGCCTGATCGCTAAGAACTATAATAAGGAATTAGTGGAAAAAGGTAAACGGAAAAACAAAAAGGAACTGGCCGGGCAATTTGGGCTGGATCCCGATAAACCGCTGATCGCTTTTATCGGGAGATTAGTAGGGGAGAAGTCAGCCGATCTCCTGCCGGCTGCCATCAGTCAATCGATCTACCAGCATCATGGCAATGCTAATTTCCTGGTGCTGGGTTCGGGTGACCCTGCATTAGAGGATCGCCTGGACCAGATGAAGCACCAGTTCCATGGATATTACAATTCCTTTATTGGTTACAGCGAATCACTGAGTCATTTGATCTATGCCGGTTCTGATTTCCTGTTGATGCCAAGCAGGGTGGAACCCTGCGGTCTAAACCAGATGTATGCATTGCGTTATGGAACGGTGCCAATGGTACATAGTGTCGGTGGCCTTAAAGACACGATCACCGATTTTGGCGATCCCAACGGATTCGGTATACGTTTCGACCAGGCATCGGTTGGAGATATTGCTTATTCAGTGGGCCGGGCTATTGACCTTTACAATAATAAACCTGACCTTTATAGCTGGATGCGTGGTCACATGATGACGATCGATCATTCATGGGATCATTCGGCGCAGCAGTACATTGATATATATACATCTTTGAAATAGATAAAAGTTTAGGGTGTTTAACTGAAGGTGAGTTCTATAGATAGAGATAAAACCTGCCTGCCGGCAGGCAGGGATAAAAGTGTCCTAAGTTGAAAAGTTTTTTGAGGTGCGAAGTTAACTGAAAGATGATAGTTTATAGTCGGGAAAAAACAATTATTAACTGGTGATTTACTCAGGGCTGAAGAGAGGGTTTAGTTTAAGTTGGTCTTTAAACTAAAACTTAATATTATGAGCCAGAAAAGTATTTTAAAAACCAAAAGCTTCGATTTTGCGGTACGGATAATTAATTTGTATAAATACCTGAAGAAAAGGCATGGGGAGTATATCAAAGGTCAGCAAATTCTTAAAGCAGGGACTTCGATCGGTGCTTTGATAAGAGAGGCTGAGTTTGCGGAAAGCAGGAATGATTTTAAGCATAAGCTGAATATCGGACTGAATGAGGCTAACGAAAGTGTGTATTGGCTTCAGTTGTTATACGCGATGCAGTATATAAATAAAAAGATGTTTGAATCCATGTTCCAAGATGCAAATGAATTACTCAAAATGCTTGTCGCGAGTATCAAAACGCTGAAAAACAAAAATCAACTCCGTCCTTAAGAAACTTTTATCTTTTATCTATAAAACTTTTATCTAAAAAACTTTTATCTCCTACTATGGCGATCAGAACAATTACTCATTCCCGCGAAATCCTAAGTGTCATCCTTGGGGGAGGTGCCGGCAGTCGTCTTTATCCGCTTACAGCCAGCCGCTCTAAGCCAGCCGTTCCAATTGCTGGAAAGTATCGCCTTGTGGATATTCCTATTTCAAATTGTCTTAATAACGGGATCGGAAGAATGTTTGTCCTGACCCAATTCAATTCTGCCTCGCTCAACAGGCATATCAAGAATACCTATCATTTCAGTGCCTTTAGCACTGCTTTTGTGGATATCCTGGCAGCCGAGCAGACACCCGACAGCGCTGCCTGGTACCAGGGAACTGCTGATGCTGTCAGGCAGGGTCTGAAACATATTGAACCGTTTGAAAGTGATTATGTTTTGATCCTTTCCGGTGACCAACTATACCAGATGGATTTCGCCGATATGCTGGATAATCACAAAAAACTGGGCGCAGATATATCCGTGGCAACTATCCCCGTTAAGGAAAGAGAAGCGCCAGAATTTGGCATTCTGAAATCAGACGAAGGGCTGATCACTTCATTTATTGAAAAACCTCAAATTGATATTCTACCTAATTGGATCAGCGACACCAGTGATATGATGAAAAACACCGGGAGGATCTACCTGGCATCCATGGGTATTTATATGTTCAACCGCAAATTATTATTCGATCTTTTGCAAAATGAATTTAAAGATGCTACTGACTTTGGTAAAGAGATCATTCCCCAATCGATCAATAAATATAAAGTAGCCAGTTACCAGTATGAAGGATACTGGACTGATATCGGGAATATTCATTCCTTTTTTGAGGCCAATCTTGACCTGACAAAAGACCTTCCTTCTTTCAATCTTTTTGACAACGAACGCATCATTTATACCCGTTCCCGGATGTTGCCACCCGCTAAGATCAGCGGCACTACTCTCGAGAAAACTCTCATCGCGGAAGGTTGTATCATTCATGCTTCCCGTATTGAGAATAGTGTTGTTGGCATCCGTTCAAGGATCGCCCAAGGCTCTACCGTGGTCACCAGTTATATCATGGGGAATGATTCGTACGAAACACTTGAGGAGATCACCCAGGCTCATGCGACAGGGGTACCCTTGCTGGGGATTGGTCATCGATGTTATATCAAGAATGCGATTATTGATAAAAATTGCCGCATCGGTGATGATGTTCGTATCAATGGAGGGCTGCATATTGAAAACACTGATCATGCTTTGTACACGGTAAAGGATGGTATCGTCGTCCTGAAAAAAGGCGCCGTGATTCCTAATGGGTTTGTAATCTAAAGACACTGGTCAATAGACAATGAGCAATAAGCAATAGGCAAAAAACCAGAACATTTTGTCAATTGTCAATTGTCAATTGTCTATTGATTTTTTTGTTTCATGAAATGTGTACTTTTTACATAATATTCCTATCTTCAAACCTGCTCTGATTATTTAAAACCGATTGCTTATGTCTTCTGCCTATACCGGCGTAAAGCCCAAGCTTAGTCTGGCCCAGATCATCAATATGAGTGTCGGTTTTTTTGGTATCCAGTTCGGCTGGGATCTGCAACGGGCTAATATGGGCCGCATCTATGAAAACCTTGGCGCCAATCCTGACCAGGTCCCTTTATTATTTTTAGCGGCCCCGCTTACCGGTTTGCTTATCCAACCCATCATTGGGTATTTAAGTGATCGTACCTGGCATCCGAAATGGGGGAGAAGAAGACCTTATTTTATGATTGGGGCAATCTTAAGTTCGATAGCGCTCGTATTCATGCCCCATAGCAGCACGTTGTTTATGGCAGCGGGTTTACTTTGGGTGCTTGATGTTTTTGGCAATGTGGCCATGGAGCCTTTTCGTGCATTTGTAACCGATAAACTTCCGGATTCGCAGGTCAACAGGGGATTTATCATGCAAAGTATGATGATTGGTTTGGGAGGTAGTATTGCCTCTGCATTGCCCTGGATAATGAAGAATATTTTTCATTTTGCAAATACAGGTGCAACCGGAAGTATACCGGCAAACGTAAAACTGTCATTCTATATAGGTGCTTTCTTTTTTATAACAGCCGTTTTATATACGGTATTTACCACAAAAGAATATCCGCCTTCTGATCTGGGGTTCAAAAACAAAGTGAAAGAGTCCAACAAGGGTTTTGGAGCTGGTTTCAGGGAAATCTTCCATGCATTAAGGAATATGCCCAAAAGAATGAGACTGGTTTCACTGATACAATTTTTTACATGGCCTGGTCTTTTCCTGATGTGGTTTTATTACACTACTGCAGTAGGCGTAAATATATTTGGCGGTAAAGCGGGATCAACCGACCCCGTTTTCGCCAAAGGAGCTGATTTCGGCAGTCTTACTTTGTCATTCTATAGTGTTGTTACTTTTTTATTTGCTCTTGTATTGCCTTCTATTGCTGATAAACTTGGAAGAAAATCAACCCATAGCCTTTGCCTGCTTTGCGGGGCACTTGGATTAATTAGTGTAAGCTGGGTGCAGGATAAGAATCTGTTATTTGTAAGTATGGTGGGTGTTGGGATCGCCTGGGCCAGTATCTTATCCATGCCTTATGCCATGCTGAGCGGAAGTTTACCCAAAGACAAAGTGGGGATCTACATGGGTATTTTCAATTTCTTTATTGTATTGCCTGAGATCATTGCTTCGTTGGGGTTTGGATGGCTGATGAAAAATGTATTACACAATGACCGTATGGCTGCCGTGGAGATCGGGGGAGGGCTGATGACCCTGGCTGCTTTGATCTGTTTCTTCTTTATTAAAGAAAATAAACAGGGAAATGAATTAGAAGCTGTACGACTTGAATTTGAAGAACAACGACCAATATAATTTTATATGAAAAGGACGCTAATTATCTGGCAGCTGGTTTTGCTTCTTTCCGGCTCTTTATTGGCCCAAAATGGAGTCAATGTGTATCCCACCAACTGGTGGGTAGGAATGAAGAACCCGAATCTCCAGTTAATGATCCACCGGGACAGGGTCGGTAATGAAAAGATATCCATGGTTCCTTATGCCGGGGTTAAACTCATCAAACAAACAAAAGCGGAGAACCCCAATTATATATTTATTGATCTTAGTATCAGCCCGGCGACAAAACCGGGTAAATTAAAATTCAGGATCGATAATCTGCAATCCCCCGAAGCTGTTTCTTACAAACTATTTGAATATGAACTGAAATCCCGGAACAACCAGGATGGAAAGTCAAGGATCCAGGGAGTTACGTCCAAAGACTTTGTTTACCTGGCGATCCCGGATCGCTTTTCAAATGGCGATCCATCCAATGATATTGTGCCCGGATACCGGGATCAGACCAGCGATAGGAAAAATAAATTTTCAAGGCATGGTGGTGATTTTAAAGGAATAGAAAATCATCTTGATTATCTCAACCAACTCGGCGTCACCGCCTTATGGCTGACACCTGTGATTGAAAATGACATGCCCCTGATGCACGAACAAAACAATGATGTAGCAGGTTATCATGGCTATTGGTTTACCGATCACTACAATGTAGATAAAAGGCTGGGGGGAAACGAAGGGTACAAAGAACTTTGTAATGTGGCCCACCAAAAAGGGATCAAGATCATCCAGGATGCAGTCTACAACCATGTGGGCAATCACCATTGGTTTGTACTGGACCCGCCGATGCACGACTGGCTGAATAACTGGCCGTCTTTCCAGGGGCCCAATCACCGGGAAGAAGTTTTGTTTGATCCTTATGCCTCAGTTTATGACAGGAAAATAATGCTGGATGGCTGGTTTGTACCGCACCTGCCTGACCTGAATCAACGTAATCCGTTTGTCGCTAATTTTTTGATCCAGCACGCCATCTGGACCACGGAAGAATTTGGCATTGACGGTTGGAGAGTTGATACCTATAAATATTGCGATGAGCAGTTCCTGAACAATGTCAACACGGCTCTGGAAAAAGAGTTTCCTGATATTACCGTATTTGGCGAGGCATCGGTCAATTCAGTCATTGGCAACGCCTATTTTACCAGGAATAATATGAATACACCTTTTAAACACAATGCAAAAGGAGTACTTGATTTTGAGACCTGTTTTTCCCTGCTGGCAGGCATGAATGAGCCCTTTGGGTGGACCAATGGGGTCAATAAGGTCTACATGACGATGGCCCAGGATGTGGTTTATCAAAACCCTATGAACAACTGTATTTTCCTTGACAACCATGATATGGATAGGGTGTACTCAGTAGTGGGAGAGGACTGGAAAAAGCTAAAAATGGGAATAAACTGGCTGCTGACACTCAGGGGTATCCCGGAATTATATTATGGTACGGAAGTTTTGATGAAGAATAAGAAGATACCCACCGATGCTGAAGTGCGGGAGGATTTCCCGGGTGGCTGGCCAGACGATAAAGAAAAGGATAATAAATTCTTGGAAAAAGGAAGGACAGATAAAGAAAATCAGGCTTTTGATTTTATCAGCCGTCTTGCCAATTTCAGGAAAACTTCCTCCGCGATCACTACCGGCAAAACCATGCAGTTCATTCCAAAGAACGGCCTGTATATTTATTTCCGTTATGACAGTAAGCAAACGATCATGGTAATAAGCAATACCGGGGATATGGACCTGACACCAGACTGGTTGCCTTATAATGAAAGGACACAAGGTTTCTCACAAGCGAGAGATGTGGTGTCTGGCAAGATCAAACCACTAAGTGGACTGGAAATTGGTTCGAAAGAAAGTGTAGTATATGAATTGTTGAAATGAAGCAATGGGCTTGTTTGAAGTTTTTTGGCGAATTTTCATCCCGCTATAAAGAGGACTGAGAATTTTCTTTAAGTCTCTGCGAGCTCTGTGTCCTTTGCGCGAAATTTAACGAACCCACTACCTGAAATGATCAGATAATAAAATTCACGATCAACTTACTGCCATAAGTGCCCCATTCTTTCAGCACCTTATCAAGCGATTGAACCATCGCAGTACGACTCACCTTTTTCCCTTTAGTAGCCGGCACTACTATTTTCATATTCACATCAAATACTTCCACTTTAGTGGCAAACCAGGTAGCATGGAGACGTGGTATTCCCGCTCCCAATATCATACCCGGTAATCCATGAATTCCTTCCGGTCCCCCGGGTACCATCAATTCATCCGTATAAAAAGCAAAAACAGCAATGGAGTCATTGATGATGCCGATGGCTTTACGGCAATCAAAACCTAAAATATTTCTTACGTCTCCGGTGATCTTCCATTTTATCTTCAACAGGCTGTCTTCCATCAAAAAGGTTTCTTCAAATACAGGTTTTTGCGAAATGGTAGTTCCTTTAATAAAATCTGTATAGACAACGTTTTTATCTGCTACGGGCCTGTAAAAACTTCTTGGATCAACCGGCACTTCTTTTCCCGGCTTGTAAAGAGACACAGATGAATCGCCGGTAAATTCGTAATAATTAACACTGGTCACAGGGTAGCGATCTTTAAATTGTTCAAACCAGCTATCGCCGGCCTCCAGGTCTTTATATAACTGGCGGACACTTGTCGTTTTCTCAAACTCCACTTTGATAGTAGAAAAAAACCGGTCCTGGGCCTGTACAGTTATTGTCAGCAAACTTAAGCTTACTAATCCTATGATTCTTTGTATCATTTCTTTTCACCTCCCGGCATTTTATTAAATGACCATTCAAATTTCAAAAGGAAATAACGGCTTACCCGCTCGTACCGGTCATCAGTAATAAAGCTATTATTAATTGTACGGGTGAACCCCTTGTTATCATTCAGTATATCATTCACATAAAAACTGATCTTACCCAATTTGTCTTTAAATATCTTTCTCGATATCCCCGCGTTCCAAACAACGAGGTTGGTATTTGTTGCGTGGTCAAAGGCTTTTATGCTTTGCCTTAGATCTGCATTCAGGTCAGAGCTAAGTTCCAGTTTCACGGGCAACATCACATACCCGCTCAGGTTACCGCCATACGTAAAATAATTATTATTTATACTTGTTGATAAAGAGGAACGGGAAATATTATAGCCCAGGTTTGGGTTGATCTCCAGGCTATATTTATCAGGGGCCTCAAACCCAAAGCTCGGAACCAATTGCACGGTTGTAAAGTCGTTCGTAGCTTTTTCCCCGTTCACAAAATTGATATTCCTCCCGCCATTACCATTTATTTGTAAACCATAATGAGGTTTCTTTTCACCGCCACCTTTATTCCAGTAGCCCCAGAAATACCAATTGTGGTTACCGTTCACATTCACAGGGTAGTAGGTCCTTTTTCCCTGGCTGTCCACGGTATTGAATTGAGAAATGGCCTTTTGCTGAAGATTATATCCAAGGTTCATGAAAATCCCGGACTGGGAAAGAACTTTGTATTGGTTGAAGGACAAATTTAAGTTGTGGGTGAAGCCCACTTTCAGATCAGGATTTCCTTTATAGATATTCAGAGGGTCCGTATTATCCTTCAGGGGTTGTAATTGATTGAGGGTTGGTTGGCGCGTTGTACCCCTGTAACTCAAACCAAGATTCGTTTGTTGTTTTACTGTATAATTGATCTGTGCCTGCGGTGTAATGTTCAGGAAATTATAAAAATTAACGGTTTTATTATCCAGGTCTTCCAGCCGGAGTTTTACTGTGGAAAGCCCCGAGCCTAATGCGAACTTGAACTTTTTACCTGCATAACGAAAGGTGCCGTTACCACTGTGTGAATTGGCATCCATTTCGAAATTATTGCTAAAATCGGGAACCAGTATTTCATATTTATCATTGATATCTTTATCAAATGTATTTCGAAGGGAAATAGAATGGTTCCTGTTATAAGCATAATCCAACACCATGGTCCATTTAAGGGAAAGAGGTTCGCTAAACGTGCTTTTTATACCGGTAGTGGTGGAACGGCCATCAAATAATTTTTGTTGGTCAGTCGTATCTGAATAATCAAAAACACCGTTTTTGAAATACCGTATTCTTGTATTGTTTATTCCTGTATTATCGTCTTTGGTGATACCGTATCTTACCGTGGTCTGGAACAAGCGGTTCTTCTTTTTGAAGAGTTGTTTATATACCAATTGGTTGTCGGTCTGAGTGCGGCTGGACGAACTGGTATATCCCCTGAAACTTTGATTAACAAATTGTTTGTTTGCATCAAGGTACTCGCTGTTGGTATTGCCGGAAACATCATTTGTTTTAAATGTAGTAACCGATGTTAATTTAAAAGATGCCATTGAATCGGGTTTCCATTCATACTTGGCATTAATAGCATGTTGCTGGATCAATCCTTTTTTGGTGCTATAGGTATTGGTATAAGAAAGCCCGCCGGGAAGGATATTCTGTACGAGCGTGGTGCCTGTATTGGTGGTGCCCAGCCTGTTGAAGCGGTAGGAAAGATTTACATTATGTTTATCCGAATTCCATTTGTTGCTGAATAATGCCCCGGCGGTATAGGCATCAGGAAGGCCTCTTAAACTCCAATCACTGAAATCATCACTACCGCCGAAACTGAAATAATAACCATTCAATTCATCATACTCAAAATCATTTTCAATCCCTAGTTTTTGCTTTTCTTCCCAACTCAGGCTCCCTGCATTCACATTGGTTTTAGAAACATAGGCAGATATTTTCTTCTTACCTGCGAATTTATTATAGAGAGCTTTTGTATCGACAAATTTATTAAAATCAGAACCTGCATAAAGTTTTCCAAACGCCCCTTTCTTGGCGTCTTCTTTTAATTTGATATTCACGGTTTTTCCTTCATTTCCTGTGGTGATACCTGTCAGTTGTTGTTGCTCGGATTTCGTATCAAATACCTGTATCCGGTCCACGGCTTTGGCGCCAATATTTTGGGTGGCCATGGTTGGATCGTCGCCAAAGAATTCTTCTCCGTCAACCAGCACTTTATCTACCCGTTTGCCCTGCGCCACAATTTCACCTTTACTGTTTACGGTAAAACCGGGGAGTTTTTTCAGCAGGTCCTCTACCGTAGCGCCTTCTTTTACCTTGAAACTATCAGCTACAAATTCCGTTGTATCTCCCTTGATCCGGATCGCTGCCCCCGTGCGGATGATGACTTCCTCCAGCATTTTACTTTTAAGGGTCATGTCAATTTCGCCAAGGTTGAGCTCAGCATGCAGATCGAGTTTTTCCATGTAATCAGCAAACCGGGGATAGGTTACCAGGATGATATATTGCCCGGTATCTGTTTTTGGCAAAGAAAAATCCCCGTTCGCATTGCTCCTTGTAAAATAAATGAGGGTGGTATCGGATCTTCTCAGCAGCGAGATCACTGCATTAGTAAGCGTTTTCTTTTCAAGGGAATCATTGATTCTGCCTTTGATGGTTGCCTGCTGAGCCTGTGCAGCAACAAAAAAAAATAACAGGCAAAAAATGGCTATAGCAGTTTTTAGCATACTCGTGGTTAAGGTTTACGGGGCAAAATACTACAATCATTACCTTTCCGGGGCTGCATTTCCTTAAACGGCACAAAATTGATGTTTTTCGCCTTACATCAACCCTTCTACCGGTGTTTCGCTGTTAATATTTCACCAAAAAAGTGTAAGTTGTAGATACACGATTCCAAATATTCCATACAAATGGATAAAAAAAAAGATTCGGGAAGGATATTGCAAAATAGTAACGGTAAATCGAAATTGAAATTGCCTGATCCAGGAATAGAAGAGCCCCCTGTAAAAAAAATTGAAGGGGCGAATTTTATAGACACCTCCAAACCGGTTTGGAATTATTCTTTGCTGACCGATGATGACGTGAGCAACTATCAAAACGGCACCCATTACCAGTTGTATAAAAAGTTTGGCTCTCATTCCATCCAGGTAAATGACAGATGGGGCATGTATTTCTGTGTCTGGGCCCCCAATGCCACTGCGGTCTCGGTGATGGGGAATTTCAATCATTGGAAGAAACATGGATATGAATTGTTTCCGCGTTGGGATAAAAGCGGGATCTGGGAAGGATTTATCCCGGATTTTAAACAGGGTGAAGCTTACAAATACCATATCCTGGGGTATGCAAAAAGAAAAATCGATAAAGGCGATCCCTTTGCGAATTTCTGGGAAAGAAGACCCGCCACGGCGGGTATTACCTGGGATATGTATTATGAATGGAAGGATGAACATTGGATGAAAGACCGGAAAAAGAATAATTCATTGGATGCGCCCTGGAGTGTTTATGAAGTACACCTGGCGAGCTGGCAACGGCCCGATAAGCGGGATGAGGAAAGCTATAATACTTACGATGAGATAAAAGAGCGGTTGGTACCCTACGTTAAAGAAATGGGATTTACGCATGTGGAATTTATGCCGGTGATGGAACATCCATTCGATGGGAGCTGGGGTTATCAGTGTACCGGTTTTTTCGCCGCTACTTCAAGATTTGGTGACCCCCAGGGATTGATGAGGTTAGTTGATGCCTTTCACCAGGAAGGTATAGGCGTGTTGTTTGATTGGGTTCCTTCGCATTTCCCGTATGATGCTCACGGGCTTTTCATGTTTGATGGAGCCCATACCTATGAGTATGCGGATATGCGTAAAGGTTTTCATCCCGACTGGAACAGTTATATTTTCAACTATAAAAGGGGAGAGGTAAAATCCTTTTTGATAAGCAGTGCGAGATATTGGTTCGACCTGTTCCATATTGATGGTATTCGTGTAGATGCAGTTTCCTCCATGCTCAAATTGAATTATTCAAGAAAAGCAGGGGAGTGGGATCCTAATGAATATGGCGGTGATGGCAACCTGGAAGCTATTGCTTTTATTAAAGACCTGAATGAGACCATCTACAGAGATTTCCCGGATGTGCAGACGATTGCTGAGGAAGCAACAGACTGGCCCGGGATCACAAAACATACCTGGCAGGATGGGTTGGGATTTGGGATGAAGTGGATGATGGGCTGGATGCATGATACCCTGGATTATTTTAAGATCGATCCTTTGCTCAGGAGGTTTCACCAGGATAAATTCAGTTTCAGCATGATGTATTTTTATGATGAAAATTTCATGCTGCCCCTGAGTCATGATGAAGTGGTGCATGGCAAAAGCCCGATGTTATATAAAGTTCCCGGAGATGAATGGCAGCAATTTGCCAATCTCCGTCTGCTGTATACCTATATGTGGACACATCCCGGCGCTAAATTGCTTTTCATGGGAAATGAATTCGGCCAAACCACGGAATGGAATTATAAATCTGAACTGGATTGGGCATTGTTACAGTACGATTGTCATCGTTTACTGAAAGATTGTGTAACGGATCTGAACAAATTATTACAAACCCAACCTGCTTTATACCAGCAGCAGTTCAGTACTGATGGCTTTGAATGGGTAGATCTTGAGCGCCGGCCGGAATCCGTTATTGTATTTAAGCGAAAGGGTAAAAAGAAAGCGGATGACCTGCTGGTCATTTTGAATATGACACCGGTGGTCAGGAATGATTGGGAAATATACGTGAGTGGAAAGCCTTACCGGGAGGAAATATTCAACAGTGACAAGACAATATACTGGGGCACAGGTAACGTTTATAACCCTGAAATAAGGTGTGATTTAGTTGATAAAGGTCAAAAAATGTACAAGCTGACAGTAAATTTACCAGCGCTGGCGGGTATCATTCTGAAATAATACTATTTTGGATCGATATTAGCTAAACAAGACCGGTAAAGCTTTGAAAGATCGCCTTTAAAACCTAATTTAGTGAGGAGAATCCAATTGATTACAAGTTCAAAATTCAATCTTATGATCCGCAAAACCCTGGCGCTTTGCCTTTTATTCAGTGCTACCCAGGCACATTCACAAACAACTCTTACAAATACCGTTGCCACGATTACTGTTGGCGGTGATAGTGCTGACTATTTTCTGCAAAAAGGTTTAGTGGAAAAGCAGAACGGCCGCCGTCTTGAATCGTTGAAAAATTTTGAAAAGGCAGCCCGGTATGATGGTAACAATAAAGCTATTGAGGCAGAACTGGCATCCGCCTATCTTGACCTGCGTCGTTACAGCCAGGCAAGGGATTCCTATAAAAGACTCGTGGAACTGGGAGATGCCAACGCTGCGAATTACCAGCAATTGATGACACTTTCTTTCCAGTTGAAACAAAATGATGATGTTCTGTTGTACGCTGATAAGCTGAAAGCGGCTGATCGTTCGGCCAAGGTGTATTATTATGTAGGCAAGGTCAATTATGATATGGATAATTATGGAGATGCGATCAAGTTCCTGAATGAAGCTGCGAAAGAGGATCCCGCCAATGCCGAAATTCCCTACATGATAGCGCATAGCTATTCTGATATGATGAATTATAAACTGGCGATCCCTTTTTTCCAGAAAGCGATCGCGCTGGATCCCACACAGAATTACTGGATCTATGAAATGGCGCTGATTTATTACGCCATGAATGATGATAAGAATTCACTGAAGTATATCCTGGAAGCAGGAGATAAGGGCTATAAAAAAGATAATGATTACTTCGAAAACCTGGGTATCGCTTACCTGAACGTGGGCAACCTGGATGAAGGGGTAAAGATCCTGGATGAGGTGCTGAAAAGAAAACCCAGCGACATGAATATCCTGAATATGGTAGCGGAAGCCTATTACTATAAAGGAAAGTATGATATGGCTATGGACTACTGGGACAAGATCCTTTCTTATGACAAAACAAATGCATCCTCCTTATATATGATCGGAATGTGCT
>JADGPW010000117.1 GCA_017882265.1 Chitinophagaceae bacterium | reverse complement strand
TTTGTCACATCGTCCAAATGTTCCACGCCCAGGGCCATACACATTCTTTTTTCACTGCCATATGCATTCATTAAGACTGGAAAATCATAACCGGTGTTCTCAAACAATAAAGCTTTCCCGCCCTGGCCGGATTTACTTACCCTGTCCGTTATTTCAGCCATTTCCAGTTTCGGGTCAACATAGGTTTTGATCCTAACCAATTCACCGGCCTTTTCCAATCTGTCAATAAATTGCTGCAGATTTTTGTACGCCATTTTATTAAATATTTGCAAAGGTAAACTACAATTAGTCAACCCAAGTAAGCAAAGGAAATGAGGTAATGAATCAAATTGAATTGCGCCTAGATCGCATTGCGGAAAGAGGATATCTTTTAATACCGATTCTCAGCGGGCGCTGTGATCTTTGTGAGAGAATTAAATGTTGCGTCTTTAATTTGAGAAGAGACTAATTCGGATTAGCCGGGCAACCGGTACGGATCTTATGTCCGCTACCGCCATTTCCCTTTAACCGGTAAGTAAAATGAATACCGCTAAAATAATAATAGTCTTTGCTTTTAGGACTACCGCGTTGTGCATTTTTTACAGGATAAGCAGGGGGTCCGCCCACTTCAGGACTGCGATAAGACATATCAACAGCCTTCTGGCCTTTTGCCAGCTGCAGATCATTTTGATCAACGTAATTAGTACTTACATCATCGAGATAATCAGTAAAGAGCTTTCGTACTCCTAATTCTACCCCTACCCGCAGATCATCATTGATGGCAAATTTGATACCACCCCCTATAGGTATCGCCACTTGAGTCAGACTATATGGTTTACTGCCAGGATATCCTGCAAGCCCCTCCCCTTCGGTGCTAAGGGGTTTTAAAAAAACTTTCTGGTTATTTACATCAAACGCATAGGGATTAAAATGATAGATGGCCAGGCCTGCAAAAGCATAGGGTGAATAACGCCGGTTATATAGATTGAGCAGGTAATATTCACCCACCATGCTGAATTCGGTGATTGATGTTTGAAATGAAAGATTACGCAACCGCAGATCAGACTGATTACTGTAACGATCGGCGCCTCCCACTACTCCATAGGTAATCCCGGCCCGCAATATGATCTGGTCCTTTAATTCATAATTACCTGTAATGCCTATAGCGGGATGGGTGCCTTTTTTGGGAAATATCTTCTCGGCAAGGTCTCCATTATAAGCAGCCAGGCCGCCGAACAGACCAAGATGAAATGGTTGCCCGGAAGCTGCGGAAACAGCAAAACTGAGGATGATGAAAAGATATTTGTTTTTCATAAAAATAGGGTTCAGATTCTATTAACAAATTTAGAGCCACAACAACGCTCCTGAAATAATTGATAAGGAAATCAGGATCTTCAATCGGGTAACGATCTAAGAGCCTGAATCGTATCCGTTTATCATATATATTTTTGCCGGGCGAGTGATTTCCCTATTTTTAAAATCGTAAAACAACCATTATATGCGATTATTCATTCCAATTCTGGCATTCAGTGTCTTTTCCATTTCCACCCTTTCGTGTAAAAGCAAATCAGGTACGGTTAGTAAAAAAGGAGATATCCTTTATGAAAACCTGGATACAACTGTCAGTCCTGGCCAGGACTTCTTTGAATACGCCAATGGCGGATGGTTAAAAAAGAATCCCATCCCACCTGACCAGAGTGCCTGGGGTATCGGGAACCTGGTAAATGAAGAAAACCTGAAACGCTTTAAAGAGATCAATGAAAAAGCTATTACGGCCCAAGCGGAAAAAGGAAGTCCAGATCAGCAGATCGGAGATTTCTGGAAAATGGCTATGGATAGCACAGGGGTTGAAAAGATGGGTTTAAAACCGCTCCAACCCTGGTTTGATAAGATCAATGCCATTTCGGACCTGAAATCATTCCTGGCCGTAGTAGCTGAAATGAAGAATATCGGCTCTTCGAGTTTATTTTCTGATTTTGTAAGCCAGGATAGTAAAAAAAGCGATGAAATGGCCTATACCCTCTGGCAGGGTGGTATAGGATTGCCCGAAAGAGAATATTATTTTAAAAATGATGATGCTACCATTAATATCCGGAATGAATATGTAAAATATATTACAAAGATACTTACGATGTCTGGCCAGGATAGTATAAGTGCAGGTGCCGATGCCAGGAATATGCTGGCCATGGAGACAAAACTTGCCCAGGCATCCCGTAAACTGGAAGACCTGAGAGATGATTATAAGAATTATAATAAAGTGGCTATTTCTGATCTTTCCAAATTATCACCGTCTATCGACTGGACTTCCTTTCTTAATACTACCAACATTAAAAGGATTGATTCGGTAGTGGTGGGCCAACCCGAATTCTTTAAAGCCCTGGATAATATGCTGACCACCACTCCGCTTGCTCTCTGGAAAAGTTACCTGAAATTCCGGTTTATCAATAGTTTTTCGCAGGAATTACCAGATGCTTATGGTATTGCTGCCTTCAATTTCGGGCGACTTTTTAATGGAGCTAAAGAAAGAAGACCGCGTTGGAAAAGGGTGATTACACAGGAGAATGGCCTGATGGGTGAAATTTTCGGACAACTATATGTAAAACTCTATATCAGTGAAAGGGATAAGCAACGTTATGAAATAATGACCGAAGCGATCCGGGATGCCTTAAAAGATCATATCAGTAAACTGGACTGGATGAGTGATAGTACCAAACAGAAAGCGTATGTGAAACTGGCAACTATGAAAAAGAAAGTGTATTACCCGGATAAATGGAAAGACTATTCAAAGATGGATATTGGTACGGAAAGCTATTTTCAGAATGTGGTCAATGCCAATATTTGGGAAAATAATTTCGAACATAATAAACTGGGCAAACCGGTAGACAGGGATGAATGGGGGATGACCCCACAAACCTATAATGCCGAGTACAATCCTTCCAATAATGATATCACCTTACCCGCCGCACAATTCATTGTGCCCGGCTATAAAGATGAAGAATTGGATGATGCCATTGTGTATGGCTATGGAGCGGCCTCTACGATCGGGCATGAAATAACCCACGGTTTTGACGACCAGGGCAGGAAATATGACGAAAAAGGAAATCTTTCGAAATGGTGGACAGATAAAGATTCTGTTGAATTTACAAAGAGAGCACAGGTTATCATAAAACAATTCAGCGATTACGAACCCATTAAGGGTTATCATATTAACGGGGAAGCATCGCAGGGCGAGAATATTGCCGACCTCGGCGGGATATTGCTTGGTATTGATGCCTTCAAAAAAACAGAGCAATATAAGAAAGGGGAAAAGATCAATGGACTGACACCCATGCAACGGTTTTTCCTTGGCTATGCATTGGGCTGGTTATTTCAAATGAGAGAAGAGCAGCTACGCAGCCGGCTATTAACTGATGTCCACTCCCCTGCCAGGTATCGTGTCAACGGGCCCTTCCAGGATGTGGATGAGTTTTATACAGCGTTTAATATCAAACCAGGTGATGCGATGTACCGGCCGGATAGTTTGAGAGTGAGGATCTGGTAGAATGTAGAACAGATGAACAAGGAATGTCGAACAGATGAAGTTGAACACTCCGACATTCTGAAATTCTTTTCCGTTTTTTCGATATTCTTCTTGTGGATTATTCCTTAATTCAACTCTAAAGGTGTGAGAACTCTCACACCTTTAACTTTTAGAATGAAACCCCTGCTTATACTAATTGCTTTAATTACATTATCAGGTAAATTACGTAGTCAAACTCATTCGATTGAAATTCCTTGTATAGAGAATCTGAATCCCGATGACAAATACCCAGAACGGTCAATTCTTGCAACCTACCTGACCAGTTTTGATATACTCATTTCTTTAAATGGGTACAGTACATGGGGTCCGGATGAGCATATAAAAGTTTTAGCTCACCACAAATCCGGATGGTATAAAATTGAAATAAATACGGATCATAAAAGCTTTGGGACATTCGATGCCGTTTGTTATCTGATGTTTAAAATAAAGGATTCAATAGGTAATATTATTTGGATTGAACTAAATGAAAATCATTTATTTGACATGCAGGATGAAAGGACTATGAAAATGCCGTGTTTACATAAGCCTGATACATTAATCAGGAATGGGAAGGCCGAAATAGTCCAGGAGTTCATGATGCTTGCTGACGGTCCTGAATATGAGTTTCAAATACTTACAGAAAACAAGTATAAGAAATTATATTTCTATGCCCCGGCGGAATTCTATAATTATTGTCAAGAACCGATAGAAAGGAAATGGGTGCTTAATTGTATTAATGCTTTTGAAAAATACCTTGGTAAGTGATTCCCAATCCCGGCCCGTTGGAATAACTGATCTTGCCATAATCATAATCAATACCGGTAGCCACATCTTCTTCAAGCAATAGCGGCCCATCCATATCCACCTCGTCAATAAAAGGAAGTAAGTGTGCAATCGCAGCCGAACCGATGGTAGATTCATTCATACTGCCGACCATTATTTTGAGCCCGAGTTCTCTTGCCTTTTTGATCATTCGAAGAGCCGGCGTTATCCCGCTGCATTTTGTCAGCTTGATATTGATGCCATGAAAATGTTGGTTACATTTTTCTACATCCTGTTCGAATACACAGGATTCATCGGCATACAGGGGCAAGGAAGATTCCTTGTACAGTATTTTCATTCCTTCCCAGTCATCTTTCGCCAGCGGTTGTTCCACCAGTTCCACTCCCAGTTCTTTTAATTGGGGGATCAGTTTCAAAGCAGTGTCCAGTTTCCAGGCGGCATTGGCATCTACCCGCAATTTCGCGTTTGTATTATCACGCAAGGCTTTTACAATGGCGATATCATCCGTTGTCCCCACTTTTATTTTATAGATGGGCCAGGGTTTTTCTTTCATTTTGGCCACCATCTTTTCAATAGTATCAATGCCGATGGTATAATCACAGATGGGGTTTTTAGAAATATCTCCGTTCCAGAGCTCATAGAGTTTCTTTTGGCGGAGTTTGCCATACATATCCCAGGCAGCCATATCAAGCGCGCAAACCAAAAAAGAATTCTGCGGAAATAAATGATGCAGGTAATGCCAGTATCGTTCCGGTTCCATGAAAGCAAAGTTTTCAATGAAAGTTCTTTTGCTCTCCAGGTCGGCAATCATCTTTTCAACCGGAATGTTATAATAAGCGATGGAGGGAGCTTCGCCATAGCCCTTGATTCCCCTGTTATCCAGTTCAACGATCAGGGTAGGCTGGTGCGTTTTTGTTCCTTTGGAAATGGTGAAGGGGTGACGGAATTTGAGGCAATATGACCAGTATTTCACTTTCATGGATCAAAACTAGAGTAATAGGAATTGGGAATTTGGAATTTGGAATTTGGGATTTCCCTCCCGGTTAAACTTCTCATTAATATGAAGGCTGCGCCAAATTCCTAATTCCCCATAACTAATAACAGCTACCGGCCAGAATGCGCCACATACCCCCTCAACTCTTCATTGAATTCTTTTTGTTTAATAAGATCCTCCAGTGAAATATGCATCCGGTAGCGCCAGTAATTTTTTGGATTGGCAGGATTATTAATTCTTTCCTCCTGCGGCCTTTCGCGCCGCAGGCTATCACTCATTCCCAGGATATCCTGTAACTGGAAAATGCTCCACATGGCCGGGGAATATAAATGCTGCAACACGATCGCCCTGCTGATCCATGGTTCACAGAACGCGGGGGCATCACCCTCTTGTCCCATCACCTGGTTATAAAAAAGCTTTGTTTTCTCACGATTCTCTTCCCACCAACTCCGTATCGTACTCATATCATGCGTAGAGGGTGTAATCACTGACATGTAGGGCGCATCGTTAGGATGAAAGAATTCTATTTTGGGATCTTTCGGCATCCGCTGTATCTCGAGACTGAGAATCCCTAACTGTTGCATCACTTCCGGCACACAATGCGGTACCATGCCCAGGTCCTCACCACATACCAGCATATTCGTGGCCGCTTTCAGTTGCGGCAGTTTGTGCATGGCCTCCCTGAACCAGAAATCATCCTGGCGGCGGTAAAAATAATTGATGTAAAGTGATCTTAGTTTTTCCTGTAAATGGGGATCGAGCCATCTGAAAGAGAGTGTTTTTTCCATCGAGATACGGAAATGGAACTGTTCTCCCTGTGATCCTGATTCTTCAAATAAAATGACATTAGAGATCAGATCGAATAATCCCAGTTTCAGTTTTTCATTTTCTGCTGATTCTTCCAGGCCGGCAAAATGCTCTTCTACCTGTAACTGGCTTTCAAATTCAGGTTCGAGATCATACCCACCGAATTTATTCGCCACGAGGAATTCATCCTTTACTTTCTCCGCCAGTCCTCTTCCAAACACTTCATACAAAACTTCATCCGTGATAAATGGACGGCAATATCGCTGGTAATCGAACCAGATACCGGTTTCACCAAATTCATTGATATGTACCGGGAGGCAGGGTACGAAATGCCCCATGATCCCCTGAAGCGCATTGGCCGGTATGCTCCAGATACGGAAGAAACCAAGAATATGATCAATACGAAAGGCATCAAAGTAATTATTCATCTGTTCAAATCGTTGCTTCCACCAGGCAAACCCATCCTCCTGCATCCGTTTCCAGTTATAGGTAGGAAATCCCCAATTCTGACCCACAGCCGTAAAATCATCAGGTGGAGCACCTGCCTGCCAGCACATATTAAACATTTCCGGCGCCATCCAGGCATCACAACCATCCCGGTAAATGCCGATGGGGATATCCCCTTTTAATACTATCCCCTTTTTGTGGGCGTAATCAGCCGCTTCCTTGAGTTGCAGGTGGAGGTGGAATTGAATAAAATTATAGAATCCCAGTTCTTTCAGGGAAGATGACCTGTGAGCAAATAATTTATCGATCTCGGATTTATTATAGATCCCATTACTCTTCCATTCTTCAAAATGCGCGCTACCGTATTTATCCCGGAAAAAACAGAACGCCGCATATGGCTGAAGCCAATGCTTGTTATCCTTAAAGAAATCTTTATAATCATCTGATTCAAAACAATTTTCACCCATTACCTCGTAAAGTTCCTTTAACACGGAAAGCTTGTACTTTATCACTTCTTCATAATCCACCTCAGCCATTTCATTCAGTTTTTTTTGTTTTATTTTTAATGAACTGATATTATCGGCGAATTCTTTTCCGGCCACATTTGCCAGGTTGATATACAGGGGATGTAATGCAAAGGCAGAAATTGCCGCATAAGGATAAGAATCCATCCAGCTATGCGTGGCAATTGTATCATTAATGGGGAGTAACTGGATCAGTTTTAAACCAGAAGCTTTACTCCAATCTACCAGCAGTTTAATATCGGCAAACTCCCCTACTCCGAAACTGTTCTTGCTTCGGAGGCTGAATACAGGAATAGCCACTCCCGCCCCTTTCCAGGTATTATTGGGCAAATGAACAAAACCATCATGAACGATACTGAGTTTTCTTTTGGCGGCATCACTGTACAAAAGCCGGTTATTTCCCTCTTCGTGGGTAAGAAATTTCTTTTCCTGGATATCATAAACACCATATTTATACGCCAGGGGGAAATCGCTGCCGGCCAGGTCCAATTTAACCGACCACCAGTTATCCTCTTTCCCTAATAAAACAGGTGGTTCGGGTACCCAATCACCCAATCGTTCCCCGTTACCATTCAGACAGATCACCTGATGCTTTTGCAGCAGCGGGGCCTTTACCTTAAATACATGCGTAAAGTTTTTATCTGCGGTCACTTTGCTTTTTAAACGGGTCTGTTTCAGCAATACTTTTCGGAAAGGGGCTGAAAAAAAAGCATTTTCATATTCTCCTGTATGATTCCATATATCTGATAACTGGATTTCCTGCCATTCTTTTTTAAACGCCTCTACCACCCTGTCATTTCCCCATTCAGCCAGCATTTCGCCGTCTTCATTTTTAATGAGGTATTTATAGGAGATACTCTTTTGCAGGTCTTTTTTCTTTATCTCCACCGTACCGCTCCAGAATTCCTCATTCAGGTAATCCATGGGGAGGGCTTTTTCGGGATCATTGTTACCCAGTTCATCTATATTGCCGGTGATCCATAAACTCTGTCCATAACGGGTATGGAAACGTAAATAAAACTGAAGCTTCATTGCAATCGTATTCTGTATTTAAAAGGCAATTTGATGTGTTTTTATAACACATTATCAACGAATATAAAAAAAACATGCAAGGTTCGTAATTTTATTTGAAAACTAACCTTAAAAAATGTTTGCAAACCTATGACTTCTAGCTATAAACGCTGGCAAAAGCTTTTTTTATTTTGCCTGGGTCTCACCGTTGGAACTGCATTTTGCATGAAGTGGATGGAAGGAGATTTCTGGCAAAACGGGGAAAAATTCACCATTATCGGGCTGGAAATTGGTTATCCAAAAGAAAAACTGATGCATGTGCTTTCTGGTCTCGATAACCACGTAAAAACAATCCTTGGCTATAACCTTTGTTTTGACTTCGCTTTTATGGCGGGAGTCTACCCTGGCATTACTTCTTTATGTATGATGGCCAGGGACAAAGCAATAAACAGGGTGCTGAAAAATATATTTTTTATCCTGGGTATGTTACAATTAGTCGCCTGGGGTTGTGACATTTTTGAAAATAGCTGTTTGTTGAAATGGATAAAAGATCCGGTAATTGGAGCTGAGTTTGGAATCTATCATATTATTGTTGCATGCAAATGGGTCATTGCACTGACCGGGGCCGCATTGGCAATACCATTTTCATTGCGACGAAGGAGAAAGAATATCGAACAGATGAACAAGGAATGAAGAACAGATAAAGTGATTCACGAACATAAAAGAACTGCAGTAATTTAGGGAATGTATAACTTCTACATTCTTTATTCCTTGTTCATCTGTTCGATATTCAAAACCGTTTACTTACAATAAAGAACAAAATCTCTTTTTTTCATTCGATCCCCCCACCCTATTTTTGCACCGCCTGCAGCAGGCTTCGACGTATAAAATGTAAATTTATAAAAATGGAACAAACCAAGAAGTACAGGGGAATATGGTGGCTTGTATTCCTGGCCTCTACGGCTGCATTGGCCATTGCTATTGTCACGCATTGGCCATGGCTGACACTTATCCTCCCTTTTGCAGCTACCTCTTTTGTGAAGGCAATGGACATCATGTAAAAGATGTAAAAAGCATAATAACTTAACAGAACTCCTAAATATTAAAGTAAAAGCCGTTCCCGGTTAATCCCTGGAACGGCTTTTTTTACACCCTTTGTTAGCCTGCTTTTACCAAAATACGAGGCTTTTAAATGAAGAGATAATGTTATTTTCTTCCCGAAAAGATCCCCGAATATTTTGCTTTTCTGCGGATATTCCACAGGTCCGCAATTCCGAAGACCGGCCGGGTTTGTTTGATCCCGGGAATATCCTTGGCCACTATTTCTTTTACTTCTTTTACCAGATCTCTTAATACGTCCGGTTCCATCCGTACAATAGATGGCTTCACATCAGTTCTCATGATATATTTCCTGTTTTATGGTTACACAATAATTTTTGAGCAATAAAGGGAGAAAAACACTAAGAATCGTTAGAAGAAGTGTTGGGTTCGATCACCTGTTTGTAAGTCGTACTATGCTCAAAATGATGATGCAAAGATAAGGAAAAAAGGAGATAAAAGTTGATAGTTAATAGATAATAGTTCATTAAGATCGAAGGGGTCTGCGGCTTTGCTACCCTATCAAATCTGTAAAATCTTTTCTGCTGAGGACACTATTATCTAATATCTTTTTTCTTTTATCTCCGTGCTACTGAGCTTACGTAATAAAAAAATTCTATCTTCCTTTTATGAATATCAGGTCTCTGCTGGTTACTCTTGTCACGATTGTAGTCGTATTTATATTGGCCAGTATTCTTGATGCGGTGCTGTCTGCTTTTTATTCCCGGTTCTACACAAACATTGCCTTTATCGTAACTTTTGGCGTGGGTGGCGTTTTTGCAGCGGTTTATGGATATACCTATGGAATGAAATTTGCTACTGTAAAAAATGGATCGGCGAGATGGAGTTTAATTATCACTTTCATCCTAACCGGTCTTCTTTTTTTCTTTTTCCTGGCTAAGTTTGCAGGCGATGAATACGAAGCTGCTTTTAAAGCCTTTGGGGTAACATTGGCACTCGGTAGCTTGCTTTTTCTAAAAGGCAAGGTTGATACATTTACTTAGATGCCGGCTTTAGTACTAATTACCCCGCCTGGTTCAAAAACAAGGGCAGACCTGATTTCCAATCCCCATCAATATAGAGCTCAAATGAATACCTGCCCGATTTTTCAAATTTCAACTGGTTAAAATTCACGACAATATTGATCGAGGAGAATTGACCATTTTGCGGAGCCGGGATATTAATATTCCCTTCGATAGGCTGAATCATTTCCTTGCTTTTATCATCGATCAGTCTCAATTTGAAATCATGACTCCCTGATTCCTTGGCGGAGAATCTCAACCTGCAGGCAATGGCACAGGCCGGATGGGTGGTAGGGAATTGTTTGGATTGAATGGAATCAAAAGTGCCTACAATGGTCAGTTTTGAATTATTGTCCTGTGCAAAGTCGGATAAGGTGAAGATTTCGATTTCCATATGTTAATTATTTAGAGTGGCTATCAGCGTAGGTAATCCTACTTATGGAAAGGATCATTATTAAAGTTTAAAATAGAGCCCCCGCTTTATTCGCAGGGGCTTTATCCGTGAATTCCATTTATCAATCTGCGTAATCCGTGATCGACCTCACCCCTAACCCCTCTCCCAAGGAGAGGGGAAATAGGAGACAATCTTTTTTACTTAACTTCTTCATACGGCACATCCGTCACATTATCAGCACCGGCATCAGCCGTTTGGCCACCGGCTCCTGCTGAATGTCCTTGTCCAGCATGGCCATCAGGGCCGGGTTGTTGTTGCGCCCCGCCCTCCTGGGTTGCTTTGTACATATCCTCGCTGGCGGCTGTCCAGGCTGCATTCAATGAAGCCATCGCTGTGTCAATAGTGGCAAGATCCTGTGATTTATGCGCTTCTTTTAATTTCTCCATGGCTGCTTCGATCGTCGCTTTCTTATCAGCGGGTATCTTCTCTCCATATTCCTTTAATTGTTTTTCGGTCTGGAACACCAGGCTATCCGCCATATTCAGCTTATCCACTTTTTCTCTTTCGGCTTTATCTGTTGCTTCATTGGCTTTAGCTTCAGCCTTCATTTTCTCAACTTCTTCTTTACTCAACCCACTACCGGCTTCAATATGGATCTTTTGTTCTTTACCGGTTCCCTTATCCTTGGCCGTTACATGCAGGATACCATTGGCATCAATATCGAAGGTCACATCGATCTGCGGCAAACCCCTTGGGGCTGGCGGAATGCCATCCAGGTTAAAAGTACCGAGGCTCTTATTATCTTTCGCCATCGGGCGCTCTCCCTGCAATACATGTATCTGTACACCGGGCTGGTTATCGCTGGCCGTAGAGAATGTTTCTGATTTCTTGGTCGGGATCGTTGTATTACTTTCGATCAATCTTGTCATCACCCCTCCCATAGTTTCAATACCAAGAGAAAGAGGTGTTACATCAAGCAGTAAAACATCTTTCACCTCGCCGGTTAATACGGCGCCCTGGATAGCGGCGCCTACGGCAACCACTTCATCCGGGTTCACACTTTTATTGGCCTTCCTTTCAAAAAATTTCTCTACTAATTCCTGCACTTTGGGTATTCGGGTGCTTCCCCCAACCAGTATCACTTCATTGATCTGTGATACGGTCATTCCGGCATCTTTCAAAGCAGCTTCACAGGGTTTGAGGCAACGGGCGAACAAATTATCCGCCAGGGCTTCAAATTTTGCACGAGTCAGTTTCTTCACCAGGTGTTTTGGCACACCGTCAACAGCCGTTACATAAGGAAGATTGATCTCAGTTTCAGTGGAAGAGGATAACTCAACTTTCGCTTTTTCAGAGGCTTCTTTTAAACGTTGCAGGGCCATGGGGTCCTTACGTAAGTCTATCGCTTCATCTTTTTTGAATTCATCCGCCAGCCAGTCCATGATCACTTTATCAAAATCATCACCACCCAGGTGGGTATCACCATTGGTTGATTTCACTTCAAAAACCCCTTCTCCGAGTTCCAGCACGGAAATATCAAATGTACCTCCGCCCAGGTCGAAAACTGCGATCTTCTGGTCGTGTTTGCCTTTGTCCATACCATAAGCAAGGGCCGCAGCGGTAGGCTCATTCACGATCCGGCGTACCGTCAACCCGGCGATCTCACCGGCTTCCTTGGTAGCCTGGCGCTGTGCGTCGTTAAAATAAGCCGGTACGGTAATAACGGCTTCCGTTACTTCATGCCCGAGATAGTCTTCCGCTGTTTTCTTCATTTTCTGAAGAACCATCGCAGAAATTTCCTGTGGAGTGTACAAGCGGCCGTCTATGTCAATTCGTACGGTATTATTGTCACCTTTTACTACTTTATAGCTCCAGTGACTGATCTCTTCGGTCACTTCATCGTAACGCCTTCCCATAAAGCGCTTCACCGAAGAAATGGTGTTATTGGGGTTAGTGATGGCCTGGCGTTTGGCCGGGTCACCAACTTTACGTTCGCCGTTCTTTAAAAAAGCCACTACAGACGGGGTTGTACGGCGTCCCTCGTCATTGGCGATCACTACGGGTTCGCCACCTTCCATAACGGAAACACAGCTATTCGTGGTTCCTAAGTCTATTCCGATAATTTTTGCCATAGTATATTTCTCCTTTTAATTCGCCTCCTTTAGGCAGGCGCTAATTTGTTGTCAATCATTGTGCCGTGAAGGGAGAATATGAAAAAATGGCAGTCCCGGGTTCATTTATTATTAGCCTGATAAAGAATTTGTCATATTGGACTGAACCTTGAATAAATCATTTGTAATCCTTCGCTCCTAATTCAGCCAAACCCATACCTGATAGGCGGACGAATGAAGGATCAGACAAGGTTGACTGGAGGATCGGTGAATGATGACTGGAGAATCTTTAAAGTATCACTCAAGAGAATTTACAAAAGTGCTGATTTACAACCAGTTTTGTCAAGCCTTCGAGCCATTCGATTTAATTTGGGGATAAGACCTCTTCGCCTCCTCTACGGGGCCTCCCCCTGAAATGAACCTAATTTACGTTTAAATCGCGTATAAGACCCGTATAGGAGATGTAGAGGATCAGGCTCCGTTTATACCGTAACCCAGTTTTAGATGCTAACAGCTCAAATTTCTTTCTTAAGCAAGAACCGAGAAACATATTTCCCTGATCCCTCTTAATTTTAGCCAATATAAAACGATTTCTATGGCCAATTCTATTTCTGATAAGCTAAGGATCAAACCGAATTTCAGTTTGCTGACCATCAACGCACCCTCTAATTTTAAAAAAGACTTGAAGGGATTGCCTGCTGGTATCAGGATGTCTGAATCTGGTAAAGTATACGACCAGGTGCATTGGTTTGTTTTCAACAAAGCCCAAATGGAAAAGGAAATGAGCAAAGTAATGAAACTGGTCAAACCGGGTGTGATTGTATGGGTCTATTATCCAAAGGGAACTTCGAAATTGCAAACCGATCTGACAAGGGATAAGGGCTGGGATTGCTTGTTGTCTGAAGGCGACAAACTCACCTGGATCAGCCTGATCTCCTTTGATGATACCTGGTCAGTATTTGGCTTCCGGGCCAAAACCGATGCTGATAAAAAGAAAGAAGCAAAGCCAGCCGCCCCAAGAGAGATCTTCAATTGGGTAAACCCACAAACAAAAGAAGTTAAACTACCAGAGGACCTGGCCCTAGCTTTAAAAAAGAATAATAAGCAAGCCGTTTTTTTCAATGCACTTTCCTTCACCGATAAAAAAGAGTATATTGAATGGATCGTAACAGCAAAAAGAGAAGAAACAAGAAAAGATCGGATCAAGGGGACGATAGAAAGATTGTCCAAAGGCTGGAAAAACCCGGTAATATATAGCTAAGCGAGAAAGAGTCCGAAAGAGAAACAATAGACAATAGGCAATAAGCAATAGTCAATCTACCTGGAATTCTGCCCTTTGCCTATTGTCAATTGCCCATTGTCAATTGTTTATTGAATATGACACCACTTAGAAATGATATCTATCAACGTATAGTAACCGCGAAGGTCTATATTGACGATAATTACCAGGAGCCCATCGACCTGGAGTTGATATCTCAGCAGGCTTTTCTTTCCCGGTTTCATTTTCATAGGTTATTCACCCGGATCTACCGGCACACCCCGCATCAATATCTCACCCGAAAGCGACTGGAAAAAGCCAAAGACCTGCTCGCCGAAAATAAACCTGTGACAGAAGTTTGCAATGAAGTGGGATTTGAGAGCATAGGTTCCTTCAGCGTGCTTTTTAAAAAAGAAATTGGTTTTGCCCCACAGTATTACCGCAATATGGCCTGGCTGAAGAAACAGGAGCAACTAGCCCAGCCAAAGAAAGCCATTCCACATTGTTTTATTGAGAGCTTTAGATTGGATACCGGATGCTAGAGGCTAGAGGCTAGATACGGGATACCTAAAGATGAAAGATCCTAATAAATATTAACTTCTTGTTGATCCATTATCTGATATCCAGCATCCAGTATTTAGTATCTAGTATCCAACACAAAAGCAAGATTCAAGAAACCGGTCTCGTCCCCTCCCCTTATTTTTACTTTACAAAACTTATTTAGTATGATAACTAAACTTTCTCACACATCTTTATTTGTGTCCGACCAAAACAAGGCTTATGATTTTTATGTAAATAAACTTGGATTCAAAGTACATACGGATGCCACGATGGACAATGGTTTTCGCTGGCTCACGGTCACCGCACCGGAAGCTCCTGATCACGAGATTGTTTTATTTCCTGCTACCGGCGATACGAATGGGTTTGACCAGGATGTACGGGATGCCCTAAAACTATTACTCGACAAAGGCGTTATGGGTGCAGGAGTATTGCAAACTAATGATTGCCGGGCCACCTATGAAGAGTTAAAGGCAAAAGGAGTGGAATTCAAGTCAGAACCAAAAGAACAGTTCTATGGTACTGAATGCATTGTCACGGATGGTTGTGGTAACTGGTTCAGTATGACACAACCCAAAGAAATGCCCGCCGATGGCTGAAAATAGAGATCACTGATTAAACAGATTGAATGGATTAACACGGATACTTCACTGATGAGCCGGATATTGTCGGACTATCCCCTAAATATGAAAAATCCGTGTAGAACCCTGCCCATCCGGTCAGTCAGGCGTTCCATCTCCCGCATCGGCGGGACAGGCTGTGTCATCCGTGTTCATTGTATTAAAACTGCATAAAAGTCCAGGTGGCAACATAGTATCTATAACTGTATAATATCTTCACAATTCCTTTTCCTTTCTTTACCTATTTTTATTATTAAATAGCCGGAAGACGAATCGTTATCTTCCCATCTTACCGACTTCCCGGCTATCTTAATCTCACTAAAATATGAAAGGGAAAGGAATTTCTATTTTACCCGCTTTATTGTTTGTTTTTACTTCTTATGCTCAAAGAATAGATCCGGAGCACCCTGACCTCTCCCCCACTAACTTCAGATTGGATTCATTGCCTAATTCAGAAATAAACATACCCATCCAGATCAACCTGAAACCGGTATATACCATGGCGGAAAAAAGCGTAGATACTATATTCACATCACCTCATTATCCTGACGACTGGGTGCAGGATGGATGTGATGTTCGATATAAATATGTATTCCGCCGCAGTCTTTTGCAAATGCATACCATGGGCTCTGCCCTGAACCTTGGCTTTACCGGTTATTATAAAATAGTCGGCGCCACCAGAGTGTGCGTGAACGGCACCGTGATTTCTCCCTGGACACCCGCCTGCCGTTGTGGTTTTGGAAGCGAAGGAGAACGGAGGGTTATCGTTTCTTTTACAAATTCATTAAGCATTCAACCCGACTATAAAGTAAAACTGGTGTTTAAAAGGAACGAACCCCAGCCATTGGATAAATGTGAAGTTTGTTTCTGGGGACAGGATATCACCAAACAGGTTATGAAAGGTTTGACCACCGAACTGGATGATGCCAAAAAAGACCTGGAAAAATCCTATGGCAGCGTTGACCTGAAACCCCGATTCCAGCAGGTCTGGGACAAACTGAACAAAGTATATAATATATACGGGCTGGGCTGGCTAAAGATCAACCCGCAAAAGATCCGTATCAATAATCTTTTTGCTCAAAATGATTCGCTCAATATCTATCTTGGTCTGTCGGCAAAACCCGTTATCAGTTTTGAAAAACCAACTGAACAAAGTTCCTGGGTGCCCAATATCGGCAGCTTTAGCCGTAAACCCGGGTTTACCATCTTCCTGGACGCCGTACTCAGTTATGACTCACTTACCAATATTCTGAACCAGCAGGCGATGGGCAAGAAATTTGATTTTAAAAAAGGTTTCATCAAAAAGAAATTCATTATCGAGGATTGTAAGATCTATGGCGCAGGAAATGAAAAACTGATCATTAAAGTAAATTTTTCCGGCACCAATGATGGAGTGGTCTACCTCGTAGGCACACCTGTATATAATGTTGAAAAAAGGAGGATTGAAGTAACCAATGTTGATTTTGATATTAAATCGAAGAATTTTTTACTGGGATCAGCTGATTGGCTTTTTGATAAAAAAATAACCAAAGAGATCACTAAATATGCACAGTTCGATCTCGGCGCCTATATTGATACTGCGAAAACAGCTATCAATAAGGAACTGAACCAGGAATGGATCAAAGGTATCCGGAGTTATGGCAATATCAGTGATATTAAACTGATCGGTATCTACCCGATGGCCCAGCAACTGGTTATACGGAGCAATTGTACGGGCGACCTTTCGGTAAAAGTGGAGTCGATCAATTTTACCCTGTGATCTCGTCTTCTGTATTTCTTATTTTGAAAGTAAAATTCCGCTGCACCACATAACTGAAAAGGATAATCAGAATAGTGGTTATCGCCTGTGCCAGTACGGGATAGACATGCAGCGTTTCCACGAATACCCGAAGCAAGATATAGTTAAGTCCCAGGTTAAAGACATACAGCATAAAATAACGGAACAATTGCACTTTTCCTTTCATATTGGAATTACTGAATACCACATATTTCATCAGGAAGAAGCCAAATGGGAAACAGATACAGAAAGAAACAAACAGGGCGGCGCTGTGTGCTTCCAGTGTATAAAAACCCAGGTTAACCGGAACTTCATTAAAGATAAAACGGAAGCTGACATAGAAAACAAGAAACCCGAGGGCCGTATTCATACTGCCGGAAGCGGTATACCTGAAGGTCTGAATACCCATCAGCTTACGAAATGGCGGATAGAAAAAATCAATAACGGGCAATACAAGGTCCCTGGCAGTATGGATATGTCGTCGCATGGCTGGCGGTAAAGGTAATATTGAATGTCGAACGGATGAACAAGGATTTAAGAATGCCGAAGGTGAACAATTTAATAATCCGAAAAGAATGATATTATTCGCAAGTCTGGGCGTCGCATGATTGGCAGCAAAGGAAATATTGAATGTCGAACGGATGAACAAGGATTGTGTATCGTGGATTATTGTTTGTAGATTGTAGAGGCAGGGCATGCCCTGTCTCTACGAATACCCTGTCTTTACTGCATGCCCTGTCTCAACTGACGCCGCACCAGGGTTAGGTATTCGGAACCTCATTCCGTAAATTTGCCGACTAATTCCTAATGATGAGTATTGTAACTGAGATAAAACCATTAGTAGCAAAGGCTTTAAATAGCCTGTACGAAGATATCCCGGGAGTTAAAGGATTTAATGAATCCGATCTTACCATCAGTCCTACCAAGCCGGAATTTGAAGGCGATTATACCCTTGTTCTTTTCTCCTTTGTTAAACAATTAAAAAAATCACCTGAACTTTTAGGTAATGAAATTGGCGAAGTATTGGTAAATACAAACCCTCAGTTATTTAAAACCTTCAATGTCATCAAAGGTTTTCTGAACCTGGTCATTGCAGATGATTACTGGATCGGCTTTCTTCAATCCAATTATGCTGACCCGCAGTTTGGTTCCAAACCCGCTAACGGGCAGAAAGTAATGGTGGAATACTCCTCTCCCAATACAAACAAACCATTGCACCTAGGGCACCTGCGTAATAATTTTTTAGGCTGGAGTGTAGCAGAAATACTGAAAACCTGCGGCTATGAGGTGATAAAAAGTTGCATGGTAAATGACAGGGGTATTCATATCTGTAAGAGCATGATCGCCTGGCAATTGTTTGCGAACGGCGCCACGCCGCAATCAACCCATACCAAGGGTGATCATTTGGTAGGTGAGTATTATGTAAAATTCAATGACGAATACAAACGCCAGATTGAAGAATTAATGACCGCAGGAAAATCAAAGGATGTAGCGGAGAAAGAAGCCCCGATCATGAAAGGAACCCAGCAAATGTTGCTTGACTGGGAAGCCGGTAAGCCCGAAGTGATCGAACTCTGGAAGAAAATGAATGGCTGGGTATACGAAGGGTTTGATACCACCTACAAACGGATCGGGAGTGATTTCAATATCATGTATTATGAAAGTGATACCTACCTGCTGGGGAAAAAATCGGTAGAAGAGGGCCTGGAAAAAGGCGTATTCGTGAAAAAAGAGGATGGCAGTGTCTGGGCTGATCTGACCGGAGAGGGGCTGGATGAAAAACTGGTATTACGTAAAGATGGTACTTCTGTCTATATGACACAGGACCTTGGGCTGGCGCAGCAGAAATATGAACAGTTCCATTACGACCAGAGCATTTATGTGATCGGTGATGAACAAAACTATCACATGAAAGCGCTGAAACTTATTCTGAAGAAAATGAATAAGCCCTACGCCGATGGGGTGTATCATTTAAGTTATGGTATGGTAGAATTGCCTTCGGGAAGGATGAAAAGCAGGGAGGGTACTGTGGTAGACGCGGATGAACTGATCGATGAGATGGTGACTATTGCTGCAAAACATACCGAAGAATCGGGGAAAATAAAAGATTTTAATACAGAGGAGTTGAAGGAATTATATGAAATTATTGGCCTGGGCGCCCTGAAATTTTTCCTGATGCGGGTTGACCCAAAGAAAAGGATGGTCTTTAATCCCGAAGAGTCGGTGGATTTTCATGGATTCACCGGTCCGTTCGTCCAGTACACTCACGCAAGGATCAAGTCGATATTGAGGAAGCAGGTGGCAGTCGGCAGTCGGCAGTCGGCAGTAGAGACAGGGCATGCCCTGTCTGTACAAGGCAATAGGCAGTCGGCTCCCGATAGCTATCGTGACAGGAGTCTGCTAAAACTCGAAAAAGACTTAATTATTTCTCTGGAGCAATATCCAACGATCATTGAACAGGCTTGTATGGAGCACAATCCATCCGTCATTGCTATTTATATTTTCAATCTTGCCAAATCATTCAATACTTTTTATACGGAACATTCGGTCATGAATGCAGAATCAGAAGAAAAAAAACAATTTAGGCTGAAACTTTCTGAAATGACGGCGAATGTGATCGCTTCGGGAATGCATATGCTGGGAATAAAAGTTCCTGAAAGAATGTGATTATTGTCAGGAGCCTGGAATAAGGAATTATAAAAAAAAGAAAAGAACTGACGCGTATTATTGAAATAGTAATAAATTAGAAATTAAGACTTTGCTGATGAAACTTCGGGATAGGATTCTGGCCGAACATTCCAAAGCAAACTGTAACCGGATTGCCAAATGGATCGGGAGTGACCAGCGCCGGTTTGATGAACTGTTTGATCTTTTTTTACATGATGAATACCGGGTGGTGCAGCGGGCTGCCTGGCCAATGAGTTATGCTGTCATTGCTCATCCTGAGTTGATCCGGCCACATTTCAATAAACTGCTGAAGAACCTTCATAAACCCGGTCTTCATAATGCAGTTAAGCGCAATACCGTACGATTGCTGCAGGATATTACCATCCCGGAGAAACACCAGGGTGAAGTGATGAATTTATGTTTTAGTTATATTCTCTCCCCTACTGAAAAACCTGCGATAAAAGCCTTCTCGCTATCCATATTACAGCATTTATCCAAACAGTACCCTGAAATCACTCGGGAATTAAAAACAATTATTGAGGATCGGTGGGATATTGAATCAGCCGCATTTAAATCCCGTGCAAAAAAAATACTTGCTGCCCATCAAAAGAAAGCATAACCCAGCATGAAGGAGAGCGGCACTTTCACTCCATTGTTTTTCGGGAACAGGTCCCCATTCGAAAAATGCATGATGCGTATTTCTGCGTTCAGGTTATGGCTTTTCCCGGCATACATGCCTATACCCATAAAGTCCTGGAAGGTAAACTTCCTGCCTGTTTCAACTTGATCAATCTGAAACTTTGAAATAAAGGAAGGTCCGGCTACAGAATAATCAAAATAAAGATCGGCGACCTTTTTATGAAGAAAAGAAAAACGAAACAATGGGTAAAGCGAAAGCGTATAGAATTCCTGGCGCTGCCACCGGCTTTTCCAATAACTGGCACTGGCTCCCCAGTCTATACTGAATACTTTACGGGTATGAAAAAAATTACGCTGGTAATGGACGGACACACCCTCTTTTACTTCTGCATCACCTCCCCAGAAAACAGGTATTATATTATTGGCAAAGAAATTGTTGACGCCAAAACCGACCACGGCGGTGGAATAACCTGCCTGCACCATCTGTTTGGGAAAGCGGTATGGCGATGAACGTACATCCATAATTTTTTTCGGGGACAAAGGCTGAAGGGAATAATTGAATCCGCCGGTTATGGACAAAGACGATGGTTGTTGCTCATTTTCTTTTTTGGAACAAAAGGTCATACCCGCTACCAGACTCGATTTTGGGGAAAGCCGGTATTGCACACCTGTTCCAAATGAAATAGTTCCGAAATTAGCATTGGGAAGAACATGCGGGGCATTGACGTAAAACCCGTTGCGGGTGACCAGGCAAAAACCGGTTTCACTATATACCCACACCGATTTATTAACCGGGAATCTTCCCCGCAACATCACGGAAGATATATTCATGGTAACAGTATGATGTACCTGGTCGCCATTCACATTTTTGTAATAGATCCATAACACCGGCCGCATATAACTAATATGTGCTGACAAAAAATTGTTGAAGTTGTAACCGAGCAAGGTCAATCGCACTCCAATATGCGGTCTATAAATTTTTTCAGTAGTAAAGCCAGGTAGTAAATTTTTGTCGGTGAAAGCAAAATCCACATAGCCCGCGGTTGCTTCCACATAGGTCTTTCCGGAAAAAAAAGAAGGATATAATACCCTGTTATCCTGCGCAGCCCCGCGGAAAAAAGAATGAATAATCAAAAAAATACAAAGGGTAATGCGCGAAAAGCGATTAGTCATTGGCTGTAGTATCCGGTTAAAAAATTAATAAGGATAAATCGAACTGGGGCTGTACCAGGTTGCCGCAAGATTATATTTTCTTTTGAGGATTAATGATAAGTCGTAGATTTTGATCGTAAGTTATATAATTATACAACCAATTACAAAAAACAAAGAACCTGTTCTTGACACCCAGGATCAGCATCAGGTGCAATCCCATCCAGATCATCCAGGCAAAGAAACCGCCAAAATGCAGCCGCGGTTTTGGAATATCCACAACGGCCAGGTTACGGCCTACTGTTGCCATAGAACCCTTATCATGGTATTCAAATTCAAATTGCCGGGCGGGGCTGGCTTTTCTTTCAATTAATTTTAGGTTCTCAGCCAAGAGGTCCGCCTGTTGCATGGCTACCGGGGCTACCTGCGGGTGACCGTTGGGGTATTGTGGCGTTTCCATATAAGCCAGATCACCGAGGGCATAAATATTATGGTATCCCTTTAGGCAACAATACCTGTCTGTTTTAATGCGATTACCCTTTCCCACAAGCATATTATCAAATCCGGCCGGGATATTGCCTTTAATACCCGCAGCCCATATGACGGTGGATGACAAAATGGTCTTGCCATTACCAAGATCCACTTCATGACCATCAAACCCCTTTACCAATGTATTGGTCATAAGTTTCACCCCAAGCCGGTTAAGATATCGTGATGATTGGGCAGATGATCGTTCACTCATAGCGGCCAGTGTCTTACCGGTCCCTTCCAACAGGTAAATATTCATTTTAGAAAAATCCAGTTCAGGATAATCCTTTGGTAATACATATTTTTTCATTTCGGCTAATGCCCCGGAGATCTCCACTCCTGTTGGTCCCCCGCCCACCACTACAATATTCATCAATCGCTGCCATTCATTTTCATCTTTAACGCTCAATGCCTTTTCAAAATTTTGCAGCAAACGGTAGCGGAGCTGCAGGGCCTCTACAGTTGATTTCATAGGGAATGCATTTGAAGCGATCTGTGTATTCCCGAAAAAATTAGTATCAGCTCCGGTGGCCAACACCAATGCATCATAACCGATCTCTTCTGTATCGGTAATGATCCTGTTGGCTGCAGGGATCACCTGTTTTAATTCCGCCAGCCTGATCCTGACATTATTGCTTTTCTGGAAAACCTTGCGGAGAGGAAAGGAAATATTGCTTGCATCCAGCCCGGCCGTGGCTACCTGGTAAAATAAAGGTTGAAACTGGTGAAAATTGAAACGATCAATAAGAATGACCTCAAAGCCGGGTTTATTATTGAGTTGGCGGGCCAAACGGAGTCCACCGAAACCCGCTCCCACGATTACTACTTTCATAGCCGGTTATTTACAACACAAATTTACATAATTTTCAATATTTATTGAAAATATCATAAAATAATTATTTGTAGGGAATGACCGTTACTCCGGGAATTGCAGTTAATACAACATTCTCACTTTGATCGATCCTTTCACTTCTTTTAATAAACCCAGCGCCTGGGAGGAAAGCTTTTTATCTATATCCAGTACTACATACCCAATCTCATCATTGGTTTTCAGGTATTGCCCAAGGATATTAATATGGTGTTGGGAAAGCCGGGTATTGATCTCCGACAAAACCCCGGGGACATTCCTATGGATATGCAGGATACGGTGAGAACCTTCCTGGGGTGGCAATGCTAATGCAGGCACCGTATGTGAACCAAGCGTGATGCCTTTTTCCAGGTAGTTAAAAAGCTTTATGCTTACATCTTCCCCAATATTCTGTTGTGCCTCTTCCGTAGAACCGCCGATATGAGGGGTGAGGATCACATTCGGGCAATCCTGCAATGGGGTTTGAAAAGGATCCCCGTTTTTTTCAGGTTCAATGGGAAAAACATCCACAGCAGCTCCACCAATATTCCCGTCCAGGATGGACCGGCGCAAGGCTTCCAGGTCCACTACTTCTCCCCTGGCGTAGTTGATTAGTACCGCGCCTTTCTTAAAATACTTTAGGTTGGTTTTATTGACAAGGTTCTTTGTTTGAGCCGTTTCCGGAACATGGAGGGTTACTACATCGGCCCTGTTTAATAATTCTTTGAGTGATTTTGCATCCTCCGCATTACCGAGAGGCAGCTTTGTTTCCACATCATAAAATATAACTTTCATCCCCAAAGCCTCGGCAAGTACACTAACCTGGGAACCAATATTGCCGTACCCGACAATACCCAGCGTCTTTCCCCTTAATTCATAACTTCCTTTGGCTTCTTTTATCCAGACGCCTGCATGTGCTGCCTTATTCTTATCGGGAATTCGACGGATGAGCATGATCGCTGAACCGATCACCAGTTCGGCCACCGATCTTGTATTGGAATAAGGCGCATTAAAAACAACGACACCGTTCTTAGTGGCAGCCGAAAGGTCTACCTGGTTTACCCCGATACAAAAACACCCAATAGCCTGTAATTTCCTGGCAGCCTCCAGGATGGGATTCGTGATCTGAGTTTTGGAACGGATACCCAGGATATGAACATCTTTGATTTCCCCGATCAATTGTTCTTCTGTAAGCGCTTTACTGATCTTATCCACCTGTGTATATCCATGCCTGCGGAAATTATTAACTGCCACATCACTGATATTCTCCAGGAAAAGGATCCTGATCTTTTCTTTGGGATAACTTGTTTGTAGGGCTTTTGCCATACTGCAAATATAGCTGGTTGCACCAATAGCTGTCGATTAGCTGACGCCAGAGTCTTTCTAGAAAGGTATACTTGCTTTTACAAAATCTATTTAACTCATGTAGCAAAAAAAATCATTAACTACCGGAAAGTCTCCCCGATCCAATATGGCCCCTTTGACCTATCTGACTTACCTGACTTATTTTCCATTTTCATCAATGACTGCTTATTTTTGCAAAAATTAAAAAGCAAGTCCTGTTGAAAACTATTACCCAAATTGTATTACTGGCAATTGTATTGGCTGGATGTAATTCATCCGCCACTAAAAAACCTGCAGATGACTCCCTGCAATATTATCCTCCTACCCCAGCCAAACTGGAGCAGCATGAATTCCGGAATTATTACCGGGAGCTAAGCGATCTTTTTGATACCACGCTGCTGAATAAAAGTTTTAACGGTGGCATCCTGGTGGCCAAAGACGGGGCGATCATTTATGAAAAATATACGGGTAAGGCCGATCTGCGCAAACCCGATTCATTAACCGCCACCACCTCGTTGCAGATCGCTTCCACGAGCAAAACATTTACTTCCGTTGCCATCATGAGATTGGTGCAAGAAAACAAACTCTCCCTGGATGATTCGATCACAAAATATTTTCCCGGTTTGCCTTACCCGGGCATCACGGTCAGGATGTTATTGAGTCACCGGAGCGGTTTACCCAATTATATTTATTTTATCCCCAACAGTGACTGGGATAAAAAGAAATATGCCACTAACAACGATATGCTGAATATCCTGTTTAACGACCGCCCCAATCGAAGCTTTTCTCCCGGTAGACGTTTTAGCTACAGCAATACCAATTTTGTATTACTCGCCATGATCGTCGAAAAGATCAGCGGGAAACCTTTCCCGGAGTATATGCAGGAAAAATTCTTTACTCCCCTGCAGATGACACATACCTATGTCTTTACATTAAAAGATACCCTGACCGCAACCCCTTCCTTTAATTACAATGGGACTTATTGGGGCTATGATTTCCTGGATGGCACTTATGGCGATAAGAATATTTATACGACGCCTCAGGATTTGTTGAAATGGGACCAGGCATTATACACGGACCAGGTGCTGAGCAAGGCCATGCTTGATTCAGCTTTCGCCCCCCGTAGTTTTGAAAAACCTTCCATTCATAATTATGGATTGGGCTGGCGTCTGGAGCTTTTACCCAACGGGAAAAAGATCGTCTATCATTTTGGCCGCTGGCATGGCTTTAATGCGGCTTTTGCCCGGCTAATGGATGAAAAAGTAACGATCATTATTCTCGGGAATAAGTTTAACCGCAGCATCTATAATTCAGCGCATCTCTGTTATGATATTTTTGGTGATTACCAGCAGCACCATATACAGGCAGATGATGAAACGGATAGTACGGAATTAAATAAAAAGAATGTAAAGCAGGAGCAAAAGAAATCAGCAAAACAGAGATCAAAGTCGGGAAACTAAACAGCTTTTTCAATTATTGTTCTCACCTTTAAAGATAGGATATGCAACCAAATCACAGAAATACTATAAAATATCACTGTTTTTCTGCTGAAGTGGCCATATCAAAATACGGCTTGTCTAACTATTGATTATGAAAATCCTGAATGCCGAAGAAATAAGATCCTGGGATCAATATACCATCCGTCACGAACCCATCGCTCCTGTTGACTTGATGGAAAGAGCCGCTGGTAAATGTGTGGCCTGGCTGGAGGAGAATGGATTTGAAGGCCATCATCTCACCGTTTTTTGCGGTAAAGGAAATAACGGAGGCGATGGATTAGCGATCGCCAGGTTATGGGCAACAAAGAAATACCCGGTAATTGTTTATATCCTTGATCCAGTCAGCATCGGATCAGGACATCCCGGAACCACCGATTTTCAAACCAACCTGGCCCGTTTACGTCAATATCATAAAGTGGAGATCCGGTTTGTTCAAACCGCAGAAAATTTCCATGAATTTGAAAAGAATGACATCATCATTGATGCTTTATTTGGATCCGGGCTAAACCGGGAACTTGAAGGAGTTACGGCACAATTGGTCAATCACATGAATAACTCCGGCTGCCCGATCATCGCTATCGATATACCTAGTGGGTTATATACTGATCATTCCTCAAAAGGGAATACCATCATCCGGGCTGATCACACACTCAGTTTTCAATGTTTTAAGCCCGCGTTTATGATGGCAGAAAATGCTGCGGACATCGGGGAAGTTCATGTGTTGGATATTGGATTGCATCCGGATTTTTTAAACCCTGGCATCGGGTATGAATTAGTGGATGGACCCCTCATTCAAACGATCTATAAACCCAGGAACGCTTTTGCTCACAAAGGCAATTTTGGTCATGCTTTGCTTGTTGCCGGAAGTTATGGGAAAATGGGGGCCACTGTTTTATCTGCAAAAGCCTGTATGCGAAGTGGAGTTGGACTGCTGACTTGCCATATTCCGAACTGCGGGTACGATATTTTACAAACCTGTATTCCTGAAGCCATGCTGAGTATGGATATAAATTCAGCTTTCAGTACATCCATCATATCCGATAGCTACCATGAAGATCTGACCAGGTATGATTCATTAGGCATTGGCCCAGGGATCGGCACAGCCACAGAAACAGGCAGCATGCTTCGGGATATTCTAACTACTTATCGTAACCAGGTCGTTCTTGATGCCGATGCGTTAAATATCATGGCTTCGCAGAAAGAGTTATTAAAATTAATTCCGGAGAATTCCATACTTACTCCTCACCCGAAAGAATTTGAAAGATTATTTGGGGAAACTGCTGATGATTTTGAACGACTCGGACTTGTGCAGAAAAAAGCAAAGGAGTTGAATGTTATCATTGTATTGAAAGGGCATTATTCATTTATTGCCACCCCCTCCGGCAAAGGTTTTTTCAATAGTACCGGTAATGCGGGTATGGCAACTGCTGGCAGCGGTGATGTATTGACAGGAATATTGACCGGCCTGCTGGCACAGGGGTATCCTTCAACAGAAACGGCTATACTTGGTGTTTATCTCCATGGAATGGCGGGTGATATCGCAGCCCGGCAGCTTTCCAAGGAAGCGATGTTGGCCGGAGATATAATTGATTCATTGGGAAAGGCTTTTCTGCTGATCCGGGAAAATTCAATAAAAAAGTAATCACCTAGGTTATGAAAATTTAAGAAATGTATTCTTTATTTTGCATACCCTTCACTTTGTAATAATCATCAATGGTAATATAGGTAACCATTGCAATCGTTACCAAATCAGGCATCTATAGCCTACGGACTCAATTACAAAATCCCAAATTCCCAATTCCAAAATTCCCCCCCTTCCCCTATCTTTGCCGCCCTTGACTACTGTCCCTATAGCAACCGGGATGGTTTTAAAATATAAAGAATCAACTCTTATGGACAAATTGATATATCTCGTCCCTGTCATGGGCCTGATTGGTTTAGTGTATACGTTCATCAAATTCAACTGGGTTTCAAAGCAGGATGCCGGGACGGACAGGATGAAGGAGATCAGCAAATACATTGCTGATGGAGCCATGGCCTTTTTGAAAGCGGAATGGAAAATACTGGGCTATTTCGTAGTGATCGTCGGGATATTACTTGCAGTAATGGCCAGCGCAAATCCCCATTCTCATTGGATGATCGCGGTGGCTTTTGTAGTTGGAGCTGTCTTAAGCGCCACAGCTGGTTATATCGGTATGAAAGTAGCCACCAAGGCCAATGTTAGGACAGCACATGCCGCCCGCACCAGTTTAAGTAAAGCATTAAATGTTTCATTTACCGGGGGTTCGGTAATGGGTTTGGGTGTTGCTGGTCTGGCGGTGCTTGGCCTGGGAGGATTGTTCATTGTATTAAAAATGTATTTTGCTCCTGACTCTGCTGTAAGTTCTGAAGAGATGGTAAGAACAGTGGAAGTACTGACAGGATTTTCATTGGGTGCTGAATCAATTGCCTTGTTCGCCCGGGTTGGCGGGGGTATCTATACCAAAGCAGCCGATGTGGGTGCTGACCTCGTAGGAAAAGTGGAAGCCGGTATACCTGAGGACGATCCGCGTAATCCAGCCACTATTGCGGATAATGTAGGTGATAATGTTGGCGATGTAGCCGGGATGGGCGCTGACCTGTTTGGTTCTTATGTAGCCACCGTATTGGCAACTATCGTATTGGGTCAGCAAACGACGGTAATCACCGAAGACAGCCTCCATGGTTTTTCTCCGATTGTTTTGCCGATGTTGATAGCCGGAGTGGGAATACTTTTTTCCATAGTCGGAACATTGTTTGTCCGGGTTAAAGATGCCGCCGGGATCAATACAGATAATGTGCAGAAGGCGCTGAATATGGGCAACTGGGGTTCGATCATTTTAACGGCAATCGCCGCTTCCGGCCTGGTTTATTGGATTCTTCCGGATGCAATGGAGCTAAGGGGTGTCATATTTACAAAATGGGGTGTTCTGGGGGCTATTGGCACAGGGCTTACGGTAGGCGCTTTAATGAGTATCATTACGGAATATTATACAGCCATGGGCAAGGGCCCGGTAAAATCAATCATCCGTCAATCATCAACGGGCCATGCCACGAATGTAATCGGTGGCCTGGCAGTCGGAATGGAATCAACTTTTCTTCCTATCCTGGTTTTAGCGGCAGGTATCTGGGGTTCTTACCAGTTTGCCGGTTTATATGGCGTGGCCATCGCGGCTGCAGGTATGATGGCGACTACGGCAATGCAATTAGCCATTGATGCTTTTGGTCCCATCGCTGATAACGCTGGTGGTATTGCCGAAATGAGTGAATTGCCGAAAGAAGTCCGGGAAAAAACTGATGTACTTGATGCCGTAGGTAATACCACGGCAGCCACAGGAAAAGGTTTTGCCATTGCCTCGGCAGCGTTAACCGCCCTGGCCTTATTTGCGGCATTTGTCGGCGTAGCCTTACCCGGCGATAACCAACATATTGATATCTATAAAGCAGACGTGCTGGCTTCCTTATTTGTAGGAGGTATGATACCTTTTATTTTTTCCTCCCTTGCTATCCGTGCGGTTGGTCAAGCTGCCATGGCAATGGTAGAAGAAGTAAGAAGGCAATTTAAAACAATACCGGGCATCATGGAAGGGACCGCTAAACCCGAATATGAAAAATGTGTTGCCATTTCCACGCAGGCTTCTATAAAGAAGATGATGTTACCGGGGGCCATTACTATCATTTCCCCACTGGTGATTGGTTTTGTATTGGGTCCTGAAGCCCTGGGTGGATTCCTGGCCGGCGCCACTGTGAGTGGCGTATTGATGGGCATGTTCCAGAATAATGCCGGCGGAGCCTGGGATAACGCGAAAAAATCATTTGAAAAAGGCGCAGAGATCAATGGAGTGATGTATTACAAAAAATCAGAACCGCACAAGGCTTCTGTAACTGGTGATACTGTTGGGGATCCTTTTAAAGATACCTCCGGGCCGTCCATGAATATCCTTATCAAATTAATGTCCATTGTGTCCCTGGTAATAGCCCCTACCCTGGCGCAAATTCACAGTAAAAAGGTGGAGCCGGTAACCGGTAAACAAAACACGATCATGATCAAGCCAGTGCCTCTTGCTTTATTAGATAAGAAAAATACTGCTGTCTATCAGTAATAGAAAAGCTTAATCAGAACCATTACATTAAGCCCTGTTGTTTCTACAACGGGGCTTATTATTTTCTATACGTCTATTCCAATTATTATTCTTTCAATTAGCGATCTTAACCGGCAGAGACCCGCTAAATGAACTTCCATCCACTGCAGCAACATTTACATCGATTTTTCCGTAATTACTGTTCCCCCCCACTTCTTTAATATTAACGTCAGAAATAGTTCCAGGTGCAAATTTCACATTGATAGAACCATCTGGATTCAATGGAACAGATACGGTGCGGGGATTTTTGTCTTCCGCGTTTGCTGAAGGAATAATACCCGTTACGGCAAAAGTGATCATAATTAAACATACGGCAATAATGGTCAGAACTGCATGCAAGTACTTCATAAAAAATATTTTAATTAATGAATAATGTGTAACCTAATTTACAAATTTCCCGAAAGAAGAACGCCTCATTATATAGACTTGGCTGAACTTTAAGACCTAATTCCCAATTCCTAACTCCCAACCCGAATTCCAAATTCTATCCTATAACCTTTACCTCCACAGATCGTCTCAAGGTTAATGGATGTTAAAAAACCTAAAAAAAAGACTGGATTTTTTGGTCATACGAAAATAGTCGTATATTCGGGGTATAAATATTAATACCATGTCAGTTCAAAAAGTAATCAAGCCTACTGAAAGCGAATTGGAGATATTACAGATCCTTTGGACAAAAGGATTGGCGACCGTTCGGGAAGTCCATGAAGAACTGGGGCAGACAAAGGATGTGGGTTATACCACTACCCTGAAGCTCATGCAGATCATGAATGAAAAGGGTATTGTCAAAAGAGATGATTCCATGCGTACCCATGTGTACCAGGCAGCTGTGAATAAAGAAAGAACGCAAAAACATTTGCTGAGCAAAATGATCGACAGCCTGTTTGGCGGTTCCCCCACCCAATTGGTCATTCAGGCCCTGGGAGACGACAGCCATCATAAGGCAAGCCGCGAGGAACTGGAAAAAATTCAGGCATTACTGGATAGTCTTAAAAAATAATTGCGATGACCGGCATCGGCCAGACTAACTTTCTTGAGTCATTAGGATGGGCTGTACTTAACAGTCTGTGGCAAATGGCATTGCTATGGGTCCTTTACCAGGCCTTTACCGGAATTTTCAAATCCATTAGACCCGGTGCTAAAAGTTCAATCTCAGCTTTATTATTGATAACAGGTTTTGTATGGTTCATTTATACTTTCATAGCCGTATTCAGGGATAATGCAGCGAATGGTTCGCTGAACATCCCTTCCTTTGCCACCATAGCAAGAAACCCACAATTAAATAACTGGTTGCAACAAGCCCTGCCTGTAGCCTCTGTTCTCTATCTCGTATTGCTACTGTTCCCGGGTCTTCATTTTATCAGGAATTACCGCTATGTGCAGGTGATCCGGCGTTATGGATTGGAAAAGATCGATGCGCAGTGGAGATTGTTTGTAAAGAAAGTTGCCGCCCAAATGAGCATAAAAAAACAAGTGCGTATATGGGTATCGGAATTGGTTTCTTCTCCCGTAACGGTTGGTTTTTTAAAACCGGTAATATTGGTGCCGATTGCAGCGATTAATCATTTAAGCATCCCACAACTGGAAGCAGTATTACTGCATGAACTGTCACATATCAAACGATATGACTACCTCCTTAACCTGGTGATCAATTTAATTCAAACCATCTTTTATTTCAACCCCTTTGTCAAGGCATTGGTGAAGATCACAGAACGGGAACGGGAGAAAAGCTGCGATCAGATGGTCATGCAATTCCAATATGATTCTCGGGAATATGCAACAGCTTTACTGACACTGGAGAAGAGTAATTATGGACAAAGAACATTTGCCCTGGCCGCCACCGGCAAAAAGAACGAACTCCTTCACCGCATTGAGTTGATCCTGGGGATAACAAAAAAACCAGTGGTCTCCTTTTATAAGCTGGCAGGCCTCCTGGCCGGTCTGTTATGTATTATTTCATTGAATGCCTTGCTTATCCTGAGTAAGCCGTTAAATGGCAGCCAACCCGCTTCTTTTGCGCACTTGTCTTCCCCGTTTAGTGAATTTACCGCCGCAGGTGGTGAACCCAGGAAAACAAGTGTACAGACCCCGGCTTTCAAATCTGCTCCCATCGTTAAATTAAAACAAGTACCGCCAAAGACGAGCCCGCTACACAATATTTCAATCGCAGCGGCCTCCGATTTTGTGAAAGCGAACCTTTCCTATATACAGGCGGGTTTTATAGCTCCTGAAGAACCCCATTTGAAAAAATACCAGGAACAACAGGTGGAGGATGCGGTGGAAGCTTCAAAGAAAGTGCTGAAAGAGACGCAATGGAAATCGGTTGAGAAGGGAATTGCTGATGTATTTACTCAGAAAGAAAAAGCCGAACTGAAAGCTGACTACCAGCAGGAAATGGATAAGTTTGACTGGAGCAAACTGGAAAATAAACTTCGTCTTTCCTATGATATCGTAGATTGGAACAGGGTGAATGAGCAACTGTCAAAAGCTGTTAAACAGATCCGCGTGGATAGCCTGATTAGTGTATGTGATGAAGCGCTCAATAAATTAGACCAGGTACACCGGGAACTTGCCCTTAATAAACTCGACGGCATTCCTGATACGGATATTACCATGAAGACATTAGAAGACAAAAAACAAGCCGTACAAAAAACAATTACTACCCTGAGATTAGTTCATACTAAAAAGATCGTCCACTTGTAATTCAAGACAGTGAGACAGTAGGACAGTTAGACAGTGAGTCAGTGGTACAGTAAGAAGACAGATAAGCCATATCGGTCATATATGAATCCTCTGGCCAAGAGGCCACTATCTGCTTTGAATAACTTTTATCTTTTATATAACTCGAATTAATCGATTGGTTTTTCAGGGCCAAAGATCGAAGATATTTAGCTGGTGATAAAAGCCCAATCACTGTAAAATATTAGTATTATCTGCTAACTTCTTTCTACTTTGTATTATTACCATCTTACAATGAAATATGTCCCGGAGGGACATTTCATGGGTAGCTACCAAAATGTTAAGCCGGTAAACGTTCCGTAGGAATGCATCGTGCTAACGTCCATTTGAAAAAAAGCACGATGTGTTCCTCTGGAACACTTCCCATCCTTCTGAATCTTTCTACCCATGATGTGTTCCGCTGGAACACAGATTGCATTTCCACTTTTATATAAGAAATAACAATCAATTGGTTTTCGCTGGCTAATATCTAAGTTATCTCATATACTTAACCCAGTTATAAAAATCCTTTTTATCATGGCTTTACCTGATTACATCCACATAGCCGGCCATTTTAGCCCGCCCATTCTTCGGATCCACTATATAATAATAGGTACCCACCGGCACATCTTTACCATTCACTT